>JAIXOO010000227.1 GCA_027486765.1 Saprospiraceae bacterium
AACTATAAACACTATGCACAGAAGAGAATTTATCCAAGCAGCCTCGGTAGCAGCCGGAGGTGTATTGGCAGCACCCAACTTGACGGGCATGCCCAATTTAGGAGCAAAAAAACGCCTCGCCATGGTCGGTACGGGAGGCAGAGGCACCGGATTTTGGGGCAAAACCGTACTGGACAATTACGGTGACCTGATTGAATTTGTGGGATTGTGCGACATCAACCCCGGACGGGTAGAAGCCGCCAAAAAACACATCGGTGCCACTTGCCCCACCTACACCGATTTTGAAGAAATGATGCGCGCCCAAAAACCGGATGTGCTCATCGTTACCACGGTGGATGCCACGCACCACGAGTTCATCATCAAGGGTTTGGAAATGGGCGCAGATGTGATCTCTGAAAAACCCATGACCACCGATGAAATCAAATGCCAGGCCATTCTGGATGCCGAGCGCCGCACAGGCCGTAAGGTAACCATCGGATTTAACTATCGCTACGGCCCACACATGACCAAAATCAAGGAGCTCTTGATGCAGGATCGGGTGGGTAAACTGGTGTCCGTGGATTTCAATTGGTTTCTCAACGTGTACCACGGCTCCGATTATTTCCGCCGCTGGCACGGCATCAAGTCACGGAGTGGCTCGCTGTGGGTGCACAAGGCAACGCACCATTTTGACTTATTGAACTGGTGGATCAACTCCGAGCCAGTGGCAGTGACTGCATTTGGCAGCCTGGATCACTACGGGGCCAACAATTCCTTCCGGGGCATCAAGTGCCGCTCCTGCAAGCACAAAGACAAGTGTAAATTTTATTACGACGTTACCAAAGACAAATACTACACTGCCCTGTACACCGACAACGAAGCCCACGACGGCTACTTCCGCGACGGCTGCGTATGGCGCTCCGAAATCGACATTTACGACAAGATGTCGGCGCAAATTCAATACGCCAATGGGGTGCTGGTCAACTACTCGCTGACCACTTATTCACCCTACGAAGGCTGGCGCATTGCCTTCAATGGCTTCAATGGCCGCCTGGATTCCTGGCAGGACATTCCTTACCAGCACGGCGTGTTTGAAAGTGTGGATCAGGCCAATCGCCATGCCCAGGAAATGACGCAAAACAACAACGAAGTGCCTACCGAATACGAGGAGATCATCGTGATGGACAATTTTGCCCGCAAACACGAGTCGGTCAAAGTGCCCAAATTCAAAGGTGGCCACGGTGGCGGCGACAAACGGATGCACGACATGATTTTCCGCGATCCGAATATGGCCGATCCTTTTGGTTTGAAGGCGGGGACTCGCGACGGTGCGATGTCTTGCCTGATCGGGATTGCAGCGCGGAAGAGCATTGAGCAAAACCGGAAGGTGAGCATTGCGGAGTTAACGGATTTGAAACCGATGGCGGTGCGGGGGAAGGTGTCGTAATTGTACTTCTTTGATGCTTAATGCGTTTCAAAAGCGACATGATGGCAACGCGGATGACACGGATTGGGCGGATTTACGCGGATTTTTTATCCCGCCTGCGGCGTGATTTGTGGCCAAAAAAACTTTTGCCGCAGGCAAAAGAAAATCCGCGTTAATCCGTGCAATCCGTGTCATCCGCGTTGCCATTATGTCACTTTTGTACATCTATTTTAATTGGAAAGTATCTTACCTTTGCCCCCTAACTTGTTCAACAAAAATTACCTACAGCGCATGTCCAAGTCATTTTTCCGCTTGCAGAGCTTTTCCAAGCTTTTCACTATCCTCTCCTTCCTCCTCATTCTTCCCTTTTTCCTCAGTGCCCAAGTCAATTCCGCCAAGCCATGGGCTTACTGGTGGTGGATGGGCAGTGCCGTCAACAAAGCGGACCTCAAAAAAAACCTCGAAGATTTTTCGGCAGCCGGTTTTGGGGGCTTGCACATCATTCCTATCTACGGCGTAAAGGGGGAGGAAGCCAATTTCATCCCCTACCTCAGTCCGCAATGGCTGTCCATGCTGGATTACACCTGTACTGAAGCCAAAAGACTGGGCCTGGGCATTGACATGACCCTGGGTACTGGCTGGCCTTTTGGCGGCGCACAAGTCAAGCCGCAAGATGCCGCACAAGCCTTTCAGGTACAAAGCATCGAAGTGAAGGCCAATGAAAAAATAACCCAACTGCCCACCGTTCCTGAGAAATGGAAGAACGCCAAACTCATCGCAGTTTCGGCCTATTCCCGCAAGGTTTTTATCAAAAAACTCGACATCAGCAAAGGCATTACCTGGGAACATCCGCAAGAAAGCAACCTCTATGCCCTGTACCAATTGCCCACCGGGCAAAAAGTAAAACGAGCTGCCCCGGGTGCCGAAGGCTGGGTGCTCGATCACTTTAACGCCACGGCCATCAAAACCTACTTTCAAACCTTCGCTCAGGTCTTTGTGGCCAAAAACTACGGCGTTCGGGCTTTTTACAACGATTCATACGAAGTATACGGGGCCAACTGGACCAGCACTTTTGTGCAAAAATTCCAACAACTGCGCGGTTATGACCTGCTGACCCACCTGGATGTGCTGGCACAGGACACCGCCAGATCTGACCGCGAAAAACGAATTTGGGCCGACTACCACGAAACCATTTCCGATGTCTTGTTGGAAGATTTCACCAAACCATTGATGGCTTTGGGCAAACAATTTGGCAAAATTGTGCGCAACGAAGCCCACGGTGCCCCCGCCAACCTACTCGACCTCTACGCCGCCTCCGATGTACCCGAAACCGAATTTTTTGGCAGCAAACCCTATGGCATTCCCGGCTACCGTGTAGACCCCGATTATGAAGTCAAACGTTTTGGCGAACCCGATGCTTTTGTGATCAAGTGGGCCGCCTCGGCAGCGCACGTAGCCGGGCGCAAAATGGTGTCCTGCGAAACCGCCACTTGGCTGGGCAACCACTTCAAGGTAGCCCTCTCACAGGTCAAACCGATAGTAGACGAGTGTTTGGTCTCCGGGGTCAACCACATTTTTTACCACGGCGTACCTTATTCTCCGCCGGGTGCTGAGTTTCCCGGTTGGTTGTTTTATGCCTCGACCAATTTTAACCAACAAAGTCATTTCTGGCCATTTTTGCCACAGTTGAACGCCTACATCGAGCGCAGCCAAAGCCGCTTGCAAGCCGCCAAACCAGACAACGATGTGTTGCTCTATTTCCCCATTTACGACGTTTGGCACGCGGCTGGTCGCAAAGGCAAAACCCACCCGATGGAGGTTCACTCCATGGTGCATGACATAAAAGACAGTCCGTTTGGGCGAACTTCTGCCTGGATGAGCGCACAAGGTCTGGCCTATGATTTTGTTTCCGATCGCCAAATTCAGGGTTTAAAGGTTGAAAATGGCGTTCTGGTTTCCACGGGTGGCACCCGCTACAAGTCACTGGTTTTGCCCGTAACCGAGTACATTCCGCTGGAAACACTCCAGGCTTTGGCTCGACTCAAACAGGCTGGTGCCTCGGTCCTGTTTGAAGCCAGATTACCCCGTACGGTGAATGGCTGGAACAATTTCGCCGAGCGACAAAAAACCATGCAGACCTTGATGTCGAATTTTCAAATCACCCTGGTTCGGGATTTAGGGGCGGCCCTGAGTAAGGCCGGCGTTCGCCGCGAATTGTTGGCTGAAAAGGGATTGGCGTTTATCCGCAAAAAAACCGACAAAGGCACTTTGTATTTCATCAGCAACTTGTCCGGGCGGTTCCAGGAAGGTCGAGTTCGTTTGGCTAGCAGCGCCAAAATGGTGAAATTGTACGACCCTTTGAGCCAGCAGAGTGGCTGGGAAGGATTCAAAGCGTTGGGGCCGAATACCATTGAAACCTTTTTGCAATTGGCACCCGGCTCTAGCATCTTTGTAGAGACTCTGGATCAGGTGGACAGTACCCTCACCCGTTGGCCAGTTCCTTTTGAAGAAGCCGATGTGAAGGATTTTACGGGTCCATGGAAAGTGGA
>JAIXOO010000147.1 GCA_027486765.1 Saprospiraceae bacterium
AATACGCTGCAAGAGGCTTTTTTAAAAACAAATGTACAAGGCAAAGTCACGGTCTCCATTCCTCCCAATGAAGCAGTATTGCTGGTGCTGACTCCGGCAGGCGGCAAGGCCACTTATCAGGAAAATCAGTTTTTGGTCGATGGGGTAGTGGTGGACTACCGCCAAAACAAAATCAAGCTAAACAAACGCCCCCGCATCCAGGGCATCGGCTTCAAAGAAGACACCCTGAGCATCAACGATAAAGTTCCTGTTTTTGGACAAGCCCTCGATCCTGAAGGTTCGGCTTTGGAATACATATGGTCGACAAATCAGGGGGAAATTTCGGGGACAGGCACAGAAGTGTTGCTCAAAACCCCGGCGGTACCCGGGCAAATTCGGGTCCAACTGATCGTAAAAGACTCTGAAGGGCTGGCCGATACAGCTATGCTGTTGCTGACCGTAGTTGCGGCCATTAATCGAGCGCCAGTCATTTCAGGCATTGAAAAATCAGCGGCGTATACATCACCCAATGTTGCTCTGACCCTACTTGCACGTGCCACCGACGCCAACCTCGACCCCCTGACCTACGCCTGGTCAGCTACGGGCGGAACCCTCCAAGGTACGGGCGCACAAATCAACTGGCTAGCACCCAACGTTGAAGGCATCTTCACCATCACGGTAGAAGTCAAAGACCCCGCCGGCTTAAAAAGCAGCGCCAATACTAAAATTTGGGTGCGCAACTTTGCCCCCTCCACCGGCGAACTCGTCGCTTTTTACCCTTTCCAGGGCGATGCCCGCGACATGGGGCCCAATCACCTGGATGGTACCGTAAACCGTGCCCGAATCAGTTCCGACCGCAACGGCATTACCTCCGAAGCCTTTTCTTTTGATGGCAACATCCAACACATCCTGGTACCCAATCACCCACTGCTCAACTTTGATCGGGCAATCACCCTGAGCACCTGGTTCAAAGCCAACGCCATTCCCGATCGGGAGAGTTTTTTGTTGTCGCACGGCAGTTGGCAACAACGCTGGAAGTTATCGCTTACGCCTACCCGTCAGCTCCGCTGGACGGTCAATAGCCTGAATGGCATCAAAGACCTCGACAGCGCGACGGAGTTGCTGCCGGGCCAATACCACCAGGTCACGGCCACTTACGATGGCAGCTACCTGGCGCTTTACCTGGATGGTGAGTTGGAAGCAGCTACCCCTTTTACCGGAAAAATCAGGACTACGACCTTGCCCATGCTTTTTGGTCAAATGTGGCCGGACGATGCCCAATACAATTTTGCCGGAGTACTCGACGAAGTGCGCATCTACAACTATGCCCTTCCTCCTGATAAAGTGAAAGCGCAATACACGACTAATACGACTACACATACACAGCAGGCTCCAATTCGTGCAGAGCCCTTGCAGGTAAGCCCCAATCCTTTTTCTCATTCCATTCAGTTGACGGATATAGCTTGGAAAAAACAATCCGGAACCCTCCAACTCTATCAACTCGACGGAAAAATGATCAAGACCTGGACGCTGGAATCCGTAGGCGGTCGCCCACTGGATTTGTCCTACTTACCTGCCGGTGCTTATTGGTTAAAGCTGTTTTCGAATGGGCTGATCAAAGCCAAATTAGTAGTAAAACAACCGTAAAAACCAAAATCCAATGAAATTCAAACTACAACATTTGAAATTGCTTCTTTTATGCCTCCTCTGCACTGGAGCGCTGTACGGGCAAACGCCCATCGCGAGTTATCCCTTTAATGGCTCGGCCAATGACGTTTCGGCCAACCACAACCACGCCGTGGTCAATGGGGCCAGCTTATCCGCCGACCGTTTCGGCTGGTCGAACCAGGCTTTTTATTTTGATGGGGTCCAAAGCACCCTGCAAGCGCCGAACTTTGCTGCCCTCAATACCCTCAACACCACGGTGGCTTTTTGGGTACGGGTAAAAGCGCTACCTGCACAAGGGGAAGTTTTTTTACTCTCTTTTGGCGGTTGGCAAGAGCGTTGGAAAATTTCCTTGCCAGGTCACGGTAAACCCGTCTGGACAACCAATCACACCAACGGCATTTCGGACATGGATTCTGGCGATGGAAACACCCTCGCAGTTGGGGTTTGGAAACACGTCGCTTTTGTACACGATGGGGCCAAAGACCTAATCTACATGAACGGGGTTAAAGTAGCTGAAAAAGCTGTAGTTGGCAACCTCAACAACACCAGCAAACCCCTCGGCATTGGTTTCAATGCAGTCGATGGTGGCAATTTTTTCAATGGTGACCTCGATGAGTTGAACATTTTTGGCACAGCCCTTAGCGCAGCACAAATTACTGCGCTGTATACTGCCCAAAATACCGCTCCGTTATTGGCTAAGGGGCTGTTGAGCCATTATCCCTTTTCGGGCAACAGCAAGGACATCGGCATTTTGGCCAATCACGCCGAAGGCAAAAACCTCAGTTGGAGAACCGATCGTTTTGGTTTTGGCAACTCGGCTTATCGCTTCAATGGGGCTTCCTCAGAACTGACCGCTCCTCCCACTGCGCCGCTCAATTCACCCAAAGCTTCGATTAGTTTTTGGGTAAAAGTGAACAAGCTGCCTGCAACGGGTGAAGTTTTTCTACTTTCTCATGGCGGTTGGCAAGAACGTTGGAAAATCTCTTTGCCTGGCCACGGCAAACCGGTTTTTACCACCAATTATGCCACTGGCATTTCCGACATGGATTCTGGCGACGGCAACGCCCTGGTGCCTGGAAAATGGACCCATGTAGTGATGGTACACGACAGCCTCAAAGACCTCATTTACCTGAATGGGGTTTTGGCCAATTCCAAAAACGTGGTGGGTAACCTCAATGCGACCAAGTACCCTTTGGGCATTGGCTATAACCCCATCGATGGCGGCAACTTTTTTGATGGCGATTTGGATGAGGTACAACTGTACAACACCGATTTGAGCGCGCTGCAAGTAAGCGCCCTTTATACCTTACAATCTACGGCCTCCAGCGTCCCTTCTCCCTTGGTCGCTGAATTCAGAATGGCGGGCGATTTGCACGATGCTACGGCTTACAAAAACGATGGGATCAACCACGGATCAATACCCGCAAGCAGTCGCTTTGGTTTGGCCAACAACGCCATAGCCTTTAATGGTGCGGAAGGTGTTGAGGTACCCAATTCACCTGCTTACAATACGCCCAGCACGACGATCAGCTTTTGGGTAAACGTCAAAGAACTACCTGGTACTGGTGAATATTACATTATGTCGCATGGTGGCTGGCAAGAACGTTGGAAAATATCGCTGCCTGGGCACGGTAAACCGGTTTTTACCACCAATTATGCCACTGGCATTTCCGACATGGATTCTGGTACTCCACTCACGGTCAATACCTGGACGCACGTGGTGATGGTACACGATGGAGC
>JAIXOO010000448.1 GCA_027486765.1 Saprospiraceae bacterium
CCAATGATTTTTGTAAATATCAGCATATACTTTGGCCACTTGCCAAAATAAATAACCAACTGGAAAATAGCCATGGTATTCGGTTTCATAAAGCTCTTTTCTGCGCAATGGAAAAATCTCTGCCTCCACACAAACAGAAAATGGGTAATCCAAATAAACCTTGAGCGGCACATTTATATTCTCATCTTCGATATCAATGTAGGATAGATGCTCTTCGGAATGCGTAATCAAGGTACTTATTTCTACATTTTCAATAAGATGTAAAGTCCAAAGTCTTAAATTGCCAACAAAGATTGATTTAATTCCTTTTTTGTGGTTATTGTATGATGCTCTGCATTGGTCATAAGGAACAATACGCCACGTCGGTTCTTCGTATTGAAAGCTCGGTCTTTCAAGGTGATAATTATATGGCGAACCATCACTTTCATCCCAATTGGCTAAAATTTCTCCCATAAGGCTACTTTGCTTTTGATGCTTAGGTCCAACATGTCATTTCAGTTTTTGAATATTTTTAGCCCCTAGCAAGGAGGTCATTTGCGTAATGGCGATTTGGTTGAGTTGCTCCAAGCGTTGTGTAGGTTCTAAGCCTTGATGAATGAGCATGGCATTGATGCTCTCTAAATTGGACAAAACAACCAATTGCTCCAAAGTAGCTTGGTCACGGATGTTACCTTTTTCATTGGGGTTTTCTTCGCGCCATTGTTTTGCAGTTTTAGCAAACAGGGCCATGTTTAGAATATCCGCTTCACTGGCATACACATAGGCAGTTTGTTGTTTGGTAAGTTTGTCTGGAATCAAGTTGGCTTTGATCGCATCAGTATGGATGTGGTAATTCACTTTTGCAAGTGTACGTTGAAAATTCCAGGCGAGATTGAGTCTTTCACTTTCATCTTCCTTGAGGCGTTGGTATTCTTTGACCAAAAGTAGTTGAAACTTAGGGCTTATCCACATGCCAAAATGAAAGGCAATGTCTTTGTGGGCATATGTTCCGCCGTATCGGCCTGCTTTGGCGGTGATGCCAATTGCATGAGTGGATTCTATCCATTGTTTTACCGACAGGACGAAGTTGTTGCTGCCAGCGGCATTTTTAATTGTACCGAATTCGGTATAATTAAACTCTGGATTGTAAATGGCTTCCCATTCTCCGAGGTATTCAATGGTGTTTTTTAAGCTCAGCCATTTGATGATGACCACATCTTGAAGCTGGCTTTTGGCCATATCGGTAAGTGAAATGTAATCATCGGTTTTTTGCGAGATAATGGTAATCTCGGTGCCTTCAATAGTTATTTTCTTATTCTTTGCCATCGTACTAGTATTATTTTTTCGTTTCATGCCAATGCCTCGCGCATGCCCATCGACTCAAAAATGGCCATAAATCCTTTTGATATATCATTGGCAGTGAAATTTAATCATTTTTGTTGTTAATTGCTTTTTTGTCATAAAATAAAACAAAAAAGCTGATTCGGCACAAACCGAATCAGCTCTCATTCAACTAAAATAACAGTAACCCCTTACGGCTTCACCACCCGATCCACGCCCCCCGGAGGACAATTCTCCTTCAAAAACTGCGTAAACAAGGTCGACAAATGTTTTGTCGTCCCCTCGCCCTCATAAATCCCGTGCGAGCGATTCGGGTAGGCCATTAGCTGGAATAGCTTGTTGTGTTTGACCAGTTCATTGATCAAACGTTCGGCGCCTTGGTAATGCACGTTGTCGTCGCCGGTACCGTGGATGTAGAGCAATTTGCCCTTGAGGTTTTTGGCGTAGGTGATCGGTGAGCCCTTCACAAAGTCCTCCATGTTCTCCTGCGGCAGCCCCATGTAGCGCTCCTGGTAGATGTTGTCGTAGCAAAGTTGATCCGGTACGGCGGCAATGGAGATACCAGTCTTATATATTTCAGGGTATTGAAACAGCAGGTTCAGCGTCGCGCTGCCGCCGCCGCTCCAACCCCATACCGCTACGCGGGAGGTGTCGATGTAGTTCCATTTAAAAATCTCCTTGGCGCCCATGGCCTGATCGTGTATGTTGACGAGGCCGATTTTGCGGTAAATCGATTTGCGCCATTCCCGGCCTTTGGGTGCGGGCGTACCCCGGTTGTCGAGTGAGATGTAGAAGTAGCCATCCTCCGACATGTTGCCCTGGTACATATTGGCATAGCCCATGCCCCAGGAGTTTTTTACGGTTTGGCCAGCCGGTTCGGTGTATACGTGGAAAACGACTGGGTACTTTTTCTGCGGATCAAAATTTTTGGGTTTCACCATCCAGCCGTCCATCGTGACGCCATCCACCGTGGTGACCTGGAAAAACTCCACTTTGGGGCTCGTAGACTCTGGTTTGGGTGCATCGGGCTTGGCCTTAATGGGCTTGCAATCGGGGAGCGTAACCCAGTCACTTTGCGGACGCGTATTCACATTGGAAAAACGCTGCTGCGCAAAACGGCCACTCGGCGCAAAACTATACCCATAAGTCCCCTGCGTATTGGCAGGTGAAAGCCGCTCAGCTTTACCACTGCCGTCCAGATTGACTTTGTAAAGGTATTTTTCGGTGGCGTTGTCTGGGGAAGCCAGGAAATAAATGGCCTTGTTTTTTTCATCAATCAAACCTGGATCAATCACATCATAAGCACCGGCGGTGATGAGTTTTTCCTGTTTGCCATCCCGGCTAATGCGGTAGTAATGCCGCCAGCCGTCTTTTTCGGTGAGCCACAAGAAGGCGGCGCCGCCTTCGATCCAGTCCCAGGCCTGATCGGCGTCCATTTGTACGTCCACCCAGGCGGCGTCTTTTTCCTCCCAAATGGATTTGGCGGAGCCATTGGTGGTATTGCACAAGAAAATCTTGTTGACTTGTTGCTTGCGGTCCAGTTGTTGCAAGATGATTTCAGTGGAGTTGGCGGCCCAATCCATGCGGGGAATGTAGTGTTGCCGATTGTCGCCAGGTACATTCATCCAGCGGGTAGCACCACCTTTTGCCGATACGATGCCGATCTTACAGGCTGAGGGTGTTTCACCCACTTTGGGGTATTCCACGGGCACGGTGAAGGAATAGATCGAATCGGTGTTGTTGATCATCAGGAAGTACTTCACGTCGCTGGCGTCGATCTGCCAGTAGGCGATATTGTTGCCATCGGGGCTCCAGCGGAAGCCGTCGCGGCAGCTAAATTCTTCTTCGTAAGCCCAGTCAAAGGTGCCATTGATGATCTTATCTGTGCCGTCTTTGGTCAGTTGGGTGACCTTGTTGTCGGCCAGGGTTTGGACGTACAGGTTGTGTTTGCTCACAAAAGCCACCTTGCTGCCGTCGGGTGAAAACTTGGCAAACATCAGCGAAGAAACAGGCAGGTTAACCCCCAGTTGGACCAGGGTCTTTTTGTCCAAATCCAGCACCCAATAATCCCCCCGGGTATCAGTGCGCCAAACCCGGACAGAGTTGGTGAAGATCAATACCTTGCGGTTGTCGGCTGAAGGGCGGATGGAACGCAGGCGCAATGGCTCAGTTTTGCCCGCAGGCGTAAGCATGGCCGTAGTCGCGATCACGCTACGGGTTTGTTCGGGGAGGGTGTATTGCACAATCTCCCCTTTTTCGGGTGTCCAGTAAGAGTTGCCGTCTTTGGTCCATTGGTTTCCGCCGCCTTGGGCGAAGAGGGAAATGCTGCTCAGGAGCAACAATAGCACGAGTGATGCACTGCACGGGTGAGCAGTAGCCATCCAGAATTTTAATTTGTTCATATGCCTGACAATTTTGGGAAAGTTAAAAGTAAAAAATCGGGAATGAATATAAAAGGTTCCAAAAACTGCCAGTTGGATTCATTTGGTCGACGAAGGGCGCGCGGAATATAAGGCAGGAGTTGCCGTAGGCATAAAAAAAGAGCATCCCCAAAGAGGATGCTCCAAGATTCCCTAAAATCACCCGAATTATTAATCAATAATAGCGATTAACTGCCACAAATAAAGCGGTTTTGGGATGGCGGGCCGATGACATTTATCATGGAAGCACTTTGACTTTTGTCAAAAAACTTGATTCAGGTGAAAAGGAAAGCATTTTTGTAAAGTCACCCTTGACCTCTGACATAACTCATTGTAGTCGGCGCAGATATTGAGCTTTTTTGCAAGAACTAAGTATCAGCTTACAATCGAAGATCATGAGCCAAGTAAAAAGAATACTGTTCCCGACCGATTTTTCGCCCAGCGCCCAAAATGCATTCAAACATTGTTTGATCCTGGCCGATTATTATCAGGCGAAAATAGAAGTGCTGCACGTGGTGTTTCCTGAATACGCCGCGATGGATGTTCCGGTGGTTTCGATGGCCACCACCCGTGAAAAAGTGGATGCGGCGGAATCCGTTATGCATTCATTTCTGGAATTGGGCCTATCCCAAACCCAAGCCTTGTATACCTTTCAAGCCATTCCAAAAGTGGAGGAAAAAGTGGAAATAGGCATTGCCGTAGGTACCATCGTCAAACTGGCAGAAGACCGCCACGCGGACCTGATCATGATGGGTACCAAGGGCTCGCACAATACCTTGGAGAAAGCCTTCGGCAGTGTTTCAACTGGCGTCATTGAGCAGGCCAAATGCCCGGTGATGCTCATCCCTGAGTTTGCCCAGTGGAAACCTACCCATATCGTGGCCTACGCCAGCGACTTATCGGAGTCCGATCCTTACCATTTCTGGAAAGCTGCCGAGTTGTTGACCCCTTTTCACCCCTTGTTGCACGTAATCAACATCCACAAGGGCGATGCGCATGATCAAATAGCCATTGATGAGTTGAAAAAAATCTTCAGCGACAACACCCCAGCGGTACAAATTTCCTTTCACCAGGAAAAACACGACTCCATTGCCACGGGTCTGGAAGAGTTTGTCGACAATTATGGCGTCGACTTGCTGGTGATGTATTCGCCTCACCGCTCCTGGGTCGAGCGTTGGTTTCACCACAGTCAAACCCGGGATGTCGCGTTTACGACGCGGATTCCGTTGTTGGTAATTAAGAGTTGAGAAAGTTGAGAGAGGTTGAGAAGGTTTAGGCTACCGCGAGCGATTTTGACAAGCCATTGGCACACGCACACTATCACACACAAACACACACCCATTCTTGCGGTAGCCTCAACCTTCTCAACCTTCTCAACCTTCTCAACTTTTACTCTATCTTTAAGGCATGAAATTACTGTACAACCGCATTTGCCAGCGCCACGATACGGGGATGCACCCAGAGAACAAAAAACGCCTGGAGGTATTTTCAGATATTCCAGAAACGGAGTTCCCCAACGGAGAGCAATACCTGGAACTGGTGCACGATCCTGCCTACATTCGTCAGGTGCGGGAAGCCGCTCATCTGGGGGTACATCTTGACCCCGACACCGTCGTTTCGGAGGGTAGTTACACGGCAGCTTGCCACGCGGTGGGGGCCACCATTTTGGCCATGCAAAACCAGGATTTTGCCCTGGTGCGCCCACCTGGGCACCATGCTTATCGGAACCGGGCCAGCGGCTTTTGTTTGTTCAACAACGTAGCCATCGCTGCCCAATTGGCCGTTAACGAAGGCAAAAGGGTCCTGATTTGTGATTTCGATGGCCACCTGGGCGATGGCACTTCAGCTATTTTTTACCAATCGGATCAAGTGTTGTACTGGTCGATGCACCAATATCCCGCTTTTCCGGGGCACGGTTTTGTCAATGAATTGGGAGAGGAGAAAGGTTTGGGTTACACCCTGAATATGCCCTTGCCCCCGGGTAGCGCCGACGATATTTTTATGGATGCCTTTGGTCACTTTTTGCCATTGGCTGAGCAATTTCAGCCCGATGTAGTGGCCATTTCCGCAGGCTTCGATGCCCATCAGTACGATCTGCTGCTCGATTTAAAGGTTACCACCAATACCTATTATGAAATCGGGCAATTGCTCCGGGAGCGTTTTTCGCATATTTTTGCGGTGCTGGAGGGCGGCTACAACATCCCCGAATTGCAAAAATGCGTGTATGCATTTGAGGCTGGGGTGAATGGTCTACCGATGCCACCGCCTTGTGCGGAAGTCCGTACCACCTCGGGTATGCGCGTATGGGAAACCTATGAGATGTACCTGCACGGCACCTTGGGGAAATTGAAAAAACACTGGAAGGTTTGAGGGTTCCAGCGTTCCATGTTCCAAAGTTCCAGGGTTGGAGCGAACCTTGGAACCCGAACACTGGAACTTGGAACTTTGGAACTTTGGAACCAAAAAATAGATGTCTGATACGATTATCGCCCTCGCCACTCCTCCCGGGGTAGGCGCCATTGGAGTCATCCGTTTATCTGGCCCAACTGCAATTCAGTTGGCAGATGCCGTATTTCATGGCAAAAAACTGAGTGAACAAGCCAGCCACACCATTCATTTTGGCAGCATTCGGGATGAAAAAGACCAGATTCTGGACGAGGTTTTGGTGTCCCTCTTCATCGGGCCACGCTCCTACACCGGAGAGCACGTGGTGGAAATCTCTTGCCATGGCTCCAATTACATCATTCAGGAATTGATTCGGCTCTTCATCCGCAAAGGGGCCAGACTGGCGCAACCAGGGGAGTTCACCATGCGGGCTTTTTTGAATGGCAGAATGGACTTGTCGCAAGCCGAAGCAGTCGCCGATTTGATTGCTTCCAATTCTGCAGCTGCCCAACAGGTGGCCATCAAACAATTACGCGGCGGCATTTCCAGCGAAATCAAAAAACTACGCCAGGAACTGATCGATTTCGCCAGTTTGATCGAACTGGAACTGGACTTTGGCGAGGAGGACGTAGAATTTGCCAACCGCGATCAACTGCGCGCTTTGGTACAAAAACTCCTGCGCCTCATCCACAAACTCAGCGATTCGTTCCAATTGGGCAATGCCATCAAAGAAGGGGTGAACACCGTAATCGCTGGACGACCCAATGCTGGAAAATCCACCTTGCTCAACGCACTACTCAACGAGGAACGTGCCATCGTCAGCGAAATAGCAGGTACGACGCGAGATACAATCGAGGAATCGCTCAATATCCAGGGCATCCAATTCCGCATCATCGATACTGCCGGTATCCGCGAAGCGTCGGATGCCATTGAGGCGATTGGGGTGCAAAAAACGCTGGAAAAAGTGCGGCAGTCTGCGGTGTTGATCTACTTGTTTGACGTCATCAGAACCCAGCCCGCCGAATTAGAAGCAGACTTGGCGCAGCTGCTGCATGACGAAACCCAACTGCTCGTAGTGGCCAATAAAATGGACCTCAACCCCTACACCGAATACAAGCATTACGCCAATCCACACTTTACCGCTGAGCAGTGGATTCCCATCTCTGCTTCCAATGAAATGAACATCGAGTACCTCAAAGAACGTCTGTACCAAACGGTGGTGGGGCAGGAAGCCAGCATGGATGGAGCTGTCGTGAGCAATGCCCGGCATTACGAGGCGCTGTTGCGGGCACAAACCAGTCTGGAGGCAGTGATTCAGGGCCTGGACAACGCAGTGACTACGGATTTTGTGGCGATGGACATTCGGCACGCGCTGGCGTACCTGGGGGAGATCACGGGCGAGATTTCGACGGAGGATTTGTTGGACAATATTTTTTCGAGGTTTTGTATTGGGAAGTAAGGTGCATACCGCAAATCAGCTTCAATGTGTATCCTTAGGTGTATCTTCGGTGCCCTTAGGTTCCTTAGGTGGTGAAAAAGAAAATTTTACCACCTAAGAAACCTAAGGCACCGAAGGTACACTTAAGCTGATTAGTGCTAGCGCAAACTCTCCACCATGTCCACAATCGTCTCCTCCACCGGATGGTAACTCAAACCCAACTCCTCAATGCTCCGCGACACATCAAACTGCGGTGCATAGCCCAAATTCCCCCGCAAAAAGCGCCGACTAAACCCGACCCAGGGCCCAATCAGGTACAACAACCAATTGGACAAGGGCCGTTTGGGAAGTTTAAAATCTTCACCAAAACGCGCACGCATCACGGCAGCTATACCTAAAATGCTCATGGTTTCGGCACAAATCAGGTAACGACCATTGGCCTCGGGCGTAAAGGCCGCCAACAAGTGCGCTTGCGCAGCATCCCGCACGTCGGCGACCCCAAAATAGAGCTGAGGTGCCCCCAGGCGCAACTCGCCATTCATCAGTTGGAGGATGGTAGATACACTCACATTGTCACCCCGACCAGATAAGGTAGGCCCAAATAGAAAAGTCGGGTTGATACAAATCAGGTCCCATTGCCGTTGTTGATTGGCGATGATCCAGGCTTCTTTTTCGGCGAGGGTTTTGGAATAGCCGTAGGAATCGTAATGCAGGTCGGAAACCAAATTCCAGTTGCGTTCATCAAAAGCCCCGCTGGACTGATCCATTATTTCACGGGCTTCCGCATAGACGGCCACTGCGCTGGAAGTCATGACTACCCGTTTTATGGAAGGGGTTTCGCCAGCTGAATACAGCACATTTTTGGTACCCTCCAAGGCCGGATCGACCAATTGTCGCTGTGGATCTTTAATTTTTCCAATCAAAAAAGGCGAAGCCGTATGAATGACAATCTCGCAGCCCCGCATCGGACTGTTGAAGTCGCCATGGCGCATCAGGTCTGCTTCATAAAACTCCAGGCGGCCTGGGCCAGCTGCTGCAATCCGTTTGAGATGGGCGATTTTGCGTTCATCCTGCCGATTCCGAACCGTAGTGCGTACATAATAGCCCGCTTCGACGAGGTATTTGACGATCCAGGATGCCAAATAACCCGAGCCCCCGGTAATGAGGATTGGCAAGGATTGATCAAATGACGGTGTAGCCATAAAACAAATTAAAAACTTGTTTAAACCTAAGTAGTGGGGCAAAAATAAGTGATCATTTTTCCTAAGCCAGAGAATTAGATAAGACACTTGAAATGAAACGTTTACTTATCTAATCCTCTGGCAAAATGATCACTTATTTTTTTATCACCCCTAAGAGCCAAAACTAACACAATCACCTGTATTTTAGGTATAGAAGCAAAAACACAATTGTTAAGGTCATATTTTTTCTTTCACGAATAAAAATTATTTGGGTATATTTACCGCCATTGTGACATCCGGTCCTACCCCCTTTTGGATCACATCACGAGTGATTGCCGGAAATACCCATAAAAAAGCCGCCTGTAAGTCTGATTACAGGTTATTACACAATAAATCTTTTTGACATAAGGAACCTGAGAGAGAGTCAAAGGTTTCGTGGTCGCATTCCTAGCCGTTGTTTTGGCCATTCAGCTTAAGAAGCTCGGTAACAAATCCTTTGAATGAATTTTTTTGTCATAATCTCATTTGATGAAGAGTAATAACTATTGAGGGGCGACAAAAAATAAGTGCTCATTTTGCCAAAGGATTAGATGAGAAAACGCTTCACTTCAAGTGTCTTATCTAATCCTTTGGCTCAAGAAAAATGAGCACTTATTTTGCCCCACTACTAAGCCTGTTGCTCTAGGAATCGATTGAAAGAATAAGATCGGCATGCGCAGTTTTTTTCAGCTAATTCCCGTAGCAGTAGCTTTCAAAGCTATGTTGCTACTCGGCAACTTCGGTCACAAGTTGTCGACCTCCCTTGTACCTGGGGTACAAACTGCACCATCCGTACGGACTACTGCGAATCAAGGATGCATCGATACCGTACACATTACCCTGGACTCGAACTGTCAGTTTGTACTTACACCTACTTTGGTTTTGGAAGGTTCAGGGGCTTGTTTGACGGCAGAGGATTACGAAATTTTTGTGGACGATGAAAATCCCCTCAACCGCGATACTGTCGATGGCTGTGGCAATTTCCGCTTTATCGTCAACATCAAGAATCCCAAGTCATGTACCCAATTTACGAACTGCTGGGGGATCGTAGCCGCCGAGGATAAAATGGCCCCAGTCGTGACCGCTCCCGCCGATACTACCCTCTTTATTTTTTGTGACGAGATCACCAATATTTACCAGAATCTGAGCAGTACGGACAGTTTCGGGATTGCTACCCTCAAAGACAATTGCAACAAAAGAACCTTGAAGATTCGCAGCTTTAGCGACGTTATTTATTACGACAACCACTGCGACACCATCATCATTCGTCGCCTGTTTTTTGCCAGCGATGCTAAGGGAAACCAGGACACTGATCCACAGTTCATCACTTTACTTCGTGCGCCGTTGGCCTCTATTCAGTTACCGGACAGTGTAGGCATCAATACCTGTACCGGAAACAAGAATCCTAAAAAAGACAAAAACGGGAACATCCACCCCGATGTGAGTGGCTATCCATACGTGATCAACTACCAGGGCAAAATAGATTTGATCACCGTTGATTCTTCCTGCGGGCTCAGCTCTACTTACGTTGATACCCGCTTTGAGGTATGCCCCAGCACCTATAAAGTGCTACGGCGTTGGATCATCAAAGACTGGTGTAAAAATACCTCCATCGAGCTTAGCCAAGTCATCAAAGTGGGCGACGTGGATAAACCGATCATAAAACTTCCGTACCACCATGATTTTTTGAGTACTTCTACCAGTCCCTTCGATTGTACGGCGGGTATTGAAGTAGTGGCGCCAACTGTATCGGACGCCTGTTCTGGCTACACCTGGACTGCCGAAATCTGGACGGATACCTGCCGCGATACCCTTGGCTTGGCCATCGATCCCAAACCTCCGGTTCGTTTGGGCTTTACGAATAGTGGGGCGCAGAAACGCTACATCGGCAACCTGCCCATTGGCTGTCATCTGCTCATTTACACTGTACGCGACGCCTGCCACAATGAGGCCAAAGACACCATCCACCTGGAAGTGCAAGACAAAATCAGCCCAGTGGCCATTTGTGACGATAAAATCAACATCAGCCTCAACGAAGCGGGCTATGCCCAGTTGCGTGCAGAAGACGTTGACGAAGGTAGTAAGGACAATTGCAAATTGGCCAAGCTCCACATTCGCCGCCCGATTACCCTGGATGAAAATTGTAACCCGCTGGATACCCCGAGGGTGAGCCGTTGGGACTCCATCCTGACTTTTAATTGCTGCGACCTTGCCTTAGGCTACGTCAAAGTGGAGCTGCGGGCAACCGACGCTGCGGGCAATGCAGATTATTGCTGGACGACCGTATGGATCGAAGACAAAATGAAACCCTGGTGCCGGGCCCCCAAAGACACCACTGTGTATTGCGACCGTTTGCCTAAAGGGGTTGATTTTAAAAACCGCAGCACCATCGCCCGGTATTTTGGGACACCTCAGGTAGGCGATAACTGTTTCAAAGCCGAATGGATCGAATTTGATCCGGTGGTCAAGATCAACAATTGCGGAGTAGGTACGGTCAAACGTAAATTTTTAGCCCGCGATGAATCCGGCAATCAATCGCCAGATACTTGTGTACAATGGATTACTATAGTCCCTGCCCATGAGTACATGATCAAATTCCCCAAGGATTACATCGAATATTGCAAAGATCCCAGCCCGGATACCATTGGCACCTTTGAACTGGCCTGCGATATTTTGGCCGTCAACGTCAGCGACAAACGCTACCAGGCCGATGGGGTAGAATGTTATAAAATTTTCAGAACCTACAATGTCATCAACTGGTGCCAATACGTGGATGGTGACGACATTATTCCCGTGCCTCGGGACATCGATTGTGATGGCACCGGAGGTGAAGACGATGTGTGGGTGATCGTTCGCCGCGACGGCAGTGCCTACTTTGATGCCGACAACAATGAGAAGAATAAATTCCCGCTGGCCAACTCGCGGGCCTGTGGGGGCAATCCAGAAGGATATTGGGAAAAACTGAACCGGAAACCAACCGGACAATGGACCTACACCCAAATCATCAAAGTGGTGGACAATGAAGCACCGCAGATTTTCACCGAGTCCAACGTATCTTTTTGCATCAATCGCAGTGATTGTAAAGCGGATATTGTATTGTCGGTCGGGATCCAGGAAGCCTGCGACCCCAATAACCTCAATATTGATACTGACCTCAAATTGGAAATCAACGAAAGCTCCAGCAGCAGCCAAACCAATTGGCGGGTATTCGGGCGTTACCCCAAGTATTTGTTCACCGGGGTAGTACCCAAAGGGGATTACCAGTTGGAGATCAAAGTATCTGATGCTTGTGGCAATACGGGCAGAGGTTTTGTCAAATTCAAGGTAGTCGATTGTAAACCACCCTCCGTCACTTGTATTCATGGTTTATCCGCCGAGTTGAGCGAACTGCCGCCGAATACCGACGTTGATGGCGACGGTGATGTCGATCGGGCTTCAACCATTGTATGGGCCAAAGACCTTTTGGCTAGCCCCAGCATCGATTCTTGTTCGGGACCAGTGCG
>JAIXOO010000084.1 GCA_027486765.1 Saprospiraceae bacterium
CAAAGCCAATTTAGTGCTGGTTAATCCTGGTATCGTTGTCAATCCCGGTATCGTAGTTAGCCTACTTGACAATTGGGTGAATGTTGATCCTAACACGGGTGGTTTGACCAAAATCAACTTTGTAGACAGTGGCAACAACATCGCAACCTGGGGGCAGTGCTCCCCTCAAGATTGTGACTGGGGCAAAGCGCCAGTAGCCCAAGTGAATGGCAATCCAAATTATACCCACACCGCTATTTACAACCAAGGCTTTGTACTCCGTACCCTCTACATCTCCAAACAGGCCACGAGTTTGAAAGTGGTTATGGTTAGCAAATACAATGATGCACGCGGCACGCAGACGTCGACGATGACGTTTAAGAAAGCTTAATAAATGAAAAACTAAAAATGAAAAATGAAAAGCGACATTGGTAAAACATATACACAATGTCGCTTTTCATTTTTCATTTTTAGTTTTTCATTTTTCACTTCTGAAGAAGAAGGCAAAGCCCAGCAAAATCACCACTGCCAACCCGGCAGGCACCATCCAGATCGAAGTCCAGTTGTGCACCCCATCTGCATTGTATAGATCCACTACAAATCCGCTGATGTACGATCCGATGAACATGCCGATGCCATAAGTAGCCAGGGTAATCATACCTTGAGCGGAACTTTTAAAACGTACCCCAGCTTGTTGTTCGGTATAAATTTGGCCCGTTACAAAGAAGAAGTCGTAACAAACGCCGTGTAGAATAATGCCTACGATCAACATCCAATAATTGGCCCCTGCATCGCCATAGGCGAAACAAAGATAGCGCAGTGCCCAGGCCAACATGCCCACCAGTAAGATTTTTTTGATGCCATACCGAATCAAGGCTACTGGCAATACCAACATAAAGGCAATTTCACTGATTTGTCCCCAGCTCATTTTTCCGGCAGCCCCTTGCATTCCCGCTTCGTTCAAAAAAGGGTTGGCAAAATTGTAATAAAAGGACAGCGGAATACAGACCAGAATGGAGCCGATAAAAAAGATCAAATAAGATGGATTTTTCAGCATACCCAGCGCTTCCAGACCCAGGATATCACTGATAGAGATTTTTTCTGCTTTGCTTCTTGGAGGAGGAGTGTTGGGGAGGAAAAAGCTAAAAATACCCAATGCTGCTGAAGCAATCGCTCCGATCAAAAAGGTTTGATCCAAAGACTTAGTTTTCTCCAGAGCCAAATAGGCGATAATGTTACCTACCACGATCCAGCCAATGGTGCCCAATACCCGTACAGGGGGGAATTCTTTTGCTGTATCGCTCATCTGTCTAAAAGCAACTGCGTTGACGAGGGCTAAAGTCGGCATGTACAACAACATGTAAATGAGGATCAGGAGATAAAAACCATTGAAGTCGCTTTGTTGCCCCAAGAAGTAGAGTACTACCGCGCCAACCAAGTGCAAAACCCCAAGGATCCGCTGCGCTGGAAAAAAACGGTCGGCAATCAAGCCAATAAAAAAAGGCGCAATGATGGCACCGATGCTCACGGTTTGGTAGGCAAGGCCAATTTGTACCCCAGTGGCTTTGAGGTTATCCCCCAGATAAGTCCCCATAGTCACATACCAGGAGCCCCAGATTAGGAACTCCAAAAACATCATGACCATCAATTGAAAACGGGTGCTTGTACTCATAATTTGTGAATGGCTTGGGTGAAAAAGGTGAAATTATACTTGGGTAAAAGTAAAAAAGCCGGAATAATTTATGGTGAAATTTTCTTTTAATTTTCTGAGGGACAAATAAAATCCCATATTGCAGTAAATATTCATAAATTTCGGGCATCTTCCAAACCAAATTTTTCAATCTATGAAGCTTACACCTTTTGCCAAAATTTTAATTCTGGCGCTGGTTGCCGTGGGGATCTTTTTTGGGGTACGTAAATTTTTACCACAAAACACAACCACGAATACAAGTACAACTGAAGAGACTACTTCCCCGGCCAGACCCGTTGAGGAAGAAGCAAAAAAACCAAGTACCAAATCAAAAACCACTACTAGCCGGGCGGCCTTCAGTTATTTGCCTCCCGCCCCAGTCAATGGCACCCTGAAGGGGGTTGTGGAATTGGGCGCTTCTGGTTTCAACTCGTTTATCATCAATGTTGACGCTAAAAAGACCTGGAAACTTGAAAAAGCGGAGTTTGGCTCCAGTCTGGTCTACGAAAACATGGCTACCGACGATGATGTACGCGCGGGGCTCAAAAATTACATCGGCAACATGCTTGCTTATGGCGTAGTGGGAAAAGACATTCACTTCGTGGTAAGCTCCGGGGCCCTCAAAACGCCGGAAACCCAAAAAATTTCCAAGGGGCTCAAATCACTCAAGTATTTTGTCAATCCAGTTACCGCTGAACAAGAAGGTGCCTATGCACTCAAGTGTGTATTGCCTGCCTCCTATGCAAATGAAGCTTTTGTACTGGACATTGGCTCAGGCAATACCAAAGTTTCCTGGATGGAAGCCGGTGAGATCAAAAGTGGTGAAACTTATGGTTCCAAGTATTACCAAAACAACGTAAGTGACCAAGCGGCTTACGATGAAGCCTCTTCTATCGCTGCACAAGTTCCAGCCTCCAAGCGCAAGATTTGTTTCATCATCGGCGGCGTTCCGTTTGAATTTGCCAAAGCCATCCGCAATGGCAAAGAACGTTATACCGTACTGACTAGACCTGAAGACATTAAGGCCGAAGGGGGCAAACAAAAATCGGGATTGAACATCTACAAGGCTTTTGCCGATGAAACAGGCTGCAAAACTTTTGTATTTGATTGGGATGCCAACTTTACGATTGGGTTCTTGCTGGATTTAAAATGAAAAATGAAAAATGAAAAATGAAAAATGAAAAAAATACACCAAAAGGTAGAATTCAAATGGTGCACCTATTTTTCATTTTTCATTTTTCATTTTTCACTTTTTCAACGCCCTCCTTCCATTTCGGGATCAAAGCCCGAATTTTGGTCATTGAAATCGGTTTGACCACATAATCATTCATTCCTGCTGCGAAACAAGCCTCCTGGTCTTCGGGGGCTGCTGCTGCCGTCATGGCAACGATATAAGGCTGGGTGGTGTTCAGCTTGCGCAAAGCTCGGGTTGCTTCAATACCGTCCAATTCTGGCATTTGGACGTCCATAAAAATAAGGTCGTAATGCTGCTGGGTAAGTTTTTGAATCACCCCATTGCCATTGTCCACAATGTCGATGTTGTAGCCGAAGTGTTCCATGATCCGGGCAATCAATTTTTGGTTGAGGATGTTGTCTTCTGCAACCAAAATACTTAAGGGGTATACATCGGCCAATTTGCCTTCCTCTCCCCCACCGTTATCAGGCAACTGAACAAGTGGAATGCCCGCTTCCAACTGCACACAAAACGTGAAGGTGGTTCCCTGATTCAGTACACTTTCTACTTTGACTTCACCTCCCATCATCGTGACGATGGTTTGAGTAATGGCCAAGCCCAGGCCAGCGCCGCGGAATGGATGTTGGGTAGCCGTTTTTATTTCAGAAAAAGGCCGGAACAACTTTGGCAGGTCTTCTTCGGAAATCCCTACACCAGAATCTTTTACTTCAAAAACAATACATATTTTACCCGGTACCTGTACTGCCTTTTTGGCCACTTTGATCTCAATACTCCCGTTGTTCGAAAATTTGATGGCATTGCTGACCAAATTTACAATGACCTGACGCAATCGATACGCGTCCCCGCGCAAATTTTCCGGCGTATTGGGGGCAATCAGCAAATTCAAGGTCAATTGTTTGTTGCTGATTTTGGGTTCATTGCGGAACAACACGAGGGTGCTATTCATCAATGTGGTCAATTGAAAATCCTGGCTTTCCAAAAATAGCCGCCCCTGGTCAATCCGCGACATGTCGAGCACATCACTCACCAAATTGAGCAGATGTCGACTACTGATGCTGATGGTTTCCAGGTATTCTTGCTGTCGGGGACTGAGTTCGGTTTCATTGAGCAAATCGGCAGTGCCTATAATGGAATTGAGTGGAGTGCGGATCTCGTGGCTCATGTTGGCCAAAAACTCGGTTTTGGCGCGTTCGGCTTTCTCTGCCTTTTCCTTTTCCTTGATGATTTCTTCCTGTGAATGCTCCAGCCTTTCGGTGGTTTGAAGCAATACTTCCCGGTCTTGTTCGTAGCTGCTTTTGAAAAAAGAAATGGTGAGTGCCAAAAAAACAATCCCAAAAATGTAGGTATTGAATAGATCCAGTTGTAGCTGTAAGTCAGTCTTATAAAGTCGTAAGGTTTCAGGATGATAGAGCTCGACCAATAAAAGAACCGTAGACAAGAGGGCTAAAGCAATAAAAAAAAGGGTGTTTTTTCTTTTTTTGATCAATAAGGCCCCTAATACTGCAAACATTGCCATCAATACCAGCGAAGGGCCCCGTACCCCGTAGTTGGCAAAATATGAAATCGCCAGAAAAACCCCGATTGATGCCAGAAAATAGGGCCGAATCTGCCGATATCGATTTCTGTACCGGGACAAATAAAAGCAGATGGCGCTGACCAGCATGGTTCCACCGAGCATAGAATTGACAAACCAGTGAATGCCAATGGTGATGTTCTGTATAAGGCCAACCCCCACGCTGACGAAAGTCCCAAAAGTAACAATATCTGACAGTTTGTTCTCAAGTGGTACTGTGGTGTCGTTCAAGCGCAGGAAACGGTTTAGGAAGTTTTTCATAGGAGAACGAGGTTTCATTTCCTTGCAACCTAAAGTTAAAAAGATTATTCATATTATACAATTTTTGAGCTTAAGCACCGAGAATTAAGCTAATCCACAGATTTTTCCGAATTGCGCGGCATTATTATTATGTTTGTGGGAAATTATACTTGCAACCTATGAAAGTGTTGATTTTCGGATTGGGTAATTTTGGTGCTTCTTTGGCTTTTCAGCTGACTGAAATGGGCCATGAGGTCATTGCCATTGACAAAAACCCGGATAAAGTTGAGCTAATCAAAGATAAAGTAACCCACGCGGTTACCCTGGATGGCACTAATCTGGTGGCTTTGCGCAACCTACCTTTAAAAGATACGGATGTCGCCGTAGTGGCCATTGGTGAAAATGAAGGCGCCTCTTTGATGACTACCGCCAACCTAAAAACCCTGGGTGTAAAACGGGTCATCAGTCGATCTTTGTCCAATACCCACGAAACAGTACTCGAAGCAATGGGTATCCAGGAAATCCTGCACCCGGAGTTGGAAGCTGCGGAGCGCCTGGCCAAAAAACTCAACCTTAAAACGGCCATCGAATCCTTTGACTTGGATCAAAACCACTCGGTGGTGGAGTTGCACCTACCTCCCTCTTTTGTAGGGAAAAGCGTACAGGAGGTTGATTTGCGCAAAAATTTCAACTTAAACATCGTCACGATCGTCCGCAAGCGCATCAAGAAAAACTTGCTCGGCATCAATAAAGTCATTTACGTCTCCGAAGGGGTCGTCAAACCCGATACCATCTTTGAAGAAGGGGACATCCTCGTCGTCTTCGGCACCAATCCCGAAATCAAATCCCTCGCGGATACGCATGATGTGGGACGGGAAGGGGGATACTAAAAAATGAAAAATGAAAAATGAAAAACAGGTTCACCAATCGAGTTCCACTGCGTAAATTTTTCATTTTTCATTTTTCATTTTTCATTTTTCATTTATTCGCCTTCAGTTGTGGCCGGATCATATTCTCTGGCGACAATACTTTATCTAACTCATCCTGGCTAAGTAGGTTTTGCTCCAAAACCAGATCATAGATGCTGCGATCGTTGGCTAGTGCCTCTTTGGATAAAGCGGTGCAAATTTCGTAACCCAATACAGGGTTTAGGGCAGTCACAATGCCAATGCTGTTCTTAACCATATCCCAACAGCGCTTTTCGTTGACGGTGATGCCGTCTATACATTTGGTACGCAGGGTTTGCATGCCATTTCTAAGGATGTTGACGGACTCAAACAGACAGTGACCGATGATGGGTTCAAAAGCATTGAGCTCCAATTGACCCGCTTCAACAGCCATGTTCACCGTAAGGTCGTTTCCCATTACGCGAAAAGCAATTTGGTTGACTACTTCAGGAATCACCGGATTGACCTTGCCTGGCATAATGGAAGAACCCGGCTGCATGGGCGGCAAGTTGATCTCATTGAACCCCGTCCGTGGTCCCGAGGAAAGTAAGCGCAAGTCGTTGCAGATTTTGGACAACTTGATCGCCAGGCGTTTTACTGCAGAGGAAAACATGATGAAAGCGCCCGTATCCTGGGTGGCTTCAATCAAATTTTTGGCCTTCACCACTTTAAAGCCCGATACATCCCGCAAATGCGCAATCACCAATCGCGCGTAGTTGGGCGAGGTATTGATGCCGGTACCAATGGCTGTTCCCCCCAAATTCACTTCTAAAAACAGGTTGGTATTGTTTTCGATGCGGTCGATCTCTTCTTCCAGGGTAACGGCATAAGCTTCAAAGGTTTGGCCCATCGTCATGGGTACGGCATCCTGCAATTGAGTGCGGCCCATTTTGATGACGTGCTGGTACTGCTCACCCTTGCGACGGAAACTGTTGATGAGCGCCACCAATTCCATCAACAACCTGGACTTGCTTTTGATCAGTGCAATTTTTAAGGCCGTAGGATAGGCATCGTTGGTGGATTGCGACATGTTGACATGGTTGTTGGGGTGGCAATGGTCGTAATCGCCTTTTTTGTGGCCCATGATTTCGAGCGCACGATTGGCGATCACCTCATTGGCGTTCATGTTGGTAGAGGTACCTGCCCCACCCTGAATCATGTCTACTCTAAACTGGTCGTGAAATTTGCCCGCAATGATTTCATCACAAGCGGCTACGATGGCATTTTTGACCTCGTCGGACAAAAAACCAAGGTCGTAGTTCGCTAAGGTCGACGCTTTTTTCACTTCAGCCAAGGCTTCGATGAACTCCGGGAAAAATTGCATGGTCACGCCACTGATCTTGAAATTTTCCAGCGCCCGCTGGGTTTGAATGCCGTAATAGGCATCCACAGGAAGGTGTTTTTCGCCCAGCAAATCATGCTCAAGACGAACGTTTGGATTGGCATTTGAAATAGCCATAGTGTGGTATAATTTGGTCAGAGTTGAAAATTGCCACAAATTTAGCCATTCTTTTGGGGGAAATGGGTTATTGAATTCTAATTTCATAAAAAGAAAGCCCACAAGAATCATCATGACTCCTGCGGGCTTCCATTTATGATCGTTTCGAGTAAAACGATCTTTATTTTATTTCACAATGGTAATGTCACCTTTGATGATGAGTCCGTCGGAAATATCTAGTCTCAAAATGTAGTAATAAGTACCTGTTGGCAAGTCCTGGCCGGCGTTATTGGTGCCTTTCCAGTTGTTGACATAAGGTTTGGCCCGGTAGACGATGTCGCCCCAGCGGTTAAAGATCACAATTTCGTTGTCCTTGTACTGTTCTGGTTGAACTTCAAGCACTTCGAAACGCAATTCATCATTGGCACCATCACCGTTCGGCGTAATCCCGGTTGGAACCGCAAATTGATATGAATTATCGGAACTGACCTGGATTTTTACAGTTGCGGTATCACAAAGATCGACACAGATTTTGTTACAAACCTGATAAACGAATTGATCACTTCCTGTACGGCCAGGCAATCCACGGTAAACCACACTACCACCGTTGATCGCGTCGATGACCCCCAGACTTGGGTCCTTTGCCACGCTTACCACAAAGCCAGCTGTACCACTGATTTTCTGGTCATTGGCGACTACATTGATAGCTGCTGTAGGTTTGTCAGCAGTAGCAACGAAGTTGTCCAACCGATCATCCGCAGCAATGGGCGCGGTCTCGCGCACGATGCTCAAGCTATCCCGGCTGTAGTTTGGACAGTCTGCTGTAGACAAGGACCAAATAAAGCGGTTGCTTCCATCCTTTAAGCCCAAAGCCATCGTGCTGGCCAAGGCTGGCATTTCAATGGTGATCCCGTTTGGCCCTGACCATTGTCCCGTAGTACCTGCTGGCAAGTTACCGATCAGCGGTGCTTCATCATTACAGGTAGTTGTATCCCGACCTGCGGAGGCACGAGCCAGAGAATTGTCCAGTGAAACCGTTACCATAGACTCACTCGTACAGCCGTTATTGCTATTGGTCACCACCAATTTGTAGGTTCCCGGTGCGTTGACTTGAGGAGTCAAAGTATTGTCGGGCGTAATGGCACCATTGCCACTGCCAACTGTCCATTTGTAGGTGATCCCTGCGCCTGTAGCCGATCCAGCTCCGTTGAGGGAAACCTTCACACCAGCACAAGCAATCGGAACCGGAGTGACGGCCTGAACAACTGGTTTTTGCGAATCATCAGCAATGGTTGTAGTTGCTTTGGTCGAACATGAGTTTTGGGTATTCAAAATAGTCAGTTCGTAAGTACCGCCTTTAGATGCACTGATTTGTAATGGGTTTGCACCAGGCGTTACTGCTTGTCCATCGGGGCCTTTCCAAGTGACCTGAAACAGCGCACCTTGAGAACCCGTGGCAGTCACTTGAACGGCGGGAGTTTTACAGGTAATGGCAGGTGCCTGAGCGATGGATGCTTGTGGTGCAGCTTTATCCGAAGTGACAATCAAACTATCTGCGCGGAAACAACCATTTGCAGTATCCCGCACAGTCAGGACATATACTCCTGGCTGGGTGATTTTAGCTTGGAGCGCATTGGCGGGAGCAGGTGTTGCACCACCACCTTTCGCTGTCCAGGTGTAAGTAAATTTCGTCCCTGTCGAAGAACCTGTACCATTTAAGGAAAGGGTATCCGTTTTACAGCTCAAAGCTTGATCTACCCCCGCTTGTGCTACCGGGCGCATTGTATCTGCTGTAATTTGTGCCAGTCCTTCACCGATACATCCTGTGGTTGAATTGGTCACTTTGATGGAATAAGATCCTGCTCTATTCACGCTGGAACTGACCGTAGCACCACCACTTACAATGTTTCCATTGGTAGTTGTCCACTCAAATCTGTAATTCGCAGTGGCCGGACTAACCGTAGCAGTTAGGGTAGCATTTGGTGTTTTACAGGAAATTTTCGGCAGGTTAGCAATGGTCACCTGCGGCAATGCTGCATCTTGAGCGATGACCGCAGAATCTACTACCGAACAACCACTCAGAGTATCCACAGCCTGTAAGCGATAGGTACCTCCTGCCGTGATGCGCAGCCTGGTAGAGTCTTTGGCAAATGCTTGTCCATCCTTCGTCCAGTTGATGCTCAGGTTTTGGCTTCCACCCACCGTAGCAGTCAAAGACAGGCTAGGTGCAGTACACGTCAAGGTTCCCCCAGCACTGACATCAACCGTTGGGGTGGTTTTATTCTCTTTGACGACTACCGTGTCATTGGTTACACAACCACTCGCTGTATTGGTAACTGCCAGGAAATAAGTCCCTTGAGCTGTAACAACTGCATTGAGAATGGTATCAGTACCTACTTCAAATTTGCCACCGGCTGTACTGGTCCATTTCGCCTTAAATTGGGGGGTGTTGCTGAGGCTGGTGGTCAGCACTGGCTTATCCGTTTTACAGGAAATATCAATATCTTGGGATCCAATAATCTTGGGAAAATCTGGACTTGGCTTTACCAAAATGGTATCTATGTCCAAACAACCATTCGCTTCATCTACGATCCGAAGGCGATACACACCCTGTTTTGTAACGTCAAATTTGATGCCCCGGCTCAGAATAGTGTTGCTTTCATCCAACCATTCATAAATAACCGGAACACTGTTCTGTGATTTGCTCGCATCAAGGGTCACTGTTTCACCTTTACAACCTAAAAGAAGGTCTTCGCCGGCGTTTGCAACGGGCCGGGTTTGAGCACTTTTAACTTCTACAGTATCCACGGAGAAACAACGGGTGATGCTATCCCGAACTTCCAAGGTATAAAAACCTGGATTGGTTGCTTTAGGATTAAGCGAGCTTATTTCAGCAGGATCGATGGTCGTACCTACCGGGCCACTCCATTTGTATTTGAGTGTAGTTCCCTGGGTAGATTTGCTACCATCTAGGCGAAGGGTATCCCCTCGACAATCAAGCAAGACATCATTTCCTGCATCTGCCAGCGGAGTAAGAGCATTGCTTACTACCACCGTGTCTCGACCCGCGCAGCCAGTCTTTTTATCCAAAACAGTAAAAACATAGATGCCCGGTTCATCCACGATGGTGAAAGTTCGATCTGTAGTACCAGTGATCGAGCCAGTAACCGCAGCCCAGTTGTAAACGATATCTGCGCCTGTCGAACCACTTGCGTTAAGGCGTAAGGCGCCAATACAACCTTTCGTTGTATCTCGTCCCGCATTCGCAGCAGGTACAACCGTGTTTTCCCCAATCATAAAGGTATCTACTCGAATAATCGCGTCTGCCCCCAGGCCACTGAATATGCGCAATTGCACTCTACCAGTGGGTAAATTGATTGCTTTTTGCGTGAATTGAAGCGGCCCAGTTTGATCCAGAACTGTCCAGGTATAAGAGAAATTTCCTTCCACACCAGTACCAGTAACAGCTTTTACTGCAATCGTACCATTGCTAAGACCTGGACAAGAAACCGAAGTGATTAAGGTGTCAACAATCAGGATGGTGTCTTTGATACAAACTTCACCCGCTTTAGGGAACACACTGCCTACTCCATCCAGTGTTGTCACAGAAGGGTTGGGGCTATTGTTGATGTCAATTTTATGGCATTCATTAACGCCTCCGATCAATTCAAAACACATGGTAAAAATGGTTGAAGAATCGGCCAAATCCTTACCAGAAGGATCGCTGTAATCCACCGTCATTACCCCTACATTTGCCGAAGCCACATCCAAAGTAAACCCGGTCAATCCATTGGCAGGAGCAGCAGAAACAAATTTCAATGCAGTGGGCCAGTTGACTTTGAATTGGGTAGAGGTTACTTTTTTAAAGCTCTCCACCTTAAAATCTACACATACGGTATCTTTTATGTATCCAGTATTTTCACCCATCAAAAGGAAGAATCCAGTTGGGTTTAAGATACAAACATTGGTAGGCGCTCCAGTAATGCCTACGTTTTTACCGTTGGAAGTACTGAGAATAGCCTGGCTTTCCAGCGGGAAATCCAAAATTTCGATGTTGTTGTCGCAATTGTCTTGGGTGCCCAACTCTCCGGGAGAAGGGCCAATGATTTTGTAACAAACCTGGAAAATCACGGTTCCTTCCGGTGCAGTAACGGGCGTTTGAGTTTCATAGTTAAACGTCAGTGCGCCACCTGAAGCACCTGCTGTATCAAAATTGGTGTTGAAATTTAATCCCGGAAGCCTTGTAGTATTGAGGTTTTTGACCTGAGTGAATTGAATGTCGGCAGGTTCCCAGCTCAAGGAGAATTGAAAGTCAATGACATTTTGGAAATTGCCGACCTTTACATCAGTACAAATCTCGTCACCAGGTTTGCCATTTCCTGCCGTGAGTACTACCCGTACCCCAGCAGGCTGTTTGATTTGCACTTCACAGTTGCTAGGTGCCAACCCTTTATTGAGTACACTACCTCTTTCGTTGATGACGGCTGTGTTTCGGTTCAATTGTACAGGTGCTTCCAGAATGCTATCTCCGGGACTAGTACCGCCCAAACCTATCGCTTTGAAACAAACCGAAAAGACCTCCTCTCCAGCTCCCACGTTGGCAGAAAGGTTACCAGCTGCTGCCCAGTTTAAGCCCAAAACACCATTGGCCACGTTGGCTTTGTTAAAAAGCGCATCTACCAAACCAGGTACCTTGTTACCAGTAGGGATAGAAACTCTGACAAACTGCAAAGCGTTTGCGTTCCATTCCGTGAGGAAATTCAGGGAATTAATGTTCGGAGTTCCTTGTGGCGCAGTCACTTTGACACATACTTCCTGATTGATTTGCACTGGAGCTCCACAATCAATGGCCAGTTTTAGGCCGGGAGGGTCACACTGGTCAATCGTGATGTACGTTGAGGCACCAATGATCGGAATCACTTCTCCTTCTTTAACTGTATTAATGGCCTCCCTTTTGGTTGGTACATCGGAGAACGAAACCTCAGCCAGATCGGAACCACAAGGGCCGATGATTTTAAAGTAAACTTGAAAAATAGCAGTACTGTCTTTCAAGGTTGTACCATTTCCCAGCGGATCGATGTACGACCAGGAAACGGTTAAGTTTCCTTCGTCAATACTACCCAGAGGGTCATTAGGGCGTCCAAAACTACTTGTTGAGAGGTTAGTCAAGGCTTCCAATGGCACAACACTACTGAACTTCAATAAGGTAGTATCATAGTTCATCGAGAACTGACAGCTGGTCAATTTGTCGAATCCACTCACTTTTACATTGATAAAAACAATATCACCTGTATTACCCGCAGCCTCGGTGGCGAAAAGCCGAATTGGACGAACACCAACAGCAACGTCTCCTACGGTTGAATTGGGATTGTACCCAATGGGTGAACAATTGTTGGCACCAAAATAGCGCCTGAAAATGATAGGGTCTAAATCTCCGGTAAAATCCCGATCATCAGTTGGACCTACACTAGTGGCTTGCCCATATTTACCGATCACTTTAAAACATACTTCGAAGATGGTTTCAAAGTCATTGACCGTAATCGAATTGGCTTCAGAACAGTCCCCAGGGGACCAGTTCATGAACAACAATCCCGATTTAGCGCGGCTAGCATTGAAGTCAGCAACATCCAGACCAGGCAATACCCCGGTGACCCGCACTTCCTTGAACTCCAAAATTGTGCTATCCCAACGAATGGGCAATTTTACTGAAGTGATGTCGGTAAAGTCTTTGACCGTCACTTTAATACAAATCTCTTCCCCAGTGTTTTTTACCCCGGAAGAAAAGTTAACCGAGGGCCCTTGAGCCCAGGCCATCATTTGAACAGCTAGGACAAAACCTAGCAGAGCAAGAATTTTTTTCATGGAAGAATGAATTTGGGACATGATGTCCATTTTCCAGTCTTAATTCAATTCATGGAAATGAACCGAGCTATCAATTTTGGAACGACAAGGTTAAGTTCAATTCATGGGTACCTCCAGTAGAGGGGCCGAATGTACTGAAGTTGTAATCGAAACCATAGCCAAAGCGGAAAGTATTGTTTAACCCCGCATTTTCACCGAGTACAAACCCTGTTTCCAGGTGTACAGCTCCTGCCGAAGAACCACCTGCCCCGATCCAAAGTGCCGTTGGCATTTGATAGCGCAAGTTGACATCAACGTTGACTGGTGCATTGGGGGTGTATTTTACCCACATGGATGGCTCAAGAAAACCATCATTGCGGAAAAACTTGTAATACCCGATTTGTCCGTAGAAGTGTTGGACCCTTTTGGTGAAAAACTCACCCTGATCATTGGTAAAGGTGAGATCCAAGCCAAAAGCCTGTGGGACAGAAAGGCCAGCGTAGAAGTAGTCGTCCGAGAATCGACCACCGACTGCTTTGTAAAAAAACATGCCCACACCTACATCAGGGAACATTTGACCCTGGTCAGCTCCTGAAAGCGCATCGTTGTCATCTCGAAGTCTGATTTCAGAAGAGCGAACACGGTACTGTACCATCCCCGCAGTGAGGCCAATCGACAAACCTCCGTATTCGGGATCTTCGCTCAATACCCCGGCAATGCGACCGTAAAAACCTGTGAACCCTGTTGGGCCAGTTTGGTCGTTGATCAATTGACCGCCGAACATCATGGCTACTCCGCTGCCGCTGGAATTGAGATAGGAGGCGCGCAGCGTTTGAGTTTTGGGTGCAGAACCGCCGAAACCAGCCCACTGGCTACGGTACGAAGCCCCAACACTGATGTTGTTACCATATGCAAGAAAATCCGACTCAACCGCTGCCGGGTTGATAATTGTCTGATTTTCACGATACTGGGTAAACAGGGAAAGCTGTTGAGCAAATGACACAGCGGTCGTCAATAAAAAAATGACAAGTAAACATACTCTGGTCATGGGACGAGTTTTTGAGATGGCCAAAATTACCAAAATTCCCTTTGCTTGGTTGTTAAATAATTTTCAGCCCCAAAAATATCTTTTTTTTACGTATTTGAATTATTTCCACGCAAAATTAAGGCCTCCGTGAAAGATAAAGGAAAACGATACACGTAAGTCACTGATAAAGGGCAAAAAAACCATTACAAGCAAAACCAACCTTCGCCAAATGCAGCCGAGTGGCTGTTAGACTTGTCTAGGGTATACCAAATCAGGCTGAATTTTAATCGAAGTACTATATGAATGCAGTTTTTTAAAAAATATTTTAAAAAGCCCAAAAAAAAGGTTCCAGGGTTCCAAGGTTCCAGGGTTCCAAGGTTCCAGGGTTCGTGGTTCCCTGGAACCTTGGAACTTAGGAACCCTGGAACCTTAGTACGTTTTCCAGCGTGTCTTCAGCCCTTTCTTCACCCCCTTGGCCGCTTTCCCGCTGATGCTGAAAAATTTTTGGGCTTCCTTGAGGCTGGTTTGTGGATTGGCTTCGTGGAAACGATCGGCCATTTTATTCACCAGTGACTTGAAGTTTTCAGCGGCTGCGCCTGAGGTGGTATAATGGGCATTGAGGATTTCACCAATTAACGGTATTTGGTCGGTAAACAGACAGTTGTGGCCAATGAAGTATGCTGCGAAGTCAAAGTGTTTGGGGTCGCGGAGGTATTGTTCCATGGGTTGGATTTTGAAGCCAAAACTCCCCAGGTTGTTGGTTTCGAAAGCCCGTTCCAGTTTGCGGTATTGGCTTTCAAAAGCTTCCCAGTTTTTATTTTTTTCCAGGTTTTGGAACTCCAATTGGGCCAGTTCAAAATCTTTGGGTGCTTCGTATTTGCGCAGTGCCTCATTGATGGTATAACTATCGAGGTCGCAATAAGTGGCGGCCTGACAAACCGTGTATATCTTTTGGTAAATGTCGTAAGCAGCTGCAAACTTGCGTTGATTGATCAATTGTTCGGCGTTTTTCACACCCGTTTCGTACATTTCCCGCTCTTCAAAACAGGATGCTTTGGCAATGTTTTTGTAGCGATTTTGCAGGGCGGTTGGCACGGGCAAGGGATACGAAGTCATGTATTGCCGGAAAGTTTTCAGTGCTTCGTATTTGGCCTGTTGGTCGTAAGTGCGTTCAACTTCGCTCAGTTTTTTATCCAACAAATCGGCAAAGACCTGGTCGCGCAAACGAGTAGCTTCGTCGCGCATGGTCAGGCTGCTGGTTTGATTGGACTCCACCAATGGCTGCAACAAATCCAGGGCTTTTTGGGCGTTGCCTTGAGCGATCAAGGTCTGCGCACGGGTCAGTTGCAATTTGAATTCGGTGTCCACAAAAGGATCTGGCTGCTTGTCGCTCACTTTGAGGTTGCGGGCCAAAGTGACGTTCTCCTTGCGCAAACGGGTCAACACTGCGGCAGCATCGTCCAGTGCGCCAGCCGTAATCATACCCTCCAATAAGCGTTTTTGGGCATCAACTTTGCGGCCAAAAAGGATCGGTCCCCGGGTTACAAACGCATTGGTCAAACTATCGCCAGACTGGGCGGTGGTGATGAAGGTACTCAGGTCTTCAAAAAGCACCACGCCCGCGTCGATTTGGTCGTTGCGCAGGTATTGATCCAGGTAGCTCAAGGTTCGCAAACTAAAACTCCGCCGCATACGCGCCACCTGCGCCGTTTGAGTTTCCGTCAAATAAGGGCGATACAAGGTACGCACCGAATCCAGTGAATTGAAGCGGCGAATGGCCGTTTCCGCAGTGCCGGGGTTGAACATCCAACGCTCCGCTTCTTTGGCCAAAAAACTGTAGTGATCCTGGCTCAGGCGGCGGCGTTCCTCCCGGCTGTTGTTTTGGGGAAGCGCACCGGTCATTTGTTGTTCGAGGCTTTCCACCTTGTTCAGGGCACGGAACCCTTCCTGAAAACGCTGTTGGTCACGCAGGTTGCCAATCTTACGCAGGTACTCCTGGTGCAGGTCAACGAGCATATCGTTCGTATTCAAAAACTGAAAGCCAGAGGTCCGCTGCATGTTTTGCAGGTCGCTAAGTGCAGTTTCGGCCTGGCTCAGGTTGTCGCTGCGCAGGTAATCTACAAAGCGGCGCTGGCTGTTGTCCGAATACTTGCGCAGGGCTTCCTGTTTTTCTCCCCGCAAGGTAGAGGTCGCATAACTATTGAAATAGCGTGGATTGGCATCGGCGAATACGATCGCCTGGTTGTAGTAATTGTGGATGAGGGACCAATCGTTCCCCTGCGCGGCCTGGCGGGCGCGTTGCTGCAAAACGGCGAGCTCGGCCTGATAGGCTTGTTGAATCAAACTTTCCAGCTCCGCAAAGCAAGGGATTTGCTCACGTTCATTCAACAGCTTACAGTATTCACCTGCAAAAGTGCGCAGGTGGTCTTCCTTGAGGCGCAGCGTCGGTTGGCGACCAGCCTCCGCGATTGCATCGTCGCGCTCTTTGTAAATGACGCTGTTGATTTCCCGGTTGAGCTGCTCGGCCATGTAATTGCGGTTGAGGCGAATGGCGTAGCGCAATTGCTCAATGCGGCGGCGGTAATCCAACTGCCGCCGACGGTACAGGATGTTTTGAACCTCAGTGCGGGCAGCTTCCCGGATTTTGTAATCCAGGTCATTAAGCGACTTATCACTGAGTTGGTATTTTTTGACAAAATCGATGGCGTCCAGGTAGGCGTTTTCTTTGTCCTCAAAAGCAGAGGATTGCTCAATTTTTGTGCGCAAGCGCGCTAATTCGTCTTCTTGCAAGCGGTACTTGCGGTCGCTGACTTCGGTTTTTTTCCCGCTCAGGTAAGTGGGATTTTCATTGACCAATGTTTCTACGTCCCCCAAGGCTTTCCATTTTTCCTCAAAAGTGCGCCGACTGGCAATGTTGTTGAGCAGTTCAGTGTAGCGGTCGGCGTGTAATTTTTTCAACAAGTCTTCTGCGGTAGTCTGGCAGTTCCAGTTGAGTACAGCCAGGCTGTTTTTTTCACAAAAAGACTTGGCTTCTAAAAATTTGCTGCGTTTTTGTTCAAAGCTGTTCGCACTTTTCCCCGCCTCGATGAGGGCGTCAAAACGCAACTGGGCATCTTTTTCCCGAATTCGTTCGCTACAATTGTCCGTACTGTAGAGGTCGCAAAGCTCCCTGGCTTCTTTGAGTCGATCCTGGTTGTTGAGGTCGATCAAACGTTTGGTTTCACGGGAGAAGGCCGTTTTGAGCTGGCTGTCACAATTGTCCAACTTGGCCGTCGTGCACAGTTCTTTAGCCTGGCGCAACAGGCTGACAACATCAGCACTGCCCTGCGCTCTTTTAAGCAATTCATCAAATTTGGCTTGATCCGTGGTAGCGGCGGGTGTTTTGATGGTATCCTCTTGGGTCGGTTTGATCTCGATTTGCGCGCGTGGGCGGCCTGAACCTTTTTTGAGCAAGGTGTCCAGTTTTTGGGCAAAGCCAAATACACTGATCAACAAGAGGCCAGTGAGCAGGATGATTTTTTGACCTAAACGAGGTTTACATAGCGTTTTCATACCACAGCAAATTTGGTTGTTCGGGAAGTAAATGTCTTTAAAATTACCAATTAAGGACGCAAAGTTCTACTTCAAAGTTAAAGTCAGGTAAAACTTTGCATTTTTCTTAACCAAGCAAGCTCGATTTGTTATCAAATTTAAAGGTGATTTAATTTTTTATGTTAAAATTTTTACAAAACAAAAAAATAGTATAATTTTATCAACTCATCCTAAAACTCAGCACTATGACTAAATCTTACTTGTACCTCTTGGGGCTTTGTGCCTTTACCGCCGCTTGTAAACCCGATGGAGCCCCCTCCGAACCTAAAAAGAGCTACTACGCACAAATCACTGAAGATACCAGCTACGACTCGCTGCTGGCTCAAAAACTGGGTGCCGATGATTACGGCATGAAAGCCTATGTGATGGCTTTTTTGAAAAAAGGCCCCAATCGCGACCTGGACTCCGCTGTCGCTGCCAAATTGCAGGAAGCCCATATGAAAAACATTTTCCGCATGGCGGATGAAGGAAAACTGCTGATCGCTGGCCCATTTATGGACGATACCGATATTCGCGGCATTTACATTTTTGATGTGCGCTCAGTGGAGGAGGCCAAACAATTGACGGAAAGCGATCCGGCGATCAAAGCGGGCAGTTTGGTGATGGAGTTACATCCCTGGTATGGCTCGGCAGCGTTGCCGCTGGTTGCTCCGCTACATAAGAAAGTGCAGAAAAATGCGATTGTGGATTGAGTTTACCAATTTGAAGTTTTCTAAGAAATTCAAAGTGGTCGGTAAAAAAACAACCCGAAAGTTTGGAACTTTCGGGTTGTGAGTGCAGCAACAGTTATGGTTACTTTCTAGATAGATAGCTATACTCTGCTATCTTATTTTTTACCAGAACTTGATGTAAATCGCAGTCAAGATCAAAACAGTAGCCACAATCATCGCCATGATCTGTGGACTCACTTTGAACATGCTGGCGTCCAGTGCAAAAGCTTTTTCATTCACTTTTGGCCCAAACAAGCTCATCACGATCATCACCAGCATGGTGAAACCAAAGGCTAGACCCATACAGATTAAAAATGGAATTTCGAAGCCACCTTTGCCGTTGGGATAAGCCGTGTATAGGATGGTATTGTTGCCAAGTACGGCCGGGGCGTATTCGTTGAAAAACACCGAAAGGATGAAACCAACCAATACCCCGGCAACTGCTGCTGCTCCGGTGGTACGTTTCCAGAACATCCCCAAAAGGAACATGGCAAATACCCCGGGGCTAATGAATCCGGTGTATTTTTGGATAAAAGTAAAACCACCTTCACCGCCAATGCCCAAAAGGTCATTCCAGGTCAGCGCAATCGCCAATACCATGGAAGCGACGATGGTCATCCGGCCAATCCAGACCAGTTTGCGATCCTCAGCTTCTTTATCAAAATACTTCTTGTAAATATCCAGGGTAAAAATGGTCGAAATACTGTTGGCCTTACCGGCTAGTGACGCTACGATTGCCGCCGTCAGTGCGGCCATGGACAAACCTTTCAAGCCCGCAGGCAAAAAGGTCAAAATGGCTGAGTAGGCATTGTCGGTCATGAATTTACCGTCAGGTGCCATTTGTGCTTGTAACTCACCGTTTTGGTACAGTACATAGGCAGCAATACCTGGCAACATCACAATAATGGGCATCATCAATTTGAGGAAACCCGCAAACAAAATCCCGGTACGCGCCGTGTTGAGGTCAGCGCCCAAAGCCCGTTGGGTGATGTATTGGTTGCATCCCCAATAGTTCAGGTTGACAATCCATTGCCCGGCAAAATACATGGCAATACCCGGTAAGAGCAGGTATTTGTTGATGTAATCCTGCGAGGCTTCCGGTCCGGGTTTGGCCATGATCATGTGAAAATGGTCGTCGGCCTTTTCCATCAAGAGGTTGAAACCAGCAAAGACGTTTTGACCCATGCCGAATTTTTCGCTCACCATCGTCAGTGCCAACCAGGTCGTCGCCAAACCACCAACGATCAGTACAAAAACCTGTAAAACGTCGGTATACCCAATCACCTTCATCCCCCCAATGGTAATGAACAGGGCAAAAACCGCTAGTCCAATCATAATGAGGTGAAAATACCCACCACCAATCAGGTTGTTGATAGCCAGGGCACCCAGAAACAGAATTGAAGTGAGGTTGACAAAAATGTATAGGAACAACCAAAAAATGGTCATAATCATACTCACCGTCTCATTGTACCGCGTTTTTAAAAACTGCGGCATGGTGTAAATATGATTTTTCAGATAGATCGGCATAAAAAACACCGCCACAATGATAAGGGCAATCGCCGCAACCCATTCATAGGCTGCCACCGCTATACCCACCAAAAAACCATTCCCCGACATGCCAATGAACTGCTCCGCAGAAATGTTGGAAGCAATCAAAGAGGCCCCAATGGCCCACCAGGTCAGTGATCCTTCGGCCAAAAAGAAATCGGTGGTTGTGGTTTCTGCTTTCTTCTTGCGCTGATAGATCCAGTATCCGTAACCAACTACCAGAACAAAATAGGCAAAGAACACCACCAAATCCACCGTTTGTAGATTTTGCATCGATCCAAAAGTTTTGTTTGTTTAAAAAATTTATGCAGGGCACAAAAATAGATGACTAATACATACGATGACCATAATACACTTCATTCCAGCGCAACTCATTTTTGAAGTCGTACAAATTGGTGCGCTCATTGATCAATAGGTATTCAATGCCAGCGATTTCTGCAAAATCGGCCAGGTATTCGGCACTCAGGTTTTGGCTGTAACAGGTGTGGTGGGCACCACCCGCCAAAATCCAGGCGGCGGCTCCGGTTTTGAGGTCAGGTTTCACCTTCCACAATACCCGGGCTACGGGCAATTTAGGCAAATCCTGTGCGGGTTCAATGGCTTCCACTTCGTTGACGATTAAGCGGAAACGGTTGCCCATGTCCACGATCGAAGCGTTGAGCGCCGGGCCAGCCGGGCAGTTGAAAACCAAACGTACTGGATCAGCCTTGCCGCCAATCCCCAGCGGATGCACTTCACAACTTGGCTTCTTGGAAGCAATGGAGGGGCAAATTTCCAGCATGTGCGAGCCCAATACTTGCATGTTGTCGGGCTGAAAGTGGTAGGTATAATCTTCCATAAAAGAGTTACCGCCAGGTAGACCAGTCCCCATTACCTTCATCGCCCGCACCAGCGCGGAAGTTTTCCAATCTCCTTCACCAGCAAAGCCATAACCTGCTGCCATTAAGCGCTGTGAGGCAATACCGGGCAATTGCACCATGCCGTGCAGGTCTTCAAAAGTATCGGTGAATCCTTTGAAATTGCCCGCTTCCAGGAAGGTCTGCACGCCCAATTCGATGCGCGCAGCTTCGATAAGCGAACTGCGTTGAGCTCCCCCTTTTTGCAAACTGGCTGACAGGGTGTAACTCGCTTCGTATTCTTCAATCAGTTGTTGGATTTGGGCATCACTCACCGCATTGATCACTTGCACCAAGTCCCCTACCCCATGGGTATTGACGGAGTAACCGAATTTGATTTCGGCCTCCACCTTGTCACCTTCGGTTACAGCTACCTGGCGCATGTTGTCGCCAAAACGGACAAATTTGCCGCCTTGCCAATCGTTCCAGGCAGCCGCTACCCTACTCCACAAGCCCAGACGCTCCTGCACTTCGGGGTCTTGCCAATGGCCAACCACCACCTTTCGGTTCAGGCGCATGCGTGCCCCGATGAACCCAAACTCCCGGTCACCATGGGCCGATTGGTTGAGGTTCATAAAGTCCATGTCGATGCTCGACCAGGGGATGTCCTGGTTGAATTGGGTGTGCAAATGGGCCAGGGGCTTGCGCAGAATTTTGAGCCCGTTGATCCACATCTTGGCGGGTGAAAAGGTGTGCATCCAGCAAATCAGTCCGATACACTGCGGCGCAGAGTTGGCTTCGATGATGAGTTTGCTGATTTCTTCAGGCCCAACCACGATGGGTTTAAAAACGACCTTTACCGGGATATTTGCAGCGGCATCCAGTGCTTTGGCAATGGTTTCGGCGTTTTGAGCAACTTGTTTAAGGGTCTCAGGACCGTACAGGTGTTGGCTCCCGGTGACAAACCAGGCTTCGAGTTGTTTAAGTTGGATCATTTCATTTTGTTATTCGATTATCATTCGTTGGGGCGACCCTTCCGGTCGCCTTTGCAACCGGGGCAACCACGGAGGGTTGCCCCTACTGCCCATAATAGGCATTTTTACCATGCTTACGTTCGTAATGCTTCTGGATCAAAGCGTCTTTTAGTCGGGGTACATCTGGTCGGATGGTTACGCTTAAGTAAGCCATGCGGGCAACTTCCTCCAGCACGGCGCTGTTGTACACGGCTTTTTCCACCGTTTTGCCCCAGGTGAATGGAGCGTGATTGCCCACCAGGATCATTTCCACTTCTTCGTAGCTGTAGCCGCGCCGCGCAAAGTCGTTCATGATCTGAAAACCCGTTTCGTACTCGTAGTTGCCCTGGATCATGGCGTCCTCCATGGGGGGGGCGCAAGGAATGTCCACGGTGAGGTGGTCAGCGTGGGTGGTGCCCAGAATGGGGATGTCCAGTTGAGTTTGGGACCAAGCAGTGGCATAGGTGGAATGGGTGTGTACGATGCCTCCGATGTTTTCCCAATGTTTGTACAACACTGCGTGGGTTTTGGTATCGGAGGAGGCACGTTTGGTACCTTCTACCACCTGCGCTTCAAAGTCCAGGATGACGATGTCTTCCGCACGCAGGCTCGCGTAAGGTACTCCGCTGGGTTTGATGGCAAAGACCCCCGCTGAACGGTCTGCTACACTGGCATTGCCAAAAGTGAAGAGCACCAGTCCGAGTTGGGGCAGCTGCATATTGGCTTCGTAACAAGCTTCTTTGAGGCTTTGGTGTGCGCTTTTCATTTTCGTTTTTTTGGGCAGCTTCGCTGCTGGGTTTTTCACCACCTCAGAAACTTTAGGCACTTAAGACACACCTTAGCTATTGAGTACATTGTTTCACGTTCTTAGGTGTACCTTAGGTGTCTTAAGTTTCTTAGGTGGTGAAAAAATTACTTCTTTTCCACAAAATCCCCGAATCGGCCGTATTCAGTGTACAGTTTTTCATACAGTGCGGCATTGGCTGGAATGGGGTGGTAAATTTTATCAAAGCCATTGCCCATCACTTGCATGGCACTCGCCACATCGGGGTATACCCCTGCGGCCACTGCCGCATACATGGCTGCGCCCAAGGCAGGAGCTTGTTCCGAGCGGGCAATTTTGATCGGGCGATTGAGCACATCGGCCAGGGTCTGCATCACGAAATCCGACTTTTTGGCGACGCCACCCATACCAACTACCGCTTTGATAGGGATACCTTCCGCTTCAAAACGGTCAACAATTTTTTTGGAACCAAAACAAATCGCTTCGACCAGCGCCTTAAAGATTGCGGGAGCATCCGAACCCATGTTCAGGCCCATGATGGCCCCTTTCAGACTTTGATCTGCATCGGGGGTCCGGCGACCATTGACCCAGTCCAGTGCTATAATCCCCGTTTGGGCAACCGGAATTTTCGCGGCGGCGGCGCTTAGTTGGGCGATGATTTTGTCTTCCATTTCCGCTAACAAGGCCGTTTTGGTGGCATCATCCAGTAACTGGCTTTGTGGCAGCAACTCTTGCAGGGGCCAGGTAATGACTTGTTTGAACCAGGCTAACAAGTCGCCAAAGGCGGATTGTCCGGCCTCCAAGCCCATCATACCTGGCACAATCGAACCATCCACCTGACCACAGATGCCGTGCACGAGTTTGTCCTGCACCTCGTCCAGGGGTGCTACGAGCATGTCGCACGTGGAAGTCCCCATTACCTTGATCAGGGTATAAGCTTCGGCCTCACCGCCTACCGCTCCGGCGTGGGCATCAAATGTGCCGACACTCACCACCACGCCTTCGTGCAAGCCGAGGCGCGCTGCCCATTCGGCGGAGAGTTTACCCGCAGCTTCATCGGCGGTGTAGGTATCATGGTAGAGGCGCTCACGCAGGCCCGCGAGTTTGGGTTCCAGGTGCGTTAAAAAGTCTTCAGAAGGCAAGCCATCCCAGGATTCGTGCCACATGGCTTTGTGCCCGGCAGCGCAGCGGCTGCGTTTGGTGCTCAGGGCGTCATCGCCACCGATGAGCAGGTGGGTGATCCAATCGCAGTGTTCCATCCAGGAATAAGCGGCTTGTTGTACGGCCTCGTCCTGGCGGATGGTATGGGTGATTTTGGCCCAAAACCACTCCGATGAATAAATGCCACCTTCGTACATGGTGTAGTCGATGCCACCCCAAGTGCGGGCTTTGTGGTTGATTTCTTCGGCTTCGGCCAGGGCGGTATGGTCTTTCCAGAGGATGAACATGCCGTTGGGGTTTTCGGCAAATTCGGGCAGAAGCGCCAGCGGAGTGCCCTTTTGATCCACCGCAACGGGTGTGGAGCCAGTGGTATCTACGGTGATGGCGACGACAAATTGGGGATCCAAACCCGGCAATTGCGCGAGGGTACGGACGATGGCGTCTTCCAGGCTTTCTACATAATCGAGGGGATGCTGGCGGAACTGGTTTTGGGCAGGCTTACAGTACAAACCTTTTTTCCAGCGTGGGTAGTAGGTGACGGCACTGGCCAATTCGGCGCCATTGGCGGTATCAACCAACACTGCGCGGACCGAATCGGTGCCAAAATCAGCGCCGAGGACGTATCGATTCATGTCAACTATTTTGTTCTTGCGATAATAATTGTAAAAGTAACAATTGTTACTGCTTGTGCAAATTTGGTGGAAGTTTTTTATCTGGATCGGGGATGCAAGGTAAAAAGCAGGTCGGACTTGTAGACTTTTTTTCTGGTCTTAATCCGAGAATTTGAACCAATTCAGTTGAAATCCCCCTAACTTTGCACCCTGTTAATTGGAGCTGGAATGAAAAAAAGAAATACGTACAAAGTCAAAGAAATTTTCTACACCCTGCAAGGGGAAGGTGCTCAGGCGGGTCGCCCGGCGGTGTTTTGCCGTTTTTCGGGCTGCAACTTATGGTCAGGCCGGGAGGAAGACCGCGCCAAGGCGATTTGCCAGTTTTGTGATACCGACTTTTGGGGCATGGATGGCGAAAATGGCGGGAAGTACAACGCGGAGGAATTGGCGGATATGGTGATTGGCCTATGGCCGGGGGGAAGTGAAAAGCGAAAAGTGAAAAGTGAAAAGGGGAAAAGCGAAAAGCGAAAAGCGAATAGCGAAAAGCAATTAGGAGATACCTACGTTTTAGAGGGCAAGCCTTATGTGGTGTGTACGGGGGGGGAGCCGCTGTTGCAGTTGGATGAGGAGTTGATTGAAGCTTTTCACGCACGGGGACTGGAAGTGGCGGTGGAAACCAATGGCACCGTGGCAGCTCCGGCGGGGCTGGACTGGATTTGTATGAGCCCCAAAGCAAATACCGAGCTACTCATTCAAAGTGGACATGAACTAAAACTGGTGTACCCGCAGCCGGGCGCTGAACCCGAGCGCTACGAACACCTGAATTTTGAACATTTTTACCTGCAACCGATGGATGGGCCGCTGGGGCAGCAGAATACCAAGCTGACCTTAGAGTATTGTATGGCGCATCCGAAGTGGAAGTTGAGTTTGCAGACGCATAAGATTTTGGGGATTGCGTGATTTTAGGTTCCCGACTTCTCGTCTTTTTAGTCGAAACCTACGAGCATCTTATAAATTCACCCCCCAAACACCATCCCCAAATCCACCTCCAATTCCGGAAACGCCGCCGAGCGCAACACCTCATCAAACTGGTGATGGGCGTGGTTGCGAGACTTGCCATAGTGCTGGTTTATTGGCTAAAATTACGCATTTTGGGAGCTTTGTGCAAGAGAAGAAGTTACTACCTGCTTCCTTAAAATCAAAAACGGCTAACGCCAAATTTATCACTTCCCTTTTTTCTTCTTTTTAGGCCCTTGGTTTTCTTCTTCCAGGTCTTCCATCCCTGCCTCTTCTTGCAATTCCATATCACTTTCGAGTCGGCATTCAAATACTGAGCGGATTTGATATTGGATCGGTTTGGACTTGGGTCCCAAGCCCTCGATTTCATAATAAGGAATCGTTGTTCCGTGCAATTGCCCTTTGATAATGCCATCTGGTTTAAATGAAGAGTCAGGCGAAAGTTCTAGGGTTACTTGGGAAAAATCGACTTGGATGTCTTCAATAAAATCGTCCTCGGGCCGAAGCTTGTGCATTTTTACCTGATCAGTGTAATGAAAAAATTGAGCTCGGTAAGTCTTGCCTTTAGGTTTAAGTATGATGGTATGGCCCACTGCCATTTTGAACCCTATGGCATTTGAAATACTGAGCTCACCATTCAGCAACTCACAATACGCCTTACTCAGTACTTTGGTGGGTTCAGTCTGCTGATTGATATCGAGAAGATTTCGGAATTCAAAAATCCCAAAGTTTTCGAGTTCTGTAACCGTACCAAACATTTCCTTTTCTGCTGCGTGGCGCTTTTCCAGTTCTGGACCAAATGTCTGTTCAACCAGGGCTTTGACCTTGATCACTTTTTTGGACATCAGCAGTTTATCGCTTGATTGAGCAAGCAACATAAAGGGGAAAAACAGTAGGATGCTCAGCGTTAATGGTTTCATTTTCCTCATCTTAAAAAACACTTGCATGATCAACGCATAAACACATTAACGTATTTAATATTGCGGTATTCCCTGGGGAGTGTTTTTAACCTAGTACTGTCGCTTTTGGTCGGCCTTTTTGGGGTATACTTGACTTTAATAAATTGACCGCTTACCTTATCATCATGATAGATATACTCCAGCGAATCTACTTTTAATCCATTCCATCTGCATTTGTAAAGGGGAAAGTCGCCATGTGCGTGTGGGCTATATGCTACTCCACGAATTAGTTTTTCAGTTGGGGAAAAGGTAGGGTCAAGGAAATCATACCTCGGAGTAAAAGTATGTTGAGTAGGTTGATAAAGGTAAACACTATTTACATAGCAAAAACCACAGCCTGAAGGAGGATGATGGATTAAAAGAAAGTCTTTGGCACCATCGCCATTGGCATCAAAGATGGTATCGTTCACATAAGCCATGAAATCATCTTCTCCGGTTAGAATGCCTTTGAATCGCCCATTTCGCCATTCAAAAATATCCAGGCGAATATCCATTCCAAGATGCCTCCGCAGCACTAGATGTTGTTGCGATCTTGAAAACAAGCGTCCCATCGCTATGATCACAGTAACTGATCTAGAACTATCAGCTGGCCTTATTTCGTAGTATTCTTCCAACTTGCCTTGCTTAGTAATGGTAGTTTGAGCTACCTTGAGCCCATATTTTAAAGCAGAGTCGAGACGAATGCTATCGAGGTTGAGAACGGGCTCAGGTGTTTCTGGCTCTTCTGTGGGGAGGCTGTCCATAATAATTTCTTCAGTTTTTGGTTCCTTTTCAGGCATTGGTTTAGAGTTACAAGCGTAGAAGAGAAGGAAAAAAATGAACATGAATAAGTTGAGCGGTTTCATGGATTTAATTTTAGACTAAGGATCAAAATTTTGCCAAATACGCCTCCGCAAAACGCTGCCCTATAACTCTTTGCCCCGCCGAATCAAAATGGATCTTATCCCCCTTATGCTGCAAATCCTGGGTAGAAATCACGGAGGTAAAAAGGTCTTTCGCCGCATGTGCCCAGATGAGTTGATTGATCTTCTTCCATTGTTCAGGGTTTTGAGAATAAGCCCCCAACTCGCCCATTAAGACCGGGAGTTGAGGATTGCCCACCGCAGTTCGGAAATTTTGCAACAAACGAGCCAGGTTTTCAGGATAAAGCGGGCTATTTTTGTCATTGGCGTCACTTTCGCCCTGGTGCCACAAAATGCCTTTGATCTGGCCGTATTTTTTGCCAATGGCCACCTTTTCCAAAAAATTGGACCAGAGTTTGACTTTGCGGTGGATAGAATCGCCGAGCCATTGGCCGATGGAACTGCCTCCCACAGCAGTGGGCAAAATCAGGATGGATACTTTTTTAGGGATGTAGGGTAAAAGCGCTTTACCAAAAGAAAGCCCACAGTCCAAACCTACCAAATTGGGCTCGTAAAAGTGCAAAGGCTCCTTGGCGAAGATCACCTCACCTTGGGCATTGATGCTGAAAATGCGTGGATCGATCAGGGTATCCTGGGCTTCTACCACCCCTCGCCCGGCCATGTTGGATTGTCCTGCGAGGAGGAAAACCCAGACTTTGTTGGGCTTGGGGAGTTTAGTCGACTTGCCATCGCTCGTTGAAGCTTGACTCCCTGACTGGGCAATAGATAAAACGGATAGCGACAAGAAAACAATAAGGATGACAAGATTTTTCATAATAATGGCATTGAATGGGACTAAAATTTCCTCAAGGTCAGAAACTAAAAATACCGTAAATTCTGGAATAGAGCCTTTAATAACGAATAATGTGCGACTTCTCCGAAGTCGTAAAAAACTCATTTGCCACAAATTCTACAAATGTGCGACTTCTCCGAAGTCGATCCTATGACTTCGGAGAAGTCACACATTTGTAGAAAATAATCGTAGTAACGTCAAGGTTTTTCGACTTCGGAGAAGTCGCACATTTCCTTCTAATTGTTTCAAAATTCATGCTGAGCTCACTCAAGAACCTTTAACACACCCCACCACCTTATAAACCTTTCCATCCGATTTCGTATAAATGAACAACTCTTTATCCAAACCAACCCCCAAGCGGAAATCCGGTTTGATGCCCTTGTTCAACTCCAGCATCTTTACCATTTTGTCGCCCATTTTTAGCTCCAATTCGTGGATCGTCGCTTGTTTGCCCTGCTTCAGTTGATCCACTTCTGCATAAAATACCCTACCAAGGGCAATTTCGCCAAAAATGTATTTTCCCCGCAGTTCCGGGATTGCAGTGCCGGTGTATACAAAGCCCCCCTCAATGGCTTTGCCTTCATCGTGGTCAAATTGGAGCACTGGGTAGAGGTAGTTGTATTTACTGTCGTCGGCAGGGAGAGCGTATACCTTATCCATTTTGGCCTTGGGATTGATCACATAGGTGCCTTCGCGGTATGGCCAGCCATAATCGCCGCCAGGCACGGCCAGATTGAGTTCTTCGATGTTGATGTGGCCGATGTCGGCGATCAGTAGTCGGCCATCAGGGGTCCAGGTGTAACGGTTGGGGTTGCGGAAGCCCCGACAAAAAACTTCCCGGCAAGCCTCTGCGTCGCTCATTCGGGCGTAGGGATTACTGGCCGGAATGCCGTATTGGCCATTTTTGCTGTTTTTGCCCTTTGGATCAATCCGGAGGACTGAACTCCAGATGCGACTTTTGTCGTGACAGATGAACGGGAAACCGCTCTCGCTAGCACCACCATCACCTATGCCGATGTAGAGCAGGCCATAGTCGGGGTCTCCTTTTTTAACCCCCGGATTAAAAGCTATTTCTTGCACCCCGTGAATACCTGTCACCACGTTGACACGAAACAAGGTACGACTGCTAGTAGGTGTAAAGGTTTTGGCATTGGGGTCTTTGATGGTCCATTCGGTGATCACCCACTGCAAGGTGACTTTGATGGAATCGGGATAGGCAAAATCAGCAACTGCCGTTCCCGGGGGTTCGGTATGGGTGGTGTAAAAAAGACCGTTTTGATAAAATTCAGGGTGAAAAGCAAAGCTGCCAAAACCAGTGCCCATTCCCGGGTCGAAAATAAACTTGGGGCGTTCCTTTTTCATCTCCAGTGCAACATGCCAGCTGGTATCGATCAACTCGTACAAAAAGCCACGCAAATCATGAATGAACAAACGGTCTTTGGCTCCTGGCAATACCCGCATTTGGTTGATGCGCGCGATGGGAGCCTTCGTGCCCGTCGGGGGCGCCGTAGCCACATGTTCAATTTGTAAAGCCAGGCCGCTTTTGGTAATTTTTTCAGCGATGGGGTTTTGCATGGGCGTTCCCAGGTCACTGCTTTGTTTTTCAGGTGCCTTGTATTGGCTATGGATGTAAGAAACGATGGCGTCGAGATCGGCCTCCTTGATTTCGGTAAAAGGAGGCATCAATTGATTGTACTCTGCGAAAAGCTGTTTGGCGCGTGGGTCTCCCTTTTCGATCATCGCTGGCGCGTTGCGGATGAAAGATTTAAGCCAGCTGGGTGTGACGACAGCCGTCACTTGCTCCAGACTGGGGCCAATGCCTTTTTGCAAAAAATTGTGGCAGGACGAGCAGTAAACCTGGAACAGTTGTTGGCCTTTGGCGAGAACTTTGGTGTCCTGGGAATAGGCTAAAGCAGCTTGATCTTTGGATGAATCGCTCGTTTTTTTGGAAGTGACTTTACCCGGAGTACAGGCAGCAAGGCACAACATAAGGCTGAAAAAAATAGCTGAGTACGACAGCTGTCTAAAGCGAATTTGGTTTTCCATTTGGAAAGGTTTTAATGGGCAGTTGACTTCCCCAAAGCGGCATTTTTTACCACAAAGGACACAATGGGAACACAGAGGACACAAAGTTAGACGTTGACAATTCTTTTAGCTTGAAGTAGTTTTTTTCCAAATGCAACCTTAGTCAACATCTAACTTTGTGTCCTTTGTGCCCTCTTTGTGTTCTTTGTGCTACTATTTTTTACCTAGCTGGATCGATTTATCTTTAGTGCCCCAACAAATGAATAAAATCAGGGATCAAGTTACATTGGTTCCGCTTGCTTACGCGGCAAAAGTGCCACCGCAATACAGCCAATCACCGACAGCACAATCAAAGCCGTGAACCCCATGGCATAACTACCAGTTCTATCGCGTAACGCACCAGCCATAATCGGCCCAAAAGCTTCTGCCAGGCCATCAACGGTCAACACCAGGCCCATCACCCGGCCCATCACTTTTACCCCAAACAACTCTGCGGCCATCAAGGGAATAATCATGTAATCACCACCAAGCCCAATGCCAAAAAGCACGGCAAACACGTAAATGGCGGTAGGCGTAGTACTGCTGTACAACAACAAAATGGACAAGCTGACGATGGCGTAAATGAGCAACATGACGTGCTTTTTGGCAAATCGATCCGCCAACCAGCCCATCAACAAACGCCCAATGATGCTGGAACCCAAAACCAAGGACATGATGCCCGCGGCTTGTCCCTGGCTGTATTGCATATCGAGGCTTAAAAATAATTTGAGGTTCTGACTGACCCCAGCTACTGCTCCAATGGAACACATACTCCCAATGGCCAATAGATAGAAAGACTTGCTTTTCAGCACACTGGACAATGAAACTTTAGGCTCGGGTGCTTTTTGTAATTCGTGTTGTTCGTCCGGGTTCTCTTTGACAAACCAGGCCATCGGGAAGGCCGCTACAATGATGATACCTCCCAACACGGTCAAGGCAGTACGCCAACCGGCCTCCTGATTCAACCAACGGGCAATATGAGGAACCAACATCCCTCCTACCCCAATACCCAGGTAAGCAATGCCCATGGCTTTGCCCCGTGCAGTGCTAAACCACCTGGAAATCAACACCTGATTGGGCAGTGGGCCGCCACACATATACCCCAGGGCGATCAGAAAATAAAAGATATAAAACTGCCAGGTAGATTGCATGATGCCCAGCCCCATCACCGCCAAACCAACCATCAGAATGCCCGACAACATCAGTCGCCGAGGGCCAAAGCGGTCGATGAACCAGCCTGCGGCAAAACCAAACAGGGGGCCAACAATGACTTTTCCCGCCAGGTTGCCGGAGGTGACCATGGCTCGGGACCAACCAAATTCTTTTACCCAAAAATCAAAGAAAAAAGGCAGCCCGTAGAACATGATGCCTACGATGGAGAACAAACTTAAAAACCCGGTGGCGGTGACTTTGTACTGTCCTGCGCTTAATTTGTCTGCTTGCATCTGATGTGGTTGTAGATGTATTAAAATAGGTTGGTTGAGGGAGGTTGAGAAGGTTTAGGAAGGTTTAGGCTACCGCAGCGACTTAGACGAAGACATCGTCAGAATCGCTGCGGCAACCTAAACCTTCTCAACCTTCCTAAACCTTCTCAACCTAAAATCATAAACGAGACAGCGTCAACCCGCCATCCACCATAAATACCTGTCCGGTAGAGTAAGGAAACCCTCCTGCGGCCAAAGCACCAACGGCTTTGCCCACGTCTTCCGGGGTGCCCCAACGCGGTTGCACACAAAGCCCCCCGCCGATGAGGTTGTCGTATTTTTCTTTCACCCCTGCGGTCATATCTGTAGCGATGACGCCGGGCCGAACTTCGTACACGGGAATGTTGTATTCGCCCAAGCGCACCGCAAAGAGCTGGGTAACCATGCTGATTCCGGCTTTGGACACACAGTATTCCCCCCGATTGACCGAAGCAACCGTGGCCGAAATGGACGAGATGTTGATGATGGAGGCGGAAAAATCAGGCTGCGCAGCCTTTTGTTCGATCATCCAGTTGGCAACAGCCTGGGTGAGGAAATAACAGCTTTTGAGGTTGGTATCGAGTACTTCGTCAAAACTTGTTTCGCTGGTGCTCAACACATCCCGGCGCTCACGGGGCGCAATCCCGGCGTTGTTGACCAGAATATTGAGTTGACCGTAGTGGTCTTTTACTTCCTGGAGGATTTTAGCGCGGTCGGCACTCAAGGCGACGTTGCCCTGGCAATAAATGACGTCTACGCCTAGGGCTTTAATGCTGGCCAATACATCGGTGACACCTTCTACTGGCCGCACCCCATTTATTGCGATGTTAAAACCTTGCGATGCAAGCTGGGTTACGATTCCTAAACCTATTCCTCTGCTTCCCCCCGTTACGAGTGCAACTTTTGCCATGCTTACTATTTTTAATGTTTGTCGTTCTTAGGTGATTCTACAGTGCCTGTGGTTTCTAAGGTGGTTCAAAAAAACATTATTTAACCACCTTAGAAACCACAGGCACCATAGAATCACCTAAGGTAGATATCATTACAATTCTGGGACGTCGACCCAGGCTCTTTTTGCCCAACTTTCCAAACCCTTCTCGGCCAACTGCACCCCCTTAGCACCCGCCTTCAAATTCCAAGGGAATGGCTCATCGTTGACCACATGTTTTAAAAACAACTCCCATTGTACTTTAAAAGCATTGTCGTGTACTTCTTGCTCGGGCACTTTGGACCAGCCACCGAAGAAATCGATGGGTTGGGCGATATCGGGATTCCAAACCGGTTTCGGCGTATTGCCATAATGCTGGATGTAACATTCCCGCAAACCAGCCACCGCAGAGCCTTTGGTACCATCCACTTGCAAGGTGAGCAAATCATCCCGCCTAACCCGAACGGTCCAGGAAGAGTTGAAATGAGCGATGACCCCGTTGTCCAGTTCAAAAGTAGCGTAGGCTGAATCATCCGCGGTGCACTGGTAGGTGTTGCCGTTTTCGTCTACCCGCGTGGGGATGTGCGTAGCACCGAGGCAAGAAACCGCTTTTACATTGCCAAACACATCATCCAGAACATAGCGCCAGTGGCACAACATATCTACGATGATGCCACCGTCGTCTTCTTTGCGGTAGTTCCAGGAAGGGCGTTGCGCCGGGATGTTGTCGCCTTCAAAAACCCAATAGCCAAATTCGCCCCGCACGGAGAGGATTTCCCCAAAAAAACCCTGTTGAATCAGGCGTTTGATTTTTACAATGCCGGGAAGCCACAATTTATCCTGCACTACCCCGTTTTTGAGGCCAGCTTCGGTAGCCAATTTGTACAATTCCAAAGCAGACTCGGTGCTAACGGCCACTGGTTTTTCACAATAAATGTGTTTCCCTGCTTTGATCGCCGCTTTGACCGCGTCGGCCCGGCGGCCAGTGGTTTGGGCATCAAAATAGATGCTGTAATGCGAACTTTTTAAAGCATCCTCCAAATTGGTGCTCATATTGGTGATGCCCGTGAGTGCACAGAGCCTTTTCAACTTGCTTTCGTCCCGCCCAATGAGAATCGGGTCGGGCATGATGGTTTCGCCATTACTGAGTTTGACGCCACCTTGTTTCATGATTTCAGCAATGGAGCGCAGCAGGTGTTGGTTGGTGCCCATCCTCCCTGTAACGCCGTTCATGATGATACCGATGGTATGTTGTTTCATCTTTAATGTTTTTGGCTAATAGCTGACAGCTATGAGTGTTGTGTATATCCAGTGATTATTTTCTGCAAAAATTGAGTTTGATCTTGTTGCCAATATTCCGTGGAAAAAATCTCTACCTCGCGGAAGCCATTGTAGCCAGTCGCTTCGACCCAGGAGCGGATTTTTTTGAGTGGAATGCAGCCCTCGCCCATCAGTCCACGATCGTTGAGCATATCTACGGTTGGGGATTTCCAGTCGCAGATATGAAAGGCCAACAGGTGGTTGTTTTCTCCACAACGTTTGATCTCCCGCTCCAGGTTGGAGTCCCACCAGAGGTGATACACGTCCACCGCCACGCCTACCCAAGGTGAGTTGATGGCTTCACACATGTCGTTGGCTTGGCCGAGGGTGTTGATGGCCGAACGGGTATCCGCGTACATGGGATGGAGCGGCTCAATGGCCA
>JAIXOO010000435.1 GCA_027486765.1 Saprospiraceae bacterium
AAACAAACTGCCGAGAACCAGTACCAACAGAAAAACCAGGACCATGCGACTAAACACCTTCATACTTTATTTTTTTAGCGAAAAGCGAAAAGCGAAAAGCGAAAAGCGAAAAGCGAAAATTACATTATTCACTATTCGCTGGTTGTTCTTCGATTTTCACGGTTTGTTCTTCACCAATCGCTATTTGATTTTCATTATTCACTATTCGATTTTCACTTTCAAGATCGGGTTGGGGCTCCAATTGTGGTTTGACTTCCGTTATTTTTTCGACGGTGCTCAACATTCTTTTGTTGATGACAATGCTAGCATTGAGTTCAAAACCAATGAGGATCGACATCACGTTCATCTGAATCCACAACATCAGCACGATGATGGCCCCGATCGAACCATATAAGCGGTTGTAAGTGTTGAACATATCCACGTACATGGAAAAAACGACCGAAGATAGGAGGCACAAAAAAGAAGCCAGTGCCGCGCCGGGAGTAAAAAACTTGAAGCGACGGATCATCGCAGCGCCATTGCGGTAAATGAGCGCAATCGATACATAATACAAGGAGATGATGACGATCCAGCGGACAACGTTGAGAGACAATTCTACAAATGAGCCCAGGTGTAACCAATCGTTGATCATTTTGACAAATGACTGCCCCAAAATGACCAAAATAACCGAGGCGATCAGTAGTGCACTCAATTGAACCGCTAGGACAATGGCCACCCAGCGCATTTTCCAGGAATTCCACTTGGCGAAATCTTCATAGGTTTTGTCAAAAGAACGCAGCAGGGACAGGATACCATTGGAGCCGAAATAGATGGCTGATATAAAACCCACCGAGAGCAAGGCAATCCTGGGATTGTTCGTGATGTCTTCAATGAAGCCGAACAATTGATCACCTGCGTCACCCGGCATGATTTTTTGAATTTCAGTTTGCAGGTAAACGTCAAAATTCTCTCCACCAGGCAGGTAGTGCAAAAAAGTACTTTTCAACCAGGGAATCAGGGTGAACAACGCGATGATGGAGGGAAACAATGACAAGAAGAAGCTGTAGGCAATGGAATTGGCGCGGGTGAACAGGTCAAATCGTTGGATTTCCTGAAGGAAAAATTTCACCACGTTGTAAATGGACACGCCAAAAAAACCAGGGAAAGAGCGGTTTTGCGCCCAGCAAATCAGCTTGATCCAGAGGGGGTGCCTCCAGAACCAATTTTCCCACTGCTTGAAATCTGGTAATCGTACTTTCACGGCTCAAAAAAGGGTCGAAGTTTTTCAATTAAATAGACCGGTGCATCAATGGTTTTGTTGCTTTTTTTGTCCACAAAACAAAGTCGCACACTGCCGCCATTGACCAGCTTGTTTTTTTCGTTGTAAATTTCAACGTGAAAGGTAATGAATTGATCTGGTAATCGCCTCAATGAGGTCCGAATTGTCAGCAATTCATCGTAAAAAGCAGGTCGGACATAGCGCATTTGCAGCGCCAAAACGGGCATCATAACCCCCAGCTCTTCTTCCATCGCCTTGTAAGTCAAGCCCAGTGAACGCAGCATTTCTACCCGACCAATCTCGTAGTACTGGGCATAATTGCCGTAGTAGAGATACCCCATCTGGTCGGTTTCTCCGTAACGAACGCGCTTTTGAAAATCGTGTGTGTACATAAATTGGGTTGAAGAGTTTAGGGAAGTTGAGGAGGTTTAGGGAGGTTTAGGCTCAACGAGCGACTTTGACATTGTCCTTGTCAAAATCGCTCGCGGAGCCTCAACCTTCTAAACCTTCTCAACTCCTCAACCTTTCCATCGGGCACGTCATACAATGCGAACCACCCCTTGCCCTGGAAAGTTCATTGGAAGGCAGGGTAATGATGGTGTTTTCAATGGTCTCGGGATCGAGTTGACCTGCCCGATAAGCCGTCAGAAAGTCGCGGGCATGCAGGATACTGTAGCCCGCTTTTTGGAAAGCTTGTTCGGTTACCGGATTGCGATCATAAGTGAGGGCGACCCCGGGTTTGAGGGCCACCAGGTTGCAGCCATCTGTCCATTGTTCGCGCTCCTGATAAGGGGAGACACCATTGCCGCTGTAAATGAATTTCATCTCCGGATCAATCTCGGAGCGAATGAAATTGTGCACCGAAGGGTAGTATTCACTACTCCCGTTGGAGCGGTACAACTCCACAGTGGAGCTGATTCCATCTACCACTAAAGGTTTGTACGCCACAATATGATGGTGGTTGATTTGAGTAAAAACGGTATCCACGTGCATGTAGGAACGATCATTGGGGATGTTTACCAAGGCAACATTGTCGATCACCCCTTTTTCAAACAGCACCTTCGTCAGCGACATGATCCCGTGGCGGGTGGTGCGTTCACTACAACCGATCAGAAGGTAATCAGGGCTTAAAATCATCATGTCTCCGCCCTCAATGGAAACGTATTCCCCTTTGCGAGAGGGGGGGAATTGATCAACGTTGTTGAGGTTGATGAGTTTTCCTTCCTCATATCGACCTTTGAACAATGGGTGGCACCGAAAAATAAAGCGGGTGAGGTGGTTTTCCCGGTGGCGGGCCTCCTTGGCGGCTTTGGTGATGATCACGTGGTCGTTGACGGCTACAGCAATATCCCTGGTAAAAATGAAATTGGGAATGGGGTCAAAAAGAATATAATCTTCAGGGGCGTAATACCCACTGATGAGCACCTTGGTCAACTCGCTGGGCGGCAGTCCGTTCAAAAAATCCAGGGCGGAATGGGGCAATTCCTCATAATCGGCAATTTCTGCCAACATACTTTGCCGGTTTTCCGCATCAGCGATCAGGGACTCCAGCAGCAATTGTTCGGTTTCATGCACCCGGTCATTTCCTACAAATGCGCGCAGCACGGCTGTAAAAATATCGTGCTCTTCTTGCATCTGCGGCAAAAAAACGATGTCGTCGAATAACAGTTCTTCAGAGCGTTTGGGGGATACTCGGGCGATGCCTTCATCAGGCCGATGGACAATTACACGCTGCAATCGGCCAATTTCATTGTTCACTTGCATAGATAATCAGTATTAGTAGTGGGGCAAAAATAAGCGCTCATTTTTCTTGAGCCAAAGGATTAGATAAGACACTTGAAGTGAAGCGTTTTCTTATCCAATCCTTTGGCAAAATGAGCACTTATTTTTTTTTTCGCCCCGTATGGACTTTTTTGGAACAGGAATTGAACTAGTCCTGCATTAATTTTTGTTGTAAATGTAATTCTTGTTTATTTTGTAGACAATAATTTTAATTTGGTCGGATCCTCGCAACCATCTCAACACACTTGTCGTATTATGTCAAACGGATTTCTAAAGGACTTTAAATCGCTCTTCATCGTAGTAGATGAAGAAAGCACGAAGCCAGCACCAAAGGCTACCTCCGCTACTAAACCCAGTGCAGATGGTAAAACGCCGATGACCCAGCCTAAAGAGGCGGTTTCGGATACTCCTTCACCAGGAAAGGTGAACGATAAATTCCTGAATGTGCTTTTTTCGGCCATCGAAAAAAACAACCAGGAAGGGTTTGATTACCTGGAGTTCAGGAATTCCCTGCAATCTTTGAAAGAAATGAACATGGATGAAGCGACCCGCTTTAAATCAGCAATGGCGATGGCCAAATCCATGGGGGCTTCGATGGCTACGATCGTAACTTCTGGTCAGCAATATTTACAAGTGCTCAAAACGGAGCAAGGTAAGTTTGATGAGGCCATGAAGAATCAACGTTCTCAGCAAATTGGCAACAAAGAGCAGCAAATGGAAGAATTTTCCAACGCAGTTAAAGCCAAGGAGGAAGAAATAAAAAAATTGCAGCAGGAAATTGAACAAACCAAGCAGAAATATGTAGAACTTTCGCAGCAGATAAAAGATGCGACCCGACACATTGAATCCACCAAAAATGATTTTGTAGCTTCCTACGAATCGTTGGCAGGGCAAATTCAGGGCGACCTGAACAAAATTCAAGAATACATGAAATAGTTTGGTGGTGGAAATTTTTCCCATAATAGATGGAAGTTTTTCCCATTATGGATGGAAATTTTTCCCATCATTCACAAATCTTATTTTTTATGTCTGAGCAATTGAAGCCCAAATCATTCTGGAGTAGACCGGAGGGAAAAACTGGCGCAATTTTTTTAATTGGGATTGGCGCCTTAGCGGTCATTGGCTTTATGTCCATTCTGCCGTTCTTGGGCATGATCCTTAGCAATACCATTTATCTGGCGGTTTCAGTCACGGTATTGGTGGCCTTGTTGTACATGGTTTTGGACAACCGTACCCGCACATTGGGTTGGTACATGTACAAGAGTGTGATGCGCTGGATTACGGGCCTGTTTGTACAAATTGACCCCATCGCGATCCTGAAAGGTTACGTAGACCATTTGCGTAAAAACCTACATGACATGGAGCGCCAGATCAATCGCTTGCGTGGCCAAATGCACAAATTGCGCGAAATCATCAAAAACAACCAAAAAGAAATCAAAAGTAATCTCCTATTGGCCAGCGAAGCCAAAAACAAAAAGGATGATGCTTCGATGATTCTCAAAACCCGCAAAGCGGGGCGCCTACAGGAATCCAATGTGCGCCTGGAAGAGCTGGATCGCAAAATGGAGGTCATGTACCGTGTATTGACCAAAATGCGGGAAAATTCCTACATCCTCGCGGAAGACATTCAGGATCAGGTCATGGTTAAGGAACAGGAGCAAAAGGCCATCCATGCCAGCAACAACGCCATGAAATCTGCCATGAGTATCATCAGTGGTGACCCCGATAAACGCGCCATGTTCGACGCAGCTATGGATGCCATTACCGAGGATGTAGCCAATAAAGTAGGTGAAATGGAAAACTTCATGCAGATGTCGTCCAAGTTCATGGAATCGATCGACTTGCAGAATGGAGTGTTTGAAGAAGAAGGCCTGAAAATGTTGGAGAAATGGGAACAGGATGGGGTTTCACTGCTCTTGGGGGAAGAAAAAGAAAATATCCTTACATTGGCCAACGATGACAATCAGGTATTGGATCTAAACAAGCCTATGAAAGAACCAATTCGGGAAATGGGGCATAAGAACCAGTACGATACTTTTTTTGAAGCAGAATAGTAAGTAAAAATGAAAAGTGAATAGTGAAAAGCAGGCACCACATTTGGATTTTACCACCTGGTACATTTTTTTCACTTTTCACTTTTCACTTTTCACTTTTCACTTTTCACTTTTCACTTTTCACTTTTCACTTTTCACTTTTCACTTTTCACTTTTCACTTT
>JAIXOO010000065.1 GCA_027486765.1 Saprospiraceae bacterium
GATCGCCAATCTTTGACTTTCACTGAATTTACTCCTGCGCATTGTTTTTGTTTTTCAAGTTAGAAAATTTATTCCAATTTTCTACTCATTTTTGGTTGCGCTTGAAGGGAAGTGGACACAATCTCAACCAAATGACCGCCCTCATCACCGGGGGCAGCAAAGGCATCGGCCACGGCATCGCCGCTAGCCTGCTCAAAGAAGGCCTCAATGTGGCCATCACTAGCCGCCGCCAGGAAGATGCCGATGCTACGGCTCGGGAGCTCTCCAAAATAGGCTCTGGCAAAATCATTGGCATTGCCGCCGATGTGCGGGATTTTGCGGCGCAGCAAAACGCAGTAGCCAAAACCCTGGAAGCTTTTGGTCGCCTCGACGTGCTCATCGCCAATGCAGGCGTGGGCCATTTTGCGCCCATTACCCAACTCACGCCAGAGCAATGGCATGAAACAATCGATACCAACCTTACCGGAGTTTTTTACAGCCTGAAGGCAGCGGTAGATGCATTGACTAACGCCAAGGGTTACTTCATCAGCATCGCCAGTTTGGCTGGAACCAATTTTTTTGCTTCAGCCTCCGCTTACAACGCCAGCAAATTTGGCTTGGTGGGCTTCACCCAGGCGGTCATGCTCGACTTGCGGGATGCAGGGGTCAAATGTTCCACCATCATGCCGGGTTCGGTGGCTTCCCACTTCAACAACCACGAACCAAGTGATGCCGATGCCTGGAAAATTCAGCCTGAAGATTTGGGGCAAATCGTAGTGGATTTACTCAAGATGAACCCACGGACTTTGCCTAGTAAAATAGAGGTTCGGCCGAGTCAGACGCCCAAGAAATAAAGGGACAGCCAAGGACTTTATTTGTTTTTGCTAAAAAAATCATCCCACAGCTGTTGTTGCTTTGGGCTGGTGTCGCTATACCGCTCTTTAAATATAAGTTTGAGTCCTTTGAGGTCGTTGGTGGCATTTTCGTAATACTCCAAAGTCGATTTTCCGTTTTCCATCACTGGTTGATCATGAGCAATGATCAGCTGTTTTATTGGCACTAGTTTTTCGTTTCGCCATTCATAAAGCGTCAGTGAAGGGTCCATGTACCAGCTGCCGAAGTAGCGCTCTTCAATTTGCTTTTTAGCTTTATTGACTAAATAATCTGTCGAAAAGGAGCCTGCGTATTGTATCGTCCCGGTTTTTTCTGAATGGCAGTAGACCTCTTTCCAGGAGTTGCCATTCATGTTTCGCCAGGTTGAAGTGATGATTTCCTTTTTGTCGTCGCCATTCAGGTCTTCAAATTCAATGGAGTAAATTGGAATGTTGATTCGTGCATGGCCCATTGGCTTCCAGGCTTGATGACGGAGCTGAAAGAATTGGATTATGGTGTCTTTAAGATTGATTTCAACTGCGTATATGCTCGATGAATCAATCAATGCTCCAATCAACAGCTGGCGAAACAAGCTGTCCTCTTCAATCACGTTGTTTCCGTAAAAAAAAGTACCACCAGTATCGATCTGAGCAAGCGCCAAAGTGCTGGGTATAAACTTATTGAGAATGGCTTGGGTTGTCTTTGTGGAGTCTCGGGTATCGGATAGAAATACTTCGTTTGGGATGATGTCATTTTGTGTCTCCACGCGATGGCAGGCACAAAGGATGAAAAGCAATAAAAAGCTAAGTTTATGTTGGTTCATTTTGGTTGTGTAGGGTAGACCTTGGCAGTAGGTAGTTTTGCAAATTATTTATGTAGAATTGGTGTTTTGACATCCAACATGGTTGAAAAACGCAAGGTCTATATAGGGGTCACCAGTGCCCGTCATGCCTTCGCCGTACGCTCTTCAAAATTTTCTCCATACCGATGGCGTTTGATGTGTTATGATCAAAGGTATTGATAATTGGTAAAAAGTATGCATTAAGGATGATCAGTATAGCCAATAACAGCCATTCTGCCTGCGTAAGTATACGCACTAAAAAAACAGTCTGCCTCATTTTTTACCTCGTATTTTTAGTGTATCCTTTGTTTTGCCAAAATGATCTTAAAAGGCAATCCATATTTTTTGAACTTGCTGGTAGTGGTGGTTTAGGTTCGCTGAACTATGAGCAAACCTTTAATTCTGGAAAACAGGTTAACTTCGGCTGGCGACTTGGATTGAGCCTGGCACCGATTGACAAAAACAACGGTACCGGGTTGGTTTTTCCAGTAATGATCAATGCGCTCATTGGCCGAAATGACCATAAATTTGAATTATGCCTGGGGCAAGGCATCACCATCACCACCAAAGGCCACTTCTTTCTACTGACCACCCCTGCCATTGGTTATCGACTCCAGCCTGCCAGGAAAAACTGGTTTTATCGAGCTTCCTATACACCTTTGGTATCTTATCTGGTGGATTTTCAGGTACAACAATGGGCCGGACTGAGTATTGGATACACCTTCAAAAGATCAAGAAGATGAAACATTTGTTTGTCCCCTCACTCGTTTTACTCCTCTGCGGTGCATGCAATAAGGAGGCTTTTTTTGATGGCCCCAATTTTTATCAAGACGATTTTGAAGCATATGTCTCATTGATTGATTTGCTTCCACAAAGCGAGTTGTTGTGGTCATTCAATCAATTGACCAAAGCGGGCAACAGCATCACGCTTGACAGCACGAAAGCTCATGGAGGCCGGAAGTCATTGAGGTTCGCCGCTGAAAAATCTGCAAATGGATCTGTTTCGAAGTCAAGCATTGCCAAGCAAAACATGGCATTTTGGGAGGGAGAAACCCTGAGGATGAGCGCCTGGTATTTTATTGAAGGTACCGATAGCTTAAAGTGGCTATTTTTAATGGATTTGGAAGAACAAACCGCTATTGGTGCGGGGCCTGGTATGCGACTGGCCATGGTGGACAATCAATTGAGGGTGGAGTATAAATTTTTCGAAAAGGATATTGTACAAGTTTCCGGACAAGCAAAGGAATTGCCGCGCAACCAATGGGTGGAATTGATTTGGGAAATTAAATTGTCCCGAAAAAATGCGGGTACGGTTAAACTTTGGCAAAACGGGCAATTGATCATTGACGCCCAAAACAAAACCACCTTACCCAAAGATGTCCTGTATTTTCAGCAAGGAACGAAAGGTATGTACAGCAGTTTTGAAATAGGCATAACCGCCAACTCAGCCGAAAACGACCTGTTGCTTTGGTTGGATGATGTCAGGATTGAAAAGGTCAATTGAAGCTTTATAGTTTTATTTCGTTTTCAGAAACCACAGCCTTTGCGAAGCAATCCAGGTTGTACATCGTGGTTTTGGAGATGTTGCTCAATGATGTTTCAGTCAAGAAACCTTGGTGACTGGTAATCAATACATTTTGGAAAGTCATGAGCCGGGCGATCGTATCATCCTGCAAAACCTCATCCGAATGGTCTTCAAAAAACAGCCCATCCTCCTCTTCATAAACATCCATGCCGAA
>JAIXOO010000390.1 GCA_027486765.1 Saprospiraceae bacterium
GCATCCGAAGCAATCATACAAAAGGGGAATTGCATGATTTTTTTGACATCCTCCTCCCCCATTTTGTGAAAGATCATTTGTACGCGGGGGCCACGGGCACACAGTTTGAGCACGGTTTCAATCTCGTCGTCCAAATTGTAGGTCTCCCCTTTCTGCTTTTGGGTGACTTGGGTGATGGATTTTCCATTCAGTGTTGTATCCCAGGGGCAATTGGCGATCACGGCAAAACTGTAGTTTTCAGTGCCATTTTCCGCCAACATTTTTTTCATTTCGGCCACGATTTGAGCTTTAATCTTGGGATTGGTCAAGCGAATATTAAGCGAATCATTGCCGCCCCCCAGGGCCCAATCCGGGATTTGGATGCTCAGGGTGGTGCTACTGGCCGTATACGGATATTGATCCACCATGACATCAATTCCCGCACTGCGGTATTCGTATAATTTGCTGATCAGGGCTTCACTTTTACCCCAGGAGGCTTTGCCCGCTACTTTGAGGTGGGAGATTTCAACAGGAATTTTGGCCTCGCGGCCAATGGTGACGGCCTCTTCAACCGCCTCGAACACCCGATGATTATCGTAACGAATGTGGGAAGCATAAATGCCCTTGTATTGGGCAGCAATTTTGGCCAGGGCGACAATTTCATCGGTTTTGGCAAAAGTACCTGGAATATAAACCAAACCTGTGGACAGGCCCAAAGCGCCATCTTTCATGGCCTTGGTCATCAGCTCCTGCATTTGGGTCAACTCCTTGGCGCTGGGTGCCCGATTGACCGAGCCCATCACTTCGCTACGGATGGTGTTGTGCCCGACCAATGTGCCTACATTGGCGGCGATGCCGAGTTTTTCCAATTCCTGAAAAAAGGCATTGATGTCTTTTGCCGAACCGCCACAGTTGCCCGTAACCAGCGAAGTCACGCCGTCGAAGAGGAAATTGGCTGCACTGGGATTGATTTGGATGCTGCCTTCGATATGGGTATGTACATCGATGAAACCCGGGCAGACGATTTTACCGGTCGCGTCGATGACCGTTGTGGCCTTGGAAGCGCCCAAGCCACCCATGGCCGCAATTTTACCATCGCGTATGCCAATGTCAATCTTGATCCGAGGTTGACCAGTGCCATCTACCAGCAGGCCATTTTTGATGAGTACATCAAAATTCACCTGTGCAGACAGTACATTGACCAGCATAAGGCTGGAAAGGACGTATAGTAGTTGTTTCATAGTGTTCCAGTCTAATACACTTTTAGACTGGAAATTTAGCAGATTTTTTTGGAATCAACGCGACCAACGTACCCCCAAATAAAATTCTCGTCCATGAATGGGGCTAAATGCATACGCAGTGTCAAAGTAATTGCTGAAACCCGGCTGGCTTTGTGGGTCATTAAATCCTACCAATGGGGAATAAACCTGCCGATAATCAAATAGATTTTGAACCCCAGTGAATACATCCAGTTTCCCCTTGGCCAGGGTTTTGATCACCTGAAAATTGTGCACTGAAAAAATCGGCGAGCGGATAGGCCGTGGGGTTGAGAGCGGCTGCCCGGCTGGATCCAGGTCAAATACTTCTGGCAATGCCATGCTGCCCGTCCAATTGGCGGTGTAAGCCAAAGTAATCCCCGCTTTTTTGAAGCGGTAATTGACGACAGACAAGCCTGTCCATGCTGGCGCAAAAGGGATCGCCCGGGTTTCAAAATCACCATTTTCTACTGCATCATACTGGGTGCTGCGCAAAAAACTGGCTCCCAAAGTATAGCTCAAGGGGAAACGGAATTGCTGCTGCAAGGAAATATTGATGCCCCGGGTTTGGGCATAGCCATCGGTATTGGCGTAAATGATTTTTCCGGGCGTGTCGTAGCTGGGAATGATTTTGTTGAGGAAATGGGTATAAAAGGCGTCGATGTCCAGTGAGCCCTGGCTTTCACCCATGGTGAAAATATAGTTGTAATTGAGGGAAAAATTATAAGAGCGCTCTGGGTTCAAGTTTTCAGTGATCTCGACCTCCCGCTGCCCAGTGACAAAGGCGTGATCCTCGGTGAATAAATTGACCAAGCGGAAGCCCGTACCTGCATTCAAGCGCCAGGTGGTCCAGTCGCCCGTTTTGTATTTCAAATTGAGGCGTGGGGAAAAAATGGGGCCACTGCCTTTGTACAGATCTAGTCGTGAACCCAAGAGCAGCGTCATTTTGGGCTGGATGGTCCACTCATCCTGCACAAATACGCCTGGAATGTATTGCAGGTCGGCACCGTTGGGCGTGGCAACGGTATTGTCGTCGTAACGTTGCAAGCGATTGGTCAAGCCCAAGAGCAGGTCGTGTTTGTTCAGTTTTGGGTTCCAGATGAGGTTGGTAAAACCCACTTGTTGTTCCGCTTCGTAGAGGTCGGCACCGTAGTAGCTGTTTTGTTGGTGGTTGTTAAAAGCAAAGTCGATCCACATGCGGGTGGTTGTAGCCAAATCGTAGGTTCCAAACACTTCAGCGCGTTGGGTATAAATGCTCTCACCATAATGATAATCACTACCGCGAATCTCGCGATAAGCCCGGTTTTTCAAAAAAGCTTCTACCCCATTGCGGCGATCCTCGTAATACAATTTGCCAAAAATATTGAAGCGGCGCTTCTCGGGCCGTTCCATCGACCATTTGCTGAACACCGTGTAGCGATCCATGTGGATGCGATCGCTGAA
>JAIXOO010000385.1 GCA_027486765.1 Saprospiraceae bacterium
AACCAACAAATGCGCGCAGGTAACCCCTGGAAAGCAATTTGTTCTTGCGCTTTGTGAATCCAGCGGTGCAGGGAATGGTTTTCAGGGAACAATTCCAGGATGAGCTCGTCAGTAACCCGGATATCCTCTGGATCGCCAGAGAGTGCGGCCCAGCGGAAAGGCCCCTTGCCTTCACAAAACAAAGGCCGGATGTAAGCGGGAACAAAGCCAGGGAAATCAAACGCATTTTTCAGCCCTTTTTCAGCAGCCCGGCCCCGCAGGTTATTGCCATAATCGAAGGTGATAGCCCCGCGTTTTTGCAGTTCAATCATCAATTCTACATGCCGAACGATGGAGCGGTAGGCCATATCCAGATACTGTTCGGGGTTTTCGGTACGCAGGATATTGGCTTGTTCTACACTGATCTCGTGTGGGAAATACCCAATGATGGGGTCGTGTGCCGAGGTTTGGTCGGTTAGAATATCCGGGGTGATGTTGCGTTCCAACATCCGTTCCAATAAGTCGACAATGTTGCAATGCACCCCAATGGAGCGTTTTTCGCCCAGTTTGCGCAACTCCAGTGCCCGATCAATCGCCGAGTCGATGGACTCCATTTGTTCGTCCAGGTAGCGGGTTTGCAAGCGTTTTTGGATCCGCCATTCTTCTGCTTCGGCCACCAGGCAGACTCCGTCGTTCATGGTCACTGCCAGGGGTTGAGCTCCGCCCATCCCCCCCAAACCAGCCGTAACCGACAGCGTGCCCCGCAAGGTGCCGCCAAAATGTTGATTGGCGATTGCAGCAAAGGTTTCATAGGTACCTTGAACAATCCCCTGAGAGCCAATGTAAATCCAGGAGCCTGCGGTCATCTGGCCGTACATCATCAGTCCCTTTTTTTCCAATTCGTTGAAGTGTTCCCAGGTGGCCCAATTCGGTACCAGTTGGGAATTGGAAATGATCACCCGGGGTGCATCGGGGTGAGTAGGGAGCACGCCGACGGGTTTGCCCGACTGGATGAGTAAGGTCTCATCGTTGTTCAGGTTTTTGAGTGCCTTGATGATCAGGTCCAAGGCAGCATGGTTGCGGGCTGCTTTTCCACGACCACCGTATACAATGAGTTCTTCAGGGCGTTCGGCTACCTCGGGATCAATGTTGTTGAGCAACATGCGCAGGGCGGCCTCCTGAATCCAACCCTTGCATTGGAGGGTGCTGCCGGTGGGCGTTTTATACTGGTTTATGGTTTCAAGCAACATGGACAGTCCATTTATATCGGTTGATGAAGGAGATGCTTAGTTGTAAATCATCGGCCAATACCCGATCAGCCTCATTAAAGGAGACGAATTTTCGAAATGCCCGGTGTAAATCTTCTATCTGGCTTGAACTTGACAGCGGGCGCCGAAACTCCAGCGCCTGGGCCGCAGTCAAGAGCTCAATGGCCAGTACTTTGTACACATTGTTCAACACGCGGGCACATTTGACGGCTGCATTAGCGCCCATACTGACGTGGTCTTCCTGCCCATTAGAAGACACAATCGAGTCGACTGAAGCGGGTGTACAGAGCTGTTTGTTTTCACTCACAATACCCGCAGCAGTGTATTGAGGAATCATCAAGCCAGAGTGCAAGCCCGGGTTTTTGATCAAAAACAGCGGTAAGCCACGTTGACCTGACAACAATTGATAAGTACGTCGCTCCGAAATACTGCCAATTTCGGCCATGGCGATGCTCAAAAAGTCGAGCGCCATGGCCAGCGGTTGGCCGTGAAAATTGCCGCCAGAAAGTATCAGGTCATCGTCGGGAAAGACATTGGGGTTGTCGGTCACAGCATTGGCCTCAATGATCATCACCGCGAGTGTTTGGGCAAAAACGTCTTTGGAAGCGCCGTGTACCTGAGGAATGCAGCGGAAAGAGTAGGGGTCTTGGACCTGTTCTTTGGGTTTTTTGGCAATGTCACTGCCGCTCAGGTATTGGCGAATTTTCGAGGCGGTGTCGATCTGCCCGGGATGGGGCCGGATTTGGTGCAAACGCTCGTGGAAAGGTTGTAAACTTCCATCAAATGCATCAATGCTCATGGCCGCGATGAGATCGGCCAATTGCAGCGCGCGTTCGGCCTGGATGAGGTTGTAAAACCCATAGGCCAGCATGAACTGGGTACCATTGATCAGGGCGATGCCCTCTTTGGCCTGGAGTTGGATGGGATGCCAATGGTGTTGCGCCAAGACTTGATCCGCAGGTATTTTTTTGCCCTTGACCGTCATCGTTCCCAATCCAATCAGGGGAAGGCTGAGGTGTGAAAGTGGGGCCAAATCGCCCGAGGCGCCCAGTGAACCCTGGGTGTAAACGACGGGCAAAAGGTCGTGGTTGAAAAAATCGATCAAACGTTCTACCGTGCTCAATTGCACTGCGGAATAACCTTGCGACAAAGACTCGATTTTGAACAAAAGCATCAGGCGTACAATATCCGCAGGAACTTCTTCGCCCAAACCGCAGGCATGGGATTGCAGCAAATTGTACTGCAAATCGCTGGTTTCTGCTCGGCTGATGCGTACATTTTGCAGGTATCCAAAGCCGGTATTGATGCCGTAAAACAACTGCTCTGAATTGGCTAACTTTTGATCAAGATAGGCTCTACATTCCTGGATGCGGGTTTTGGCCGCCGGGGCCAAAGCCAATTGCCAACGCTCTTGCAAAATGGTTTTGATCCGCTCTAGGGTCAATTCAGTGGAGCCGATTTCATGTACACTTGTTTTAATCACTCGATCCAGGACTGCAGGCATATGTGTTTTATTTGGTTCCACAAAATTACACCCACTTATTAATTGCTATAAATGGTATTTTTTTGCATTTTTGATCAAAAAAAGTGATTAATGGAGCTAAGACACCTGCGTTATTTTGTCACCCTGGCCAATGAGTTGCATTTTGGCCGGGCAGCCAGCAAACTTTTTATTGTGCAGCCAGCCCTGAGCAAGCAGATTCAGGAATTGGAAAAGGAGCTAAAGGTGACTTTGTTGGAACGCACCAAACGCAAGGTGAGCCTGACACCCGCTGGTGCCTATTTTTGGGAAGAAGCCCAACGCATTTTGGGGCAAATTGAAGAAATCCGCAATCATTTGCCGATGATTGAACGAGGGGAACAGGGGGAAATTCGACTGGGGTACGTTGGCTCTTGCATCCATACTTTTTTGCCCGAAATTTTGGTGGCGCTCAACCAGCAATACCCGGTTATCCAGACTTATTTATCGGAAATGACGACCGCCTCCCAACTGGAAGCCATGCAAAAAGGAATGTTGGATGTAGCCTTTGTGCGCAATCCCCCTTTTGACGAGCGCTGGGATAGTCGCTTGATGTATCGGGAAACTTTTTCCCTGGTGCTGCCTGCTGATCACCCAATCAATGCCCACAATTTTGCGGGTTTGCAAGCTTTTGCTCAAGAGAAATTCATCCTCACGACCCGTCAAGACGGCGCTGCCTACCACAAACAACAGCTGAGCATTTGCGAAGACGCTGGATTTTTTCCCAACATTGTCCATGAAACCGTGCACGGGCATACTGTACTTCAACTCATTGAAAAAAAGCTAGGCATCTCGTTTTTGCCTACCTCTTTCAGTCGAGTGACTACTGCAGCGGTAAAGTTTATTGAGTTAAAGGACATTCCACAGCAGGCAGAGATCACAGCTTTGTGGGAGAGGGAGAATCCAAATCCGGTGTTGAAGGTGTTTTTGAGTTTATTGGGAAAGGATTAGAAGTGTTTTTAGCCACAAAGGCACGAAGACACAAAGTTGATATCTAGATGATACCGACTTTGTGTCTTCGTGCCTTTGTGGCTAAAAAGAAAAAAGAAGTAAGGTTAATACTTCACCACTTTTTCCACCCGATTCACCCCTTCACCTTTCACCTGCATCAGGTAGATACCCGCAGGCAGGCTGGAAAGGTCAAAAGCCAACAAGCGGCTATCAGCATCGCGGTTCTGCATGGTTTGAGTTTGCAGAATCCGGCCTTCGGTGCTCATTAAAATGGCTTGTGCGCGCCCAGCGGGTAAACCTTCGAGTTGAACATTGATTTGATCGCCAGTTGGATTGGGGTAAATGCTCATGCGGATGTTGCTCTGTAGGTCGCGGGTGGAGCTTATCACCGAACCTGGCTCGACCAAAGTACCCCGATCGGCTGCCTTGCTGCACACTTTATCCCCTTCCGCAGTAGTGAGGCATACCTGGCCATTGTAATTCACCAGGTCCATAAATTCGATGTTGTCGATAAACCAGCCTTGGGTACGAACCCCGCCATTAGCGGGATCATCATTGGAACCAAAGCGGAAGCGTATTTGGACTTGCTGCCCGGTGTATTTGCTCAAATCGACGTAAGTCGGCACAAATTGGCCAGTTGACCCCGAAAAACCCCGCAAACGTGGAACCGAGAAGGTAGTGTACACCACTGGGCGAGTATAACCATTGCGGAAAATCAGGCTATCCGGGATGTATTGCCAGGTGCTGCCACCATTGGTAGATACCTCCAAAATACCCGCGTCCAATGCTGTTTCAATACCGTAATCCTGATAAAAACGCAGCACAGGTTGGGTGCCGCTGATTCGAATGGGCTCTTTTAGGAACAACGCCTGATCCACGGAGACACGGCCACCGGGAACAGTCCAGGCTTTGGTACCTTTAAACACATTGGTTGTGCTAATTCGGAAAGTATCCTGCCCATCAATCGCCAATTTGGCCCACATGCTTGTAGTTCCTTCAACGTCATCGAGTGCTTGTCGAACGGAAGGGCGATTGCGATTACTAACGGCGAGGTAGCGGATGATTTTGCTGGCACCAGGAGCTAAAGTTCCAATCTCAAAAGAGGCAACCCCGTTGTTTACCGAGGTTTTGTCGGAACCTACTACCGATACCGGGATCAAACTTAAGCCATTAGGTAGCTCATCATTCAATACCGCCACATTTACCGGGGTATCTTTGTGGTTGTAAACCAGCAGTGTGACATTGATGGTATCGCCAGCACTGATGTTGCCATCAACCAGTTTCTCAACCTTTAGCGTTTTGATGCATTCCGGGCGATTGTCAAAGGCTTGCAGGCCATCATTGCGGTTGCCACTGCTGCCCTGATCAGCACTCCAACCCAGGCCACGCCGGGCGAAGACTTCCCAGATCAAACATTCGTTGGCACCGCCGTTGTTGAGGGCATCGGCGGCAATGATGGCATTGCGGCCATCGATAAAGCCTGGGCTACAGTTTTGTAGTTTCATACCGTCCATGACCAGTTGAATGGCGCGGTTGTTGCCTCCTTTTCCGCGGTACAAATCAGGGTCCCAGCCGTATTTATCTACCATGGCCCAATACAAATCCCAAAGGGTCGCAGCCCATACTTCACCCACCGGGTGCGGGAAACTGGTTCCAATAATATCGTCATAAACCTGACCATTGACTTTTAGGTCGGTTGAATAGGGCAAACGGCGGATACCCGTTCCGTCCAGTCCTTCATAGAGCACGTAATTTCCTACGCCACGGGCCGCTTTGCCATTTTGACCTGCGGTTACGGTTGTAACTAGCGCAAAAAAATCACTCCAGCCTTCACCCATCTGTTCGTCGTTGTTCAAACAAGACGTTACGGAAGGGCCTCCGGTCAGGCGAGTCGAGATGCCGTGGCCGTACTCGTGTGCAATGATACCATTGTCGAAACTCGCGTCAATCGAATCCGGGCCAGTGATTGCAGGTGCTACCAACGTCAACACTACTTTTTCTCTGGCCATTGCTTGTCTCATCAACTCACAATCACCTGAGCGCATGCCTACCACGGGGATGGTCACACCACTTACCGCCGGATCATCCCCTAATCCTCCCGGCAGCGTATTTTCAAAATTACAGATCACGCAAGCCACCGCCCCGGCAGTTTGAGCATTCTTGGCTTTGGTTTTAAAGGTGCAGGTGCCCCGATCAATTAGCACTATTTTCCCTTTCAGGTTGGCGGGGTTCAATAAAGTTTGGCAACCCAGATTTGCTGCGCCCGACCCATCGACTCCCACTACCACTTCCGCAGTAACCGGGGTAGTAGTCAAACGTTGACCAAAACTTGCGCCCCGCACCGGATATTTTCCAGCAATGCCAGCTGGTGCATCAATAAAGGCATTACCCGCAGCGGCGTTCCAAATGAACATTTGCATCCGGGCAGGACTGCCATCTGCTGGCGTAGCAAAGTTGGCATTATTGGTATCGGTGCCATCTTGCGCTTCGGCATTTACGGCATCATTCGGGCGGCCACCACGGCCATAATTGTTTTGTTGGAAATTACCAGCTGCCTCATTGAATCCATATTGGTAAGTAAAATCGTGCATCACGTTGTTCATGTAAAACAACTGAGTGATGGCCGCTGCCCGTGAATTGCTGGGCTGCAAGTTGGAATTGAAAGAATAGTTAAAACTGAGGTTGGCACCACCATTGGGTACCACAATGGTATCAGGCCGATTGTCGGCATTCTGGTCCAGATAGGTATAGGTGTTATTGCCACGGGTGGTGGTGTATTCGGCTCCAGGGGTGCCGTTGGTATCGTGCCAGCCATAAGGGGAAGCAGTAGCATCCGCAGGATTGGAGATGATTTTTCGCGAGCCATGTAAGGGGCTCTCGATGGGTAGAGCAAACACATTGTAGCTTGCGCCATCAGCGAAAGGAGGTAATTCCTCTGTTGCGGTTTTGGCAGGCATGCTCATGCGTTGCAAGCCAGCTTCTTGCAGGCATTCATCAGAAATGAGTTGTGCGGAGTGGTTGTGCCCCGGGAAAGTACAGGAAATGGTTTGATTGACTTTTTCCAGAACTGCCCCCGTTTGGGCATCTACAAAAGTCACCCAGTGATCCGAACTGCGGGGGTCCTGGATTTCCATCACCCAAGCCAGGCGCAAACGCCCACCCGCACCGGGGTGATACATCAAATGGCCGGGTATATTGCTTCGCGAAATATTTCCCCCGGCAAATTCTGCCGAGCGTTTTTTTTCACTTTTTAACACTTTAATGTCCCTGCTTTTTTCATTCATACCCAAGTCTTCAGCTGCACGAAGTAGGGCCTTTTCAGGCTTGAGGTTGGGCTTGAGGGTATTTACGCGGGAGGCGACATCGGACATAAACCGATCAGCCACAAAAACCACTTTGCCGTCCTTGAGGTGGATTCCGGAAATGGCATTGTATACCTCGATACCTTCGTGGGTTTGTGTAAAATAGACATGGGTCACGCCATTGTGTTCACTTTGGTAGGTATGACTTACCTTCAAACCTTGCAGGTCTTCTGGGCTAAGTTTCCAATTTTGTGGATTCGCTTGCAGATGAGCTAGCGCCTGACGACCTGCGTCGGGCGACTGCGCTTGGGCGACTTGCACGACACTCAATAGGCTCAGCAAGCAGAAGGGGGAAAATAAAGCGGAGATTTTCATCATTTTTATCCTTTGGTGTATTCAAACCGTAAAGTCTCAAAAATACATAAATCAATCAGGCTTGATACGGACAAAGAAGTGGATTTGTTCTGTGGATCAATTAAAAAGTAGTTTATTTGTCAGTCAAAAGCCTAAAAGGCCTCAATTCAATATTCATCATGGCGGAAAAAATTTCCGAAATAGTGTACGGGCGTCACCCGGTAGTGGATGCAATCCGCTCAGGCTGGCCCGTTGATAAAGTGGTCATGCAGCAGGGGATCCGGGGAGAATTTGAAAAAGAAATCCGTCACCTGACCAAAGAATACGAAGTGCCAATGCAGGTGGTTCCGAAGGAGCGCCTCAATAAATTGGCAGGAGGCAACCACCAGGGCGTGATTGCTTTTATTTCTCCAATTCCTTTCCAGCGCCTGGAAGATATTTTACCCTCCGTGTTTGAAAATGGTCAAACACCACTAATCGTTCTATTGGACGGCGTTACCGACGTGCGTAATTTTGGCGCCATTGCCCGTTCAGCGGAAGTTTTTGGTGCCCATGCCATCGTGATTTCCAGCAAAAAAAGTGCTCAAGTCAACGCGGAAGCAGTCAAAACTTCAGCAGGTGCACTGACCATTATTCCCGTGTGTCGGGAAAAAAGTATGGTAGGTGCCATTGAGTTGTTAAAACTCTCGGGGGTAAACGTATACGTCAGTGATTTGAGTGCAACTGCGTCCTTAACTGAATTGGATTGGACCATTCCAGTGGCCTTGGTGATTGGTTCGGAATCAGAAGGAATTAGTCCAGCCGTGGCGGCTATGGCGGACGAACGATTTATCATTCCCCAATTGGGGCAAACCGACTCTCTAAATGCTTCGGTGGCGGCGGGAGTTGTGTTGTATGAGGTGACAAGACAGCGAATTATGTGAAAAGTGAAAAGTGAAAAGTGAAAAGTGAAAAAAATGCACTTCTCAGTTATTTCCAAACTTTAAATCAAGAAAATAAACGGAAGCTGTTGAAAAACAAGTGGCGTACTTGCTTTTCACTTTTCACTTTTCACTTTTCACTAATCCAGTTCGCTGATCTTCCGGATCACCTGATACAAACGGGTATGTTCGTTCACGTCCTCAGTGAAGGGGTCATGTTCGAGGTGATTGGATGAAATCATTTTTAGGCGGGTTACGCGGCCATTGCGGTCGTTGATTTTTTGTACGTGTTTTACCCAGATGCTACCGTTGTGTTTCACGGCATAAATCTTGTTGTCACGCACTTCACTCATGCTTTGGATTTCGCGGCAGATCACCACATCACCATTGGCGATGATGGGTTCCATACTGTTTCCTTTGATGGGGAAAGCGACGAGGCCACCGCCAGCCAAGCCAGGAATATTGAAATAATCGATATCTTCAACGGCCCAACCATCCTTTCCTACGGTCGAACCTGCGAAAGCTTCCTCGGAAGTAAACAAAATATTGCCTACCTTTAGGTTTGCCTCATCAGCAGGAGAGGGTTTAGGCAGGTCAAAACCAAAGGGAGTGCCCAACCCGTCGATGAGGTAGGATTCATTGACTCCGTATTCACGGCATAATGTTCGAGCATGACGATAATCCAGGCAACGCTTGTCATCAGGGTTGAGGAAAGCCCGAATGATGTGGCCATAAGCTCGGTTACCAAGGATTTTGAGGGCAAAGTCGCCGATACCTTTGCCACTCCGGTCGTTGGGTTGAATGTCACCGCGTTCCACCAGCAGGTCAAAAACCTTGCGGAAGCGCTCATTCAACGATATACGATCTTCACGAATCATGGAGTGTGATTTAAATTCTAAAAATATTAGTGCCGAATTGCATGCAAGGTAAACAAAAAATTGTTACCAACAAATATTTGCAAGACATTTTTTTTTGTTGAAATAGGATTATTTTTGCGTTTACGCTGCTTGGCAGCACACAACAGCTTTTCATTATGGCGGCAAAAAAGAAAAAAGGACAACTTTCACTCCGGTTTACAGATGATGAACGCATCCCTAAACTAGCGGGAGTGCTATTGTTGTTTTTTGCCCTTTACCTATTCATTGCATTTACATCTTATCTATTCACCTGGCACATCGATCAGGATCGCGTACTGCGCTTTTCCTGGGAGCTTTTGTTGGATAGTCGATTTGAGATGGCCAACTGGCTAGGACGTTTGGGCGCGATTTTATCCAACTTTTTCTTTTACTACCTTTTTGGTTTACCTTCCTTTTTGTTGGTTTACCTGCTTGCGCTGATGGGAAGTGCACTGATCCGGCGCATTCCGATGTATCGTTTTACCGGACGCATTCGCTACACGGTTATACTGGTGTTCTTTTTGTCCGTGATTTTTGAGTTTTTATTTGGCACTTTTGGTTTTCCCTGGGGTGGAGCCTTGGGAGATACGGTCAATTTATGGCTGTATCGTTTTGTTGGTACTGCCGGACAAGTGATTTTATTTGGTGCAATTACCTTTGGCTTGGTGGTTTGGCGTTTCAATCCCAATTTCGACCAATTGTCTTTTGGCCAGGCCATGCAGGAAATCTATTATTACTTTGAGGCGCTGATTCAGGGGAAACTGTTTCGCCGGGCAAAACCTGGGGATTTGCGCGAAGCGCAGGCCAAATTGCGACCTGGTCCAAAGGCTCAAAAACGCATCAATACTGGCACCGCAGATGGCCTGGAAGAAGGTGAAGAATTTGATGAAGAAGACATGCCTCTACCTGATGTGGAAATACCACCATTACCTGCACGAACTGGTGAACAACTGGCTTTTGACCTGGCCAAAGCAGCCAACCGCCCCCCAGTAGCGAATAGCCCCGGCGATTTAGAGCTGGAGATGGGATTTACAGAGCCACAAGAACGCCAGCCCATTGTGGAAAACGCTCCAGACTTGAACTTGCAACCACTGGACTTGGCCCAGGAAGAAAATCCAGACCACAGTGAACCCTACGATCCTACCCTGGAATTGTCTTCGTACGAGCATCCAGTACTGGCCCTGCTCAACGATTATTCGGATCAAAAAGTAGAAATTGACCGCGAGGAACTGGAGGCGAACAAGGATCAGATCATCGAAACCTTGTTGCACTATAAAATCGAGATCACCAAAATCCGCGCCACCATTGGGCCTACGGTCACGCTATACGAAATCATTCCTGCGCCAGGGGTGCGGATTTCGCGCATCAAAAACCTGGAAGATGATATTGCCTTGAGCCTCTCGGCACTGGGTATCCGCATCATTGCGCCGATTCCCGGCAAAGGCACCATCGGTATTGAAGTACCCAACAAAAAGAAACAGATCGTTTCGATGAAAGAGGTACTCATGCACGAAAAGTTCAAGAAGGCCAAAATGGACTTGCCCATCGCCTTAGGTAAAACCATTTCCAACGAAGTTTTTGTAGCGGACTTGGCCAAAATGCCCCACTTGTTGGTGGCGGGTGCCACGGGGCAAGGTAAATCGGTGGGGATCAACTCCATTTTGATCTCCTTGTTGTACAAAAAGCACCCTTCGCAAGTCAAACTGGTATTGATCGACCCCAAAAAGGTGGAATTGTTCCCTTATGCCAAACTGGAGAACCACTTCCTGGCCTTTTTGCCCAATCAGGATGAGCCCATCATTACCGATACCACCAAGGTGATCCACACCCTCAATTCCTTGTGCATTGAGATGGACAACCGTTATGATTTGTTGAAAAAAGCTTCGGCGCGGAACATCCGGGAATACAACGACAAGTTTGTACAACGCCGCCTGAATCCACAAAAAGGACACAAGTTTCTGCCCTTCATCGTACTGGTCATCGACGAGTTTGCCGACTTGATCATGACGGCGGGCAAAGAGGTGGAGCTGCCCATTGGTCGCCTCGCGCAATTGGCGCGGGCCGTGGGCATTCACCTGGTGATCGCCACTCAACGCCCTTCGGTGAACATCATCACCGGGGTGATCAAGGCGAACTTCCCGGCTCGGATTGGCTACAAGGTGACCTCCAAAGTAGACTCCCGCACCATCCTGGATGCTGGTGGTGCCGAACAATTGATTGGTCGAGGCGATATGTTGCTCTCCGTGGGAGGTGAAATGATTCGCCTACAAGGTGCTTTCATCGATACGCCCGAAGTGGAACAAGCGATTGATTTTATTGCCAAACAACAGGGTTACCCCGAGCCCTACTTCTTGCCAGAATACTACGGTGACGATGAGCCACCGGGCCAAAGTGAACTGAAATACACCGATTTGGACGAAATGTTTGAGGACTCGGCCCGCCTGATCGTACAAAGTCAACACGGCTCAACCTCCATGATCCAGCGCCGCCTAAAACTGGGCTACAACCGTGCAGGACGGATTATGGATCAGTTGCAAGCGATGGGAATCGTGGGGCCAAGTGAGGGCAGTAAGGCCAGAGAGGTGTTGTTTTTTGATGAGGGGGAATTGGAAAGGTTTTTGGCGGATTTGCGGGCGAGGAAGTAGTGTGGTGTTATAATCGTTCAGATTAGCCCTGAAAGGGCGACATCACTCCAAGAATGGGCAGCGCCCTTTCGACCATGCACACCATACTACTGCTCACACTGGGAGCCCTGAAGGGGCGGCATAATCCCGCCGAATGATGTCGCCCCTTCAGGGCTGCTTAACATATCAGATAATGTACCGCTTAGAATGGGCTATACCCATTCTTGGAGTGATGCCGCCCTTTCAGGGCTAGTTCATAGTCCAAGAGCGGAGTCTATATCTGCTGGCCTTCTCCATACTCATCACCTGAAGAAGGCCAGCCCAACCCTTACAAATTCCTTTTCTTCAACTCACCCACCGCGTAATCCGCCGCCCTGGCCGTAATCGCCATATACGTCAGTGAAGGATTCACACAAGAAGCCGACACCATACAGGCCCCATCGGTTACAAACACGTTTTTACAGGCATGTACCTGGTTGTACTTGTTCAGCACCGAGGTTTTGGGATCGTGGCCCATGCGCGCCGTACCCATTTCGTGGATGCCCAGGCCCATGTGTGTTTCCCGGTTGTAGGTCGTGATGTTTTTGAAACCCGCTGCTTCCAACATTTCGGCTCCTGCCACCATGATGTCGCGGCGCATAGCTAGGTCATTTTCGCTGAAGGCGGCGTCGAACACAATCATGGGGATGCCCCACTGGTCTTTTTTCTGCGGATCGAGGTAGATGCGGTTGTTGGGGTCAGGAAGGATTTCGCCGAAGCCGCCAAAACCGAGCGTCCAGCCGCCGGGTTCGGTGAGGCTTTTTTTGAACTCGGCCCCAAAGCCGTCCATACCTACCCCCCGGTTCCAACTGCTGCGGCTGGCACCACCCTGGTAGCCAAAGCCCCGTAAGTAGTCCTTACGTTGGTTGCCGTCCCAGTTGCGGAAGCGCGGGATGTACAAGCCCGTTGGGCGGGAACCAAAGTAATAATCGTCTTCAAAACCCTCTACGGTGGCGGTAGCGCCCGAGCCCAGGTGGTGGTCCATCACATTGCGACCCAGTTGATCGCTGTCATTGCCGAAGCCATTGGGAAAGCGGCTGGATTTAGAGTTGAGCATCAGTGCAGCCGAGTTCATCGAACCAGCGGTGACAAAGATGATTTTGGCAAAATAGTCGGT
>JAIXOO010000279.1 GCA_027486765.1 Saprospiraceae bacterium
AGGTGACGGATGTAGTCGCCAGAGTCGGAGTTGATGGAAGTGACCACGCCATTTTTTGTCAAAATGCTGGCGTTGTATGCGGTAGAGTAATACACCTCAAACTTGTAAGCCCACCAATCGGCAAACACTGAAGCCGAAGCACCAAAGGCAGCCAATTCGGGCGCTACTTTGAAGCCTTCGTTCACGTGTTGGAAAGTGATTTTTTTGATGCCAAAATCCTTACATACGTTCATCAGCATCAGGATTTCGTCGGCGCGGTAGGAGTGGCAGTGAATCAGAATCTCGCCACTAAGTACGGCGGCCAAAGTTTCTAATCGACGATCGTATTTGGGAGGCAGTGCGGTTGGTTTACTGGCTTTTTCAGCATTGTATTTTTTCCAGGCCTCATTGTAAGCTTTGGCTTCGGAGAAAGACTTGCGGATCACAAACTCAACCCCCATGCGCGTGCGTGGTACAATCCCCCGGCCAATGCCGTGTACACGAGTAGGGTTTTCGCCCAAGGCAAATTTGATGGTGCGAGGAGCGCCTTCCATCGGGTACTCGTTGGGATTGAGGGAGCCGTAACGGTGCTTGATGGTCTGGCACTGGCCACCAATGGCGTTGGCCGAACCGTGCATGGCGTGGGAAGAGGTACAGCCGCCCGCCAAAGCCCGATAAACGGAAATGTCCATCGGATCAATGGCGTCACCTACCGCAACTTCCGCCGTAACCGGGTTGGTCGCTTCGTTTACTGCATCGATGGCAATGTGGGAGTGGGCGTCAATGATGCCGGGCATCACGTATTTGCCCGTGGCATCTACCGTTTTGACTCCGGAGGGAGCCGTCAAGCCTTTGCCAATTTTGGTGATCTTGCCATTTTCAATCAGTACGTCGGAGCCTTCCAGCGTACCTTTGGTCACGGTCAATACCGTGCCGTTTTTGATGAGCATGCTGCCTTTGCTGGCTTGGGCATGGAGGCCCAGGGCAAACAGCAGGCAGCAACTTATGATGGTGAATTGCTTCATTGTTTTGTTTTTTACCGTTTCATTAATCGCGTGGCTCTTTGGAACCTTCGATGGGGAATGCACCGAAATCGCCTACTTTTACCTTACCGGAAAACTTGGTGCCGTCAAAGGTAATCGCAAAGTCGAGGGGCAATTCCTGGCCCATGTTGACCGTAGAGCTAAAGGTCATCTCGTTGCCTTTTAGTGCTGGGTTAGTCAAAGACTTGCTTTGGCCATCCGCACCGGTCCAACTGCCGCCAATTTTGCCACCTTCGTCGATCAGGCTGATTGTACCTTTGTAGACCGTTCCCTGAGCGTCAATTTCGTAGTTCCATTTGCCAAGGAATTTGCCCAGATCGCTAGGTGCAGCCGCGCCACCACGCGCACCTGCTGGACCACCTGCACCGGGACGAGCAGGAGCTTCAGCCTCAAACTCGTAAATCGTACCATCCACAAATACGTAGCGTACCTGTGATTTTTCATCGAAATAGGGCTTCTTGGAAACCACCAGGTTGGCAATCTTGCCTTTTTCCACCGTGCCCAGACTTTGCGCTACGCCAAACATGGCAGCGGGAGTAGTAGTCAAGGCCGCCAGAGCCTGATCCTCTTTCAACCCAGCTTTGACCATACGGCGGAGGGCTTCCCGGATGTCAGCAGTTTTGGCATTCATGGTGGAAAAGCCAAAGTTGATGCTTTTGCCTGCGAAGGTAGCTGCTTGGGTTTCGTAGAGCTTCATCTCGTCGGCGCGGCGTTTTTCAAGGCGCTCCAATTCTGGGTCTTTCGCGGTAGAGTCCTTTTTTGCAGGTTCCTTTTTATCCATCTTGGGCAAATCCAAAGAAAGGATCAGGGGAATGTTCTGCGCTTTGAGTTGGTCGGCCAGTGGCCAGGCCTGACGCAAACCGCCCAGGATGAGTGGGAATTTTAGCTCTTGTTGCAGCGCCAAAACCCGGTAAACCGACTTTAGGTCAGGTGCCACAAAACAAATTGGGCGTTGTTTGTCGATGACCGGGTAAAATGCTTGCAAAGAACGATCCACTTCGGGGCGAGACATACCCGCTGGATTGGCCGCGTACATTTTTTCATGCGCTTTGGCTTGTTCCGCTTGTTTGTACAATTCACGGAACTTGGACATTACAGCAATCACGGTGTTAGGATAAAGCCCCTGGGCACCAACCAACTGGCTGATCATGGCGAAATTGTCTTTCAATACCATGTTATCGGCAGCAGTGCCGCCCAGCGAAATCAGAGCACTACTTCCCGGCAGCATCCGCCCCATCGGAGCAACGTGGGCGTTGGTAAAACCCAGTTTGCGCAGATCTTCGATGGATTTTTCGGTAGCTTTAATGAGGTTGCGCGCCTGCAATTCAGGTTGTATCCCCGCGAGGTCGTTGGGCGGGCTACCTGGGTTAATGCCCTGGGGGCGTTGACCTTGGCCACCGCCTCCACCTCCGGGCCCACCGCCAGCAGCGGGGCGTACCTCTGGACGAGGAATACCCGCGTTGGATAAGGCATCGATGAAGCCAGCGTAGACAAACAGGGAATCCGCAGGAATGATTTTAGCGTCGGCAGGAATGCTCACATTTTGACCCGCACTGATGATGAGTCCATCTTTAATCACGACCGTACCATTGCTGATGGTTTGGCCTGGTTTGACTACGATGGTGGCATTTTTGAGTGCATAGGTTCGGGTGATCGGCTTGAGAGCCTCTTCGCTGCTCTGAGCTAAGCCCGTACTCAGACACCATACGCTTAGTAGGGTGGTAAGGGTTAGCGATAGTCCTTTCATACTCAGGTTTTACAAGGTTGAGAATAAATAATGGCGTTATTTTAGGTAGAAAAAAAATCCCATTTTAGCATAAGCGACCAATGACGCTAAAAATACCGCAAAAGGCATAAAATAGTAGCAGGAAAGTTTACTTTTTAAAAAATTGTAAAATGTTAAATTTTTACAAAATCGGGGAAAGAGGGTTGCAAATCCGCAGGAAGCCTTATATTTAAGCCATTGAGGTTTTTGAAAAATGAAAAATCACTGGCCCTAGCACCTGAAATAGAGCTTTTTACACTGGAAACTCTACAATGTCATTACTGATCAGCTCATCCCATCGACGTATCAGCACTTGCTCTAATTAACTACAGCGTTATTCGCCAAACACGTACTTAGCCATGAAACCAGTAGCAGCCATTCTACTCACGCTAATGCTTTGTGTCCTGTTTTTTGCTCGGACTGCGGCTCAAAAAGTATACAGCATAAATCCCGCTACACCTGCTGAAAAACATTGGGTAGATTCAGTATTCAACTCCATGAGTGGGGACGAACGGATCGGACAATTGATCATGATTCGGGCACATTCCGACAAAGGAGATGCCTATGCTGAATCCGTGGCAGAGATTGTTAAAAAATACAAGGTCGGAGCCCTTTGCTTTTTCCAAGGTACCCCCGAAAAGCAATTGGAATACACCAATAAATACCAAACCCTTTCCCGTATCCCGCTTATGGTAGCCATCGATGGCGAATGGGGCTTGGGTATGCGCATGAAAGAAAGCGCCATCAGCTTTCCCAAACAATTGACCCTTGGTGCCATTCAAAACAATGATCTCCTCTACAAAATGGGTCAGGAAATTGCCCGCCAGAGCAAACGCATCGGCCTCAACGTCAATTTTGCGCCTGTTGCCGACATCAACAGCAATGCCCGCAATCCAGTGATTGGTTACCGCTCCTTTGGTGAAGACCGTTACAATGTGACTGTCAAATCCTACCATTATATGAAAGGAATGCAGGACAATGGCATCATGGCCTGCGCCAAACACTTCCCTGGCCATGGCGATACCGATGCCGATTCGCACTACGATCTCCCGGTGGTCAACCACGAAATGAGTCGTTTGGACAGCGTGGAATTTTACCCCTTCCGCTCTTTGGTCAATTATGGCATTGGCGGCGTAATGGTTGCGCATTTACAAGTGCCTGCGCTGGATGATCGGGATGATCGTCCTACTTCCTTGTCCCGAAACACGATCACTCACGTTTTGCGTAGGGCCATGGGCTTCGAAGGTTTGATTTTTACGGATGGTATGGAAATGCAAGGTGTTACCGAGCATTTTTCGGATGGCATTGCCGAAGCCGAAGCGATTTTGGCAGGCAATGACATGATTTGTGTGCCGCCCAGTACCGCCAAGGCCATCGAAGCACTCCAGCGCTATGTTCGGGAAGGCAAAATCACTCAGGAGCAAATTGATGCCAGTGTGAAGCGGATTTTGACCTACAAGTTCCGCTTGGGTTTGAGCAAATACCAGCCTAAGGATGTGCTTACTGCCCGCAAAGATGTAAATAGTGCACAAGCTGAAGCACTCAAACGCGAGTTGATCAAAAATGCACTCACCATGGTGCGCAACACGCAGCATCTGGTGCCTTTTGGGCGGGTGGACACCCTTAGCTTCGCGTCATTGAGCATCGGTGCCGATGGGCTTACTGCTTTCCAAAAACGACTGGCCTCCTACGCCAAGATGACCCATCTATACAGTGGAAAAGAACTCAACGACGATCGCCAAGCCGCATTGCTGGCCCAACTGAGTAAATACAAGGTGGTTTTTGTCGGTTTACATGACATGACATCGGCGGCTTCCAAAAACTACGGCATTTCCTATAGCAGTATTCAATTTTTGAAAAAACTGAATACCAAAACCAGGGTGGTGCTCAGTGTTTTTGGCTCACCTTATAGCTTAAAGTTTTTCGACGAGTTTGAGTCCATCCAGATGGCTTACGAAAGTGAGGCGCTGGTACAAGATTTGAGCGCTCAAGCGCTGTTTGGTGCCTTTGGTATGACGGGGCGTTTGCCCATCACCGCTTCCGAGCGCAGCCGCTTCAATGCTGGTGAAGAAACCCAAGCCAATGGCCGGATGGGGTACAGCATCCCGGAAGCAGTGGGCATGTCTTCGGATACCCTGAATCGCATCGAGCTGATCGCCAATGAAGCGATCAATGTAGCAGCAACTCCGGGTTGTGTGGTGCTGGTGGCCAAAGATGGGCAAATCATTTATGAAAAAGCATTCGGACACCATACCTACCTTAAGGATCATCCGACCCAAACCTCGGACGTGTTTGACCTGGCTTCCGTAACCAAAATTGCCGCGACCACCATTTCCATGATGCGTTTTATGGACGATGGCCGCATCGATTTGCGCAAACCTTTGAGCAATTACCTGCCCAGTCTCAATGGTACCAATAAGGCAGCCATGGTGGTTCAGGACATCATGGCACACAATGCGGGACTGGTCGGTTGGTTGCCTTTTTACAAACGAACCTTGGCGCATACCCCGGATAGTTTGAATAAACCCTCTTTAAAATATTATCGCAGTGCACCCGAAGGAGAATTTGTAGTACCCGTGGCCAGCAATTTGTACCTGAATAAAAACTTCATGGACAGTATTTTTATGCAAATTCGCCAATCAGAATTGCGGCCCAACATCAACTACCGTTACAGCGACCTGGGCTTTTACCTCTTGGCACAAATGGTGGAGCATCAGAGTGGGATGGGTTTTGACAAATACGTGGACTCTACCTTCTATGCCCCACTTGGATTGCAGTCTGCGACCTTTAATCCCTGGAAAAAATTCCCGATCGAACAAATGCCGCCCACGGAAGAGGATCGTTACTACCGCCAGCAGCGGGTGCAAGGCTACGTACACGACATGGGCTCAGCCATGCTGGGGGGGGTAAGTGGCCACGCGGGCCTCTTTTCCAATGCCAACGACCTGGCAGTGATCATGCAAATGCTGCTGCAACAAGGTTATTATGGTGGAAATCGGTACCTGGAGCCACAAACGGTGCAAAACTTCATCACCCGTCACCCGCGCAGCATTCGCCGGGGGGTAGGTTTTGACATGTACCCAATGGGAGCAAGTTACCCCACCAATATGTCGGCCCAGGCTTCGGAAAGCACTTTTGGGCATACGGGTTTTACGGGTACTTGTACTTGGGTGGATCCGGAGCACAATCTGGTGTACGTGTTCCTCTCCAATCGCACCTTCCCTTCTCAGCAAAACAATCGTTTGGAGAAGTTTGATACGCGACAGCGGATACAGGGGGTGGTTTATAAGTCGATTCGGCCGAAGGGGGCAGGGGGAGCGAGTTCCGCGCAGTAGGAGCGCTATATTACAGTAATTCCAAAGCGACATAGTTTCACAAAGGACACAAAGGCAGCACAGAGGGCACAAAGTTAGACGTTGACGACGCTTCATTTGGTGCCCTCTGTGCTGCCTTTGTGTCCTTTGTGAAAAAAATAGTAGTGTCAATGTAGTCAATCCTTAGCGCGCCAACTGCCGCTTCCGAATCCGACTAAAAGTCTCCGGCGTCATCCCCAACATAGACGCCAAATATTGCAGCGGAACCTGATTGAACAATTCCGGATTTTGGCCGAAAAACAAGTGATAACGCTCCTCGCTTGACAACGATAGGTGGGTAACGATCCTTTCTTCCATCATGGTGAAACAGCGGGCCATAAAGCCTTTTTCCAGGGTAGACCAACGGGGAACCACCTGATCAATTTTGGCGTAATCCGTTTTCGACATCACCAACATGTCTACCTCGCTCAGCGTATACAGATTACAACGAGCGGGTTGTTGGAATAAAAAACTGGCCAAATCAACCGAAAAATAGCCGGGTGAAGAAATCCACTTGGTGACTTCCCGGCCTTTGTCGTCGATCAAATATTCCCGAATGATGCCACTTTGTACAAAGCCCAAAGAGTCGGCATACTGCCCTTCTTTCAACAAATAAGTTCCTTTGGGGTAAGTTTTGGGTTTAAAAAATTGAAGGACTTGTTGGAGGCTTTCAGGGGGGAAGCCGAAGTAGGATTGGATGTATTTTTCGAGCTCGTTGGGCATAGGGAACACAATTCTTTTCTAAAGACTAAACGAATTTTAAAGTTTTTTGTCATCGCTTAGGTGATTCCTTGAGTGCCTTAAGTTTCTTAGGTGGTGAAAATAAAAACCTGCGTAGCAGGGTACTCTTTCACCACCTAAGAAACTTAAGGCACTCAAGGAATCACCTAAGCTGAGTAACTAACTACCTGGTCAGTGTGGCAATCGATCCCGCAGATACCCATACACCCAGGTACCCGCCACTGCACTGATGATGGTGGCAATGACCGCCAAAGCACCTGTTCCCAGTTGTGCAAACAATGGCCCAGGGCAGGCACCCGTTATTGCCCAGCCGATCCCAAAGAGCAAACCACCAATGATCTGGCCTTTGTTAAAGGTTTTATCCTGGAATTCGATGGCTTCACCTTTGATGGTTTTGATTTTGAATTTTTTGATCAAAAAAATCGAAATCGCTCCAACCACTACTGCCGTGCCGATCACCCCGTACATGTGAAACGACTGGAGTCGGAACATTTCCTGAATGCGGAACCAGGAAACCACTTCCGATTTTACAAAAACGATTCCGAACAGCAACCCAATCACTGCATATTTGAGGTTGCCGACAAAACCTTCGTGGTGTTCACTTTCGTTGACACACATGGTATGCAGAGAGCGCACCTCGTAGTCGGTATCTTGAATAGGTTCCTTGGTATTTGTATCTTTTACCATGACTTATGTTTTTTAGAGGCCCAACAAAAAGGGTACGATCAAATTGGCGGAGATAAATCCTCCGACCATGAAACAGATGGTAGCCACCAAAGAGGGCCATTGCAAATTGCTCAAACCGCTGATGGCGTGACCACTGGTACAGCCCCCTGCGTAACGAGTGCCGAAGCCTACCAAAAAGCCACCAACCACAAAGAAAAACAAACCTTTAAGCGAAAACAAAGTGCTCCAGTTGAACAACTGGTTGGGCACCATATTGCTCAAATCAGTGATCCCGTATTGCGATAGGGATGCCGCCAAACTTGGGCTGATTTGCACATCGTTGGGATCGCTCAGGAGCTTAGCAGCGATGAATCCACCGATGACTACGCCGCCGATGAAGAAGAGGTTCCAGGCTTCCTTTTTCCAGTCGTACTTAAAAAAAGGAATGTTTGCAGGAAGGCAAGCTGCACAGATGTGGCGCAGGTTGGCCGAGATTCCGAAATTTTTGTTGCCCAAAATGAGCAAGGCTGGTACCGTGAGGCCGATCAGCACGCCGGCAACTGACCAATGCCAGGGTTGCCGGATGAATTCGATTAGGTTGGACATATCCAGTCTTTTTTGAAAAAATCTTATTGGTTGCTATCGCTCAGGACAATAAAAGTACAATTTATCGCCTACTGAGGTTGAAAAGTAGGGTAAAGATCGACCAATGCAGTTGGCTATTGTGTAATCTGGATCACAAGAATGAAAAAATTTTAAGCAGAAGCTAAAAAGGGGAGGCGACCCTTGGCCACCTCCCCACAAATCAACAAGATTCTTCAAAAGACATCGACTTGTTACAATTCTGTAGCTTGTTCCACCAATTCACTCAGTGGCAAATTGGTCGTCTGTAATGCTTTGAAGCCTCCTTGGATGTTGATGATATTGGTAAATCCACGCGACTTTAAAATCGAAACGGCGATCATGGAGCGATAGCCCCCGGCACAATGTACGTAGTATAGTTTCTCGCGGTCAATGTTGGCCATGTTGCGGCTGATGAAATCCAGCGGGAAATTGGTAGCGCCGTCCACGTGTTGGGTTTCGTATTCGCTGACTCTGCGGGCATCCAGCAGGTTGATGTTGGAGTTGTAGATTTTGGCAAAATCCTCCGCCGCAATTTCTTTGATCTGATCCTGCTCTTCGCCAGCTTCCTGCCAAACTTTAAAACCACCTTCGAGGTAACCGATGGCATTGTCATAACCTACACGGGCCAAACGGGTTACAATTTCGTCTTCACGCCCTGCATCGGCGATGAACAGGATGGGTTGTTTGAGGTCGGGCACCAGTGCACCTACCCAGGGCGCAAAAGTGTCATCAATCCCAATGAAAATGGAGCCGGGAATAAATCCTTTGGCAAATTCATCCTGAGGACGAGTGTCAATTACCAGGGCGTCTTCTTCTGCCCAGGCTGCTTTGAATGCACGCACACTCAGGGCTTGCATAGCGCGATCGTGTACTTCTTCGAAGCTCTCGTAGCCCATTTTGTTCATCACCGCGTTTTTGGGGAAGTACTGGGGTGGATCAACCAAGCCCGTGGTGACTTCCTTGACAAACTCGGCGCGGGACATGTCGGCGCGCAGGGCGTAGTTGACTTGTTTTTGGGCACCCAGAGTCCCCCAGGTTTCTTTGCTCATTTTTTTGCCGCAAGCTGAACCGGCGCCATGGCCGGGATAGACGATGACCTCATCGGCCAGGGGCATGATTTTGTTGCGCAAACTGTCAAAGAGGTGGCCTGCTAGGTCTTCGCGACTGAGGTCGGTTTTTACCGCCAGGTCGGGACGGCCAACGTCGCCGAGGAATAAGGTATCTCCAGTGAAAAGGGCATAATCCACACCGTTTTCATCGCGCAGCAAGAAGGTGCTCGATTCCATGGTATGCCCAGGCGTGTGCAGCACGACGATGCTCACTTTACCCAGTTTGAGTACTTCGGCATCTTTGGCTACGTGCGCCTCAAAATTGGGCTGGGCAGTTGGTCCAAAAACGATGGTAGCATTGGTTTTTTTGGCTAAGTCGAGGTGACCGGATACGAAGTCGGCGTGGAAGTGGGTTTCCAGCACGTATTTAATGGTAGCGCCGTCGGCTTCGGCGCGTTCGATGTAAGGTTGGGTTTCGCGCAATGGGTCAATGATGGCGGCTTCCCCTTCACTTTCAATGTAGTAGGCAGCTTCTGCCAAACAACCTGTATAAATTTGTTCTACCTTCATACCGCGTAGATTTTGGTTATGCGATGAATAAATGTGATGCTTTGCATTTATTCAGGTAGTTATCTTAGGGAAGAATACAGCTGTTTCGCTGATGATGTCACAAAACTAAGGGACTGTTTGGTATCATGGAGTGACAAGGATCACATTGAAGAGAGATTTTAAAAAAAATTGGAGGCTAGCCATATTTATGAAGATAGTTTGCCCGAAATTTTAGTTCGGTGATCCACATTACAAAAATTCAGCCTAATCACCTGCAATTTTGTATTCAAATCAAGGACTCGAATCAAAATACAAGTATATGCTCAAGCGCTTTTTCCCCATTTTTGACTGGCTCCCTAAGTACAGCAAGGATCAATTGTCCGGCGATTTATCAGCCGGACTCACCGTAGGCGTCATGCTCATTCCACAAGGGATGGCTTATGCGATGCTGGCGGGTTTGGCCCCCATTCATGGTTTGTACGCGGTAACCGTTCCCTTGATCTTGTACGCGGTCATGGGTACCTCCCGACAATTGGCTGTTGGCCCTGTAGCGATGGTTTCACTGCTGACGGCGGCGGGGATTGGCGCTTTGCAACCAGCTACCCCAGAACTGTATCTGGTGTATGCACTCACCGCAGCTTTGATGGTGGGAGTCTTGCAACTGGCTATGGGCGTTTTTCGTTTGGGTTTTTTGGTCAATTTTTTATCTCATCCGGTCATCAGTGGCTTTACCTCGGCGGCGGCCATCATCATTGGTTTGAGCCAGTTGAAACATTTGTTGCGCATTGATTTGCCAAAAAGTGAACACATCCAGGAAATGCTGGTAGCACTGGCTAAAAATATTGGCAATACCCATTTGCTGACCATTGGCATAGGCATCGTAGCTATTGTAGTGATCAAGTATGGGAAAAAACTACACAGAGGTTTACCTACTTCGCTGATTGCGGTAGTATTGGGTATTTTGGCCGTGTGGGGCCTTAACTTAACCGATTACGGCATCAAAATTGTGGGCGAAGTCCCCAGTGGTTTACCGGGTATTTCTACCCCTTCCTTTGACCCTGGGGTATGGAAAAGTTTAATTTCAGTAGCCCTCACCATTTCATTGGTGGGCTTTATGGAAAGTTTTGCCGTAGCCAAGGCCATTCAGGCCAAGCATAAAAATTACACTGTTGATGCAAATCAAGAGTTGGTAGCCTTAGGCGTTGCTAACCTCGGCGCAGCTTTTTTCCAAGGGTATCCCATCACCGGTGGGTTTTCGCGTACTGCCGTGAACGATCAAGCTGGCGCAAAAACCGGCATGGCTTCAATTTTTAGCGCCGTTCTGATCATCTTGACTTTGTTGTTTCTGACTCCGCTCTTTTACTATTTGCCCAATGCAGTGCTGGCAGCAGTGGTGATTGTAGCCGTGATTGGTTTGATCGATTTCAAAGAAGCCCTGCATTTGTGGAAGGAAGACCGCTCCGATTTTTGGATGCTGATTGCCACCTTTGTCATCACCCTGACCATGGGGATTGAAACGGGGATTGGCGCAGGGGTCGTGCTTTCTTTGGCAATGGTGGTGTACCGTTCAACCCGCCCGCACATCGCAGTGTTGGCTAAAGTTCCGAACACCGATTTTTACCGCAATATCTACCGTTTTGATAACCTTGAATTGCGAAAAGATTTGCTTATTCTGCGCCTGGACGGTCCACTGTATTTCGCCAACCTCAATTACTTCAAAGATCACCTCAGCAAATTGATGCTGGAGCGTGGCAATGCGCTTAAAGCCGTTGTCATCAATGCGGACAGCATCAGCCATGTAGACAGTAGTGCGGTTCATGCCCTCAAAGATTGGGTGACGGAAATCAAAGCCCAGGGTATTAACCTCTATTTCGCCAGCCTGATCGGGCCGGTGCGCGACATTTTTGCCAAAACCGGACTGGTTGAATTGATTGGCGAAAACCACCTGTTTATGAGCAATCAACAAGCCGTGGATGCTTTTGATAACTTACCGAGTTCCAATGGGCAACCTGAAAAGTACAAGGACTATACGCTGCAAAATAATGTGTAATTTAGACTGAGCTAAAGGAAATTATCTTGCGCATCTGACTAAATTTTTTGATTTAATTGGCGTTCAAGTAAAAAAAATCGGTGTCAAATCGCGAAATTTGCCCATAATTTGAATTTTTGTGCCTAATTTCGTCCAATTGTATTTGCAACATTGCAAACACAAAAGCAGGCACAGGGCTATAAGTGATCAATATGGGTATCGTTATTTCGTTGCTGAATCATAAAGGTGGTGTAGGCAAAACAACCAGTTCAATTAACATTGCAGCGGGGTTGGTCGAATTGGGTAAAAAAGTACTGCTGATTGACCTCGACCCGCAGGCCAATCTCACCTTGTCCTTAGGCATTCCAAGGCATCCACACTCCATTTACGAATCGATTCGGGGTGAGGCTCCATTGGTTCCTTATCCTGCCAAAGAGAATCTGGATATCGTCATTTCCACCCTTGATCTTTCAGGTGCTGAGATGGAATTGATCAACGAAGCTGGGCGTGAATACCTGCTCAGGGAACTTATTGAGCCCATTCGTGGTGTCTATGATTTCATCATCATCGATTGTCCTCCCTCACTGGCGCTGCTGACTTTAAATGCGCTGGCTGCCAGCGACACTGTATACATTCCGCTACAAACCGAGTTTTTGGCCATGCAAGGTTTGGCCAAAATCAAACAGGTGATTGATAAGGTAAAACTCCGCCTTAACCGGGGCCTCTACATCGGCGGCGTGATTGCCACCATGTACGATGCCCGCAAGGTCTTGAACCGCGATGTGGTGGAAACCATCAAAAAATACTTCGGAGAAATTGTGTTCAACACGATGATTCGCGACAACGTAGCCCTGGCAGAGGCACCCTCTCAACGCAAGGACATCTTCGCCTACAGCCCCAATAGCCCCGGCGCCGAGGACTACCTTAACCTGAGCCGAGAAATCATCGAAAGAACCAGTGCCAAGCATAAAGGTTAGGCCAACCCACAAGAAAGGGTGTGGGTGTGATGTGTGACAGTGTGGGTGTGTTGGCCTTCCATTCCCCCAAGAACTTACGCCAACCCACAAGAAAGGGTGTGAGTGTGAGTGTGACAGTGTGGGTGTGTTGGCTTTCCATTCCCCCAAGAACTTACGCCAACCCACGGATTTATCCGTGGGAGGCAACCATAAAAACTCAACCCACGAATTTATTCGTGGGAGAAAAAGGAAACAATGAGCAAAAAACGATTCACCGCCGGTCTTGAAAGCCTGCTCAGCAGCCCCGAGGAGGATGCTCTGCAAGGCAACGCCCTGCTCTCGGCTGAATCGACCACTGCCAAAAGCAGCAATATCCCTAAGCCTGAACCCAATAAAAAAGCCCAGGGCAAACGGTTTACCGACGACTTGCAAGCCTTCCTAATGGAGGCCTTTGAAGAATCCTTCGAGCGGCAAATGCAGCAAGTGCCTGCTGAAGCGGAAATCAAAAAGCGCAGTGCCAAACCCATGGAGGGCCTGGACGCACTGATCCGCTCAACAATCGAGCCGAAGGTGCAATTCGACCAACACGCTACTCGCCGCCTGACCTTACAATTTGACGAGCGCAAACTGGAAAAACTCAAAACCATCGCCAAGATGGAAAAAACCCTCTTACGTGACATCATCGATGGCATTGTAGAAGAGTACATTGCGCGTTGGGAAAAACAAAAAAAATCGTGACGGGAACCCTTTAATGGTTGCACGATGCAAGGCGACCACATAGGGTCGCCTCTACCAAGGCACATATCATTTCGCAATTTTTTTTCAACTTTTCACTTACCTTTGCCCCTCTGATTACCAAAATTTTTACACCATGAAAATACGTTTGATGATTGCGTCAATGCTGTTGATGGCCTTGGCATTTGCTTGTGGCGGTACTGGTGCCGCAGGAGCTGGAGAAAAAATCGAAAAGGAAATGATGGCGGAGCACGACCGCATCATGCCCAAAATGGGGGAATTGAACGAACTGTACAAAGAAATGCGTCAGTACCTGTTTTTGGATACCACCATGACCATGGAAACCCGTGAAAACCTGAGCATGGTCACCGTCAACCTCAAAGAGGCTGAAGAATCCATGATGAACTGGATGAATGGTGTCAGTGACCTGGAATTGAACAAAGTTTCGATGAAGCCAGAAGAGTTGGAAAAATACCTGACCACGCAAAAGGATGAAATCCTTCGGATTGGCCAGTTTACTGATGAGACCATCGATAAGGCCAAAAAAGCATTGGCAAACCGTAAAAAATAACCTGATTTATGCGCAAATACTTGTTTTGGCTGCTACTACCCTTGGTAGTTGGTTGCCAATTGGGTGCGCCAGATCAAAACGCTCCGCTACCCATTTTAGGAGAGTTTGATGTGGTCAATGGAGACACCGTCTATCATACCATTCGTGACTTTTCCTTTGTGAATCAGGATAGTCAGGAGGTCAACAATCAAACTTTTGCTGGAAAAGCTTACGTGGTAGACTTTTTCTTCATCTCCTGTCCTACCATTTGTCCCAAAGTAAAAAAACAAATGCTCCGCTTATCCGAGCGGTTCAAGGATGAAGGCCGGTTGGTACTGTTGTCTCATACGATTGATACCAAGCACGACACGATTCCTCGTTTGAAAAAGTTTGCGACAGATCTGGGCGTAGGATTGCCTCAATGGCACTTTGTGACCGGAGAAAAAGATTCCATCTACAGCATTGCCAATGATTATTTCAGCATCGCGCAGGAAGATCCCAATGCACCAGGTGGTTTTGACCACAGTGGCCGTTTGATTTTGGTGGATACCCAGCGCCGGGTGCGCGCCTTCTGTGATGGAACCGATCCCAAGTCGGTGGATCAGTTCATGGAGGATGTGGCTCGTTTGTTGAAGGAAATGCATTAAAAAGGGTTCCAGGGTTCCTGGTTCCAAAGTTCCAGGGTTCAACGCCGAACCCTGGAACTTTGGAACCAGGAACCTTGGAACCTTTTGTGCTAGTTTAGCGGCAGCGCAAAACCAGCCTGTACCGCAAATCCTCTGCTGCGGAAAGTTTCTTGCACCACTGGGATATCTGCATTCGCGGTGAAGCCATGTTGGTAACGACCATCCAGGAAGAAGCGGCCAATGCCTGTGTTGACTTCCATCCCAGCGCCAGCTATACCGCCTACTTCCAGGCGATTGTAATTGACCGCATCCAGGTCGATGTCCATTTCAAAAAGTTTGATTTCGATGATTCCAGAGGTTCTGGCGATCAGTTTACTGTTGAGGTTGTAACCAAGATACGGACCTACTTGAGCATAAAAGCGAACTGCATCCAAGCCTGATTTTGCCTTGAACAAAACGGGCAGTTCCAGGGTGTTGAAGCGAAAATCGGCGCTTGCGCCCAGTGGAATTTCAAAATCGCCAATTTTTACGTCTTCTTTCAGGTCATAACGGAAACCGCGCCCTGCGTAACCCAATTCAGCCTGTACGGAAAAGTTGCCGCCAAAATCCAGTTCAGCAAAAGCGCCAGTGGTGTTGCCGTAGATGTATTCTGCTTTAGGCGTTAGTTCGCTCAACAGTTCGGATTGTTTGATGGTGCTCATCTGTAAGCCTGAGCGAACCCCAACATGCAAGGTGCTTTGGGCATTGGTACCAGAGATAAAAGCCAGGAACAAAGCTGCTGCCAGGAAGAACGTATTTTTCATCTTTCGTTTGGTTTTTCGTAAGTGATGTTTGATGAAGCAAAGATGCAGGCAGAATTTGTTAAATGGCGTTAAGCGCTAGTTAGGATAGATTTAAAATTGGCAGGCGTTCCTAAATATTTAGTTAAAACTATTTGTCATTCGAAAAATTCGTCATTTGCTATTATTCTTCCAAAGCTGGTTCTCCTTCAAAAATTTCTCCGTCAAACTCTGTCTTCTCTGCACTGGCATTATAACCTTGCTCCCGCAACCATTGGCTAAACTGTTCAGTGTAGCCATGCGTAGCAACAATGCGCTCAGCCCCCGTAGCGGCCACTGCACGGTTGAGCTCATCCCAATCGCTGTGGTCACTCAAAATGAAACCCCGATCGGCACTGCGCCTGCGGCGTGCACTACGCAGCGCCATCCAGCCTGAAGCCAGACCCAGTGAAATGGGGGAAAAGCGCCGAACCATGGGCGAATCCGCCGCAGAAGGTGGAACAATAATGATGGCCCCTTCCAATTGCCCCTTCTTAGTATCCTGAGCCAGTCGCGTGGAAGGAGGAAGGAGGACTCCTTGTGCGCGCAGAATTTCGTTGACATTTTCCACCGCGCCGTGGGTAAAAATGGGGCCGATGCTGGGATCGAGGCCATGCATCAGGCGCTGAGCTTTGCCCAGGGCATAGCCCGTGAGCACAGTCACTTTGCCCTCGGCTTTATTTTGGGCCCACCAGGCATTGATGTCGGCAAAAACTTCCTCCTGTTTGGGCCATTGATAGATGGGCAATCCAAAAGTGCATTCGGTGATGAAGGCATGGCAGCTTATGGGCTCAAAAGCCTCGGCTAAACCATCGTCTTCCAGTTTGTAATCGCCCGATGCGACCCACACCTCGCCCTGGTATTCCACCCGAATTTGGGCAGAACCCACAATATGACCAGCAGGATGAAAGGAAAACCGTACGCCATTGATCAGTCGGCTTTCACCGTAATCTACTGTTTCGATATTGATCGGGCCCAGGCGGTAGCGAATGACGGGCTTGGCACTGCGCGTGCAGAGGTAATAATCCGAGCCCCAGCGGGCGTGGTCGGAGTGGCCGTGGGTGATGAGGGCACGTTTGACGGGTTTCCAGGGGTCGATGTAGACATCGGCCTGGGCGCAATAGATGCCATTTTTGTTGAATTCCAGCAGCGCCATTACTGCCGCAATTGCCGATAATTGTTGGCATTGGTTGGATCGATCCGCGACATGATGTCTGCTACGCGGTCTTTTTCATCGGGCGTTCCCACCCTGAAAATCTCGGTGATCTCCTTCGATTTCGAAGTCAGGAACAATTGCATCAGGATGGTATTCGGGTAAGTATCAAAAGATTTGCGCGCATTTTCCAGGGTTTTGGAAATGATCGAACGGCCTTTGGCGGGATCTTGCGACATTTGGTCCAAACCCAAACGGTGGTATACGTATTGCAACTCGCGCATGGGTTTCATCCGGGGCGAAGACCAGTTTTCACTGATCCAAAAGCGGTTGCGGTTGTTGCCTTCGATGGAGTTCCAGCCCTTACCTTTCACTGCCGAAGCGCTCTGCGCTACATTCACAATTTGTTGGGCTGCCTGAAAATAATCCGAGCCACCGTTCAGCGAAAAGGAATCATAGTCCATACCCAGGATGATGTGGATGTAAAATGCGACGACCTGCGAAAGATTGTCGTTGAACACTGATTTGCTGAATTGCAGGGGTTGAAACTGCTCGTATTTGAAGGTCACCTCGCGGTCAATGTAGTTGAAGAGGGCCGTTTCGTTGCTGCTGCCATAAATGGGACGTGAAGCCTGAATGGCCAATTCAGCAGTATATACGTTGGGGATGGGTCTTTGGCTATCGTCGGTGGCTTCGCCCGTGATGGTCAGCAGAATGTTGCCTTTGATGCGTTCTTCCTGCCGAAAATCATCTTCGGTCCATTTGCCGCTGTTGACAAATTCTCTCAGCGCCTGTTCCAAACCATTGAAAACCGCCGGATCAGCCGCCAGCAAACGTTGGATGTTTACTTTGGTGGTAAAATTCAGTTCCTGGGCTTGAATCATAACCAAGCCAGCAAAAAAAATGACAAAGACTGTGAAAAAATTCCTCATAGCAGCAGCTATTAAACATTAAACCTTGAATAAATCGATCATTGCTTGCAGAATATCCTCTGCAACCGCATTCTTTGACTTTAACTCAAAATCGCGTTTCTTATTGTTTTTGTACAGGATGCTGATCTTGTTGGTATCGTGGTTAAACCCGGCGCCGGCATCGCGGAGAGAGTTCAGGACAATACAATCAAAGTTCTTTTTTTCCAGTTTACCCTGGGCATTGTTTTCTTCGTCGTTGGTTTCCAACGCAAATCCAATCAACAACTGACCCGCTTGTTTCATTTTACCCAAATCGGCAGCGATATCGGGATTTTTGATCAGGTCCAATTGTAGTTCTTCCCCTTTTTTCTTGATTTTTTCGGTAGCTACCGTTTTGGGACGGTAATCGGCTACGGCAGCGGCGAGAATGGCTGCGTTCACTTGTGGAAACAATTGCAGGGCCGCGTCGTGCATTTCCTGAGCGGTTTCCACTTTGATCAGTTTTACCGCTTTTTCCTGGGGCGTCAATTTAGATGGCCCCAACACCAGCGTAACTTCTGCACCACGGCGAGCTGCCGCATCGGCCAGGGCAATGCCCATTTTGCCGGATGAACGATTGCCAATGAAGCGCACCGGGTCGATGGGTTCGTAAGTAGGGCCAGCCGTAAGCAAGATTTTTTTACCCGCTAAATCCTGTTTTTTGGCAAAAAAATGCTCCAGATACGCTACAATTTCTTCTGGTTCGGCCATGCGTCCTTCACCGGAAAGGCCACTCGCCAACTCGCCTACACCCACCGGAATGAGTTGATTGCCATAACTGGTCAAACGTTCCACGTTGTGCCGGGTAGCGGGATGATGCCACATATCCAAATCCATGGCTGGTGCAAAAAATACCGGGCAACGCGCCGATAGGTAGGCGGCTACCACTATATTGTCACAAAGCCCATTGGCCAATTTGGCTAAAGTAGTGGCAGTTGCTGGTGCAATCAGCATGGCATCGGCCCATAAGCCTAGCTCTACGTGGTTGTTCCAACCCGTTTCAGAACTAACTTCGCTGTATACCGGACGTTTGGAAAGCGTGGAAAGGGTAAGTGGAGTGATAAAATCCTGCGCGGAAGGTGTCATCAGCACCTGTACCTCGGCTCCAGCTTTAATGAGTAGGCGTGTGAGAAAGGCAGTTTTGTAGGCAGCAATACTACCGGAGATGCCGAGGATGATTTTTTTGCCTTGCAACACGGTTTTTAATTATGAGTGATGAATGATAAGTGATGAATCTTTGATTGGAATTCAAGTCTCCCGATTCATCACTTATCATTCATCATTTATCACTCTTGTGGTCGCTTCTTCCGCTCTACATAACGGAAAGCAATTTCGTTGTTGAGGAATTCCTCAGTAGCGATGATGGCCGGATTCGGCAAACGCTCGTAAAACTTGGAGATTTCGATTTGCTCCTTGTTTTCGCTGATTTCCTCGATGGTATCCGAATTCACTGCAAACTCCTCCAGCTTGTTGTGCAACTCATGCTTGAGGTCTACGCTCAGTTGGCGGGCACGCTTGGTGATGATGGCCAGTGATTCGTATACATTAGCCGTTTTGCGGGCCATTGCGTCCATGTTGCGGGCACGAACATTAGGATCCAGACCCTGCACTTTGGTTTTGATATCCGACATTGGTCAATAATTTTAACTGTTTATTGGAATTATCCTGAATGTTTTGTACTTCTTTCAGGCTTTCTGACTTGGGGTAACGCTCCAGGAATTCAGCCGACAAACGACGGGCTGTCTTAAAACGTTCTTCCCTTTTGTCCAGAATACTGTTGAGCGCCAGATCGTAATACGAACGCAGGATCATTAAACGCACTTCTTGGGCATTTTTGGTTTCCGGAAAATCTTTCAGCAGGTTTTCAAACGCACTTACTGCCGATTGGTAGTAGCGCAAATTGAAATACAATTTTCCTTCATCAAATGCTTTGGTCTCCAGTTTCAAGCGCAAACGGTCGATGAGTGTGTTGCACTCGGCTACCCGTTTGCTGTCTGGATAGGTATTGACAAAAAATTCAAACTCCTCGATGGCCTGAAGAGTGTTGCCCTGATCCAAACGGAAAGTAGGGGACTCTTGGTATTGAGCGTAGGCAGACATAAATTCTGCTTCTTCGCGCAACGGGCTGGCACCATAAGTGTTGGAAAAGGTTTTGAAGTGGTACGAAGCCGATGTATAGCTCCGCAGATTGTAAAAGGTATAGGCGTATTTGTAAAACACGTCCTCCGCCTCCTTTGTTCCACGTACGTTGGGAATGATCATCTCCAACAGGGTTTGGGACTTTTGCCACTCTTCCGCCTGGTAATATTCCAAAGCTTTGGCGTAAATCTTTTTCACATCGCCGCCGGTGCGAATTTGTTCAAACTCACTTTTGCAGCCATTCAGCCACAAAATGCTCATCAACAACAAAGCCAAAACTGGTAAAATGGTGGTTTTCTTCTCCATAGGGCTGCAAAATTACTCTATTCTTGTGAATTGCGCAATTCAATTGGATAAAGAATCAAATGCAGCTCCAAGGGTTGGTTGGGGGTAAATAAAAATGTTGTTCAAAATTTTTACTGTTTTTCAGGCATTTATGATTTTATTCTTGGAATTTTTTTTTGAAAAAAGCTTGCAAGAAGAAAAAAAGCACTTTACATTTGCACCGCTTTAGGGGGAGGCGTGATGCCAGCTGAGCTAGAAAGCACTGAAGAATTGAATTTTAATTGACTTTACAAAAACATCGTCAAGTGGATACGTTAAGTTATAGAACGGCCCATGCGAATAAAGCAACTGTAGAGCGCAAGTGGTATGTGATCGACGCGGAAGGCGAGATTGCTGGACGTTTGTTCTCCCAGGTGGCGCACATTTTGCGTGGCAAGAATAAACCTTCTTACACCCCTCACTTTGATGCGGGTGACTATGTGATCATCGTTAATGCAGGCAAAGTACGCTTTACAGGCAATAAGTTGAATCAGAAAGAATACCAGACTTACTCCGGTTTCCAGGGTGGTCAGAAGCGCATTGTAGCGAAAGACCTGTTGGCGCGCAAACCCATTTATTTGGTAGAGCGTGGCATCAAAGGTATGCTGCCGAAGAACCGCTTGGGTCGTGCAATGGTGAAAAAATTGTTTGTGTACGAAAGTGCCAATCACCCACACGAAGCACAACAGCCGATTGAATTGAATTTTAAGAAGTAAACACAACCCATGGCTTAGCCGTGGGAACATCAAGTCAACATGACGACTGAACAAATTAATGCCACCGGGAGGAGAAAGTCATCTGTAGCTCGTGTTTACCTGAAAAAAGGTGAAGGCAAGATCGAGATAAATGGTCGTGACTATAAAGAGTACTTCCCACAAACTCACGTACAAATTGCCGTTGTGGCACCACTGCAAGAAGTTGCAGTAGTCAACCTGTACGATATCAAAGTAAACGTTTCTGGCGGCGGCTTCAAAGGCCAAGCTGAAGCAGTGCGCATGGGTATTTCCCGCGCCCTGATTCAATTGAACGAAGACTTCCGCAAGCCATTGAAAGACCGTAAGTTCCTTACCCGTGATGCCCGCGAGGTTGAACGTAAGAAATACGGTAAGCCAAAGGCGCGCAAGAGCTTCCAGTTCTCCAAGCGTTAATGGAACGCGTATTTGTGGAAAAGTTTTCTTTCTAATTTTTCAATCCGGAATAATGGACAAGCCTACTTATAAAGAACTTTTGGATGCTGGCGTTCACTTCGGTCACTTAAAAAAGAAGTGGAACCCTAAAATGTCTCCATACATCTTCATGGAGCGTAAGGGCATTCACATCATTGACCTGAATCGCACCCTCGATTCCCTGGATCGTGCAGCCAACGCCATGCGCCAAATGGCCAAAAGTGGTAAAAAAATCATGTTTGTTGCGACCAAAAAACAGGCTCGCGACATCGTTTCTGAAGCAGCAAAGACCGTAGGGATGCCCTTCATCGCCGACCGTTGGTTGGGTGGTATGATGACCAACTTTGCAACCATTCGCCGTTCGGTGAAGAAGATGCAAACCATCGACCGCATGCTTGCTGATGGTACGCTCACCAGCGTTACCAAAAAAGAACGCCTGACTTTGACGCGTGAACGCGACAAACTGGACAAAGTACTGGGTGGTATCGCCAACCTGAACCGCCTGCCTGCTGCCATCTTCGTAGTAGACATCTCTCACGAGCACATCGCAATTGCTGAAGCCCACAAACTGGGTATCCGCACTTTCGGTATCGTAGACACCAACTCTGACCCAAATCAGGTGGACTACGCTATCCCTGGCAACGACGACGCTTCTAAATCCGTAAAAATCATCACTGATTATATGGTAGAAGCCATCCGCCAAGGTTTGGAAGAGCGCAAAGCTGTGAAAGCAGAGAAGGAAGCAGTACGCTAATCCTTCTTCTCAAAGGGTTCCAAAGTTCCTAGTTCCAAAGTTCCAGGGTTCGGCGTTCAACCAACCTTGGAACTTAGGAACTAGGAACCTTGGAACCCTCCTGTTCCAACCATTCATCAACATATAAATCAACACTTACCATGAGCGTTACCATCTCTGCCGCTGATGTAAAAAAATTGCGTGACATGACCGGTGCCGGTATGTCTGATTGCAAAAATGCATTGGTCGAAGCTGAAGGGAATTTCGATACAGCGATCGATTTGCTGCGCAAAAAAGGACAAAAATTGTCCCTGAAGCGTGCAGATCGTGAAACTACTGAAGGTTGTGTATTGGCACTTGTGTCGCCTGATAAAACACGTGGTGTAATCGTTAAATTGGGTTGCGAAACCGACTTCGTTGCCAAAAACGAAGATTTCATCGCCCTGACTCGCGGTTTTGCGGAACTCGCGCTGGCAGAGTTTCCAGAAAGCCTGGAAGCGCTCTTGGCCTTGCCATACGAAGACATCACCATCGGCGAAAAAGCTACTGAACAAGTAGGTGTTATTGGCGAGAAAATTGATGTCTCCTACGAACGCCTTGAAGCAGCCATGGTTTGTCCTTACATCCACATGGGCAACAAAGCCGGTGTACTCGTAGGTTTGAACAAATCTGCGGATAGCTTCTACGATGCTGGCCGCGATGTAGCCATGCAAGTAGCTGCGATGCACCCCGTTGCCCTGGACAAGGACGATGTTGATGCAAGTGTAGTAGAAAAAGAAATTGAAATTGGTAAAGATCTGGCGCGCAATGAAGGCAAACCAGAAGAAATGCTTGAGAAAATCGCCTTGGGCCGTTTGAACAAGTTCTACAAGGAGAACACCCTGGTCAACCAGGACTTCGTGAAGGACAACAAACTGACCATCGGTGCTTACCTCAAGACCATCGATAAAGACTTGGTCGCCACGGGCTTCAAACACGTGAAACTGGGTTAATCCAGAAAGGCGAATCGGAAAACTTTCCGGTTCGCCTTTTTCATTTGTGGGCGATAAAAAATAAGTTTTCATTTTAGTGAAGGAATGTCATTAGGCATTTTTCGTTATAATTGTTATCTTCGATTTTGAATTAAAATCAGTTTCGGCGCATGCAGCTCAAATACAAACGTATCCTGCTTAAACTCAGTGGAGAATCCTTAATGGGCGACCAGCAATTCGGTATCGATTCCAAAATGTTGTTGCACTACGCCAATCAAATCAAAGGCCTCATCGACATTGGTGTCCAGATCGCCGTCGTGATCGGTGGCGGGAATATTTTCCGGGGTTTATCCGCCAGCAAATCAGGAATTGAGCGCGTTCAAGGCGATTACATGGGCATGATGGCCACCGTCATCAACGGCATGGCCCTCCAGAGTGCCCTCGAAGGTTCGGGCATTTATACCCGCCTGATCTCGGCGATCGAGATGAAACAAATCGCGGAACCTTACATCCGCCGCCGCGCCATTCGCCACCTTGAAAAAGGCCGCGTGGTCATCTTCTCTGCGGGCACCGGCAGCCCCTACTTCACCACCGACTCGGCCGCCGCCCTCCGCGCCAACGAAATCAACGCCGACGTCATCCTCAAAGGCACCCGGGTAGACGGCATCTACAGCGCCGACCCCGAAAAAGACCCTACCGCCACCAAATTTGATACCCTCACTTACGCCAAAGTCATCAGCCTCGGCCTCGGAGTCATGGACATGACCGCTTTTACGCTGTGCCAGGAAAACAACCTGCCGATTATTGTTTTTGACATCGGTGATCATGAGAACTTGATGCGGATCGTGAAAGGGGAGAATATTGGGACGCTGGTGGAGGGGTGATGATTTGACTTTTACATGGAAAGATATCTTACCGTGAATTTTGAATTAGCCGCGCAAAATGTGCGACTTCTACGAAGTCGTAAAATCATAACCACACCCAAATTCTACAAATGTACGACTTCTACGAAGTCGATCTGATGACCTCGGAGAGGTCATACATTTGTAGATTTTTTTGCAAATGAGTGTTTTACGACTTCGTAGAAGTCGCACATTATTCATTGTCAATTAATTCAAAAATCACGTTAATTTAGCCGATCAGCAGTTCATTATAAGAAAATCAGCCCCTATTCACCCCATACACATACAAACCCGCCAACATCCCCAGCGCCACCACAAACA
>JAIXOO010000478.1 GCA_027486765.1 Saprospiraceae bacterium
AAAAAATCATCGCTTTTCCAGCAAAAGCCCCAATTCCTTTGCTAGCAATCCAATATCTTTTATAATTTAGGGCTTGTTTAAAAGGAAAGCGACCATGAAATACGATCCGATCAACCCGGAGTTTTTTGTCAACAACCGTAAGCGTTTCATGCGCAAGATGCAGCCTGACTCGTTGGCAATCTTTTATTCCAACGATTTGATGCCGCGTAGCGGAGACACCTTTTTTCCCTTTCGACAGAATTCGGGCTTGTTTTACCTCAGTGGATTGGATCAGGAAGAAACCGTGTTGGTCTTGTTTCCAGGTTGTATCAAGGAAGGATTTCAGGAAGTGGCTTTTGTGAAGCGCACCAGCGACTACATTGCCATTTGGGAAGGAGAGAAATACAGCAAAGAAAGGGCTCGCGAAGTTTCCGGCGTTCAAAAAGTGTATTGGCTGGACGAGATGGGCCCCATTTTACACGAGCTGATCCTGCTGTCCAAGCGCATTTACATCAATACTGAGGAGCACGACCGCTTTATCCCCGAATTGCCCACGCGCAACATGCGCCTGGCGCGCGACCTCATGGAGCGTTACCCGGCGCACAAGTACCACCGCGCCCAGCCCATCCTCAAAAAACTGATGATGAACAAGCAAGAGGCCGAGGTGGAACTGATTCAACAAGCCATCGGGATTACGGGTAAGGCTTTCAAACGGGTGCTCGAATTTGTGCGCCCCGGGGTGATGGAATACGAAATCGAAGCCGAAATCACCCACGAGTTCATCCGCAATCGTGCATCTGGGCACGCCTACGACCCAATTGTGGCTTCGGGTGCCAACAGTTGTGTACTGCACTATACCCACAATAACCGGGAATGCAAAGCCGGTGATGTCCTGCTGATGGATTTTGGGGCCGAATATGGGCATTATGCCTCCGACCTCACCCGCACCATCCCGGTAAATGGTCAATTCAACAAGCGCCAACGCAGTGTATACGATGCGGTATTGCACATCATGCGGGAAGCCCAACAATTACTCGTACCCGGCACTACGCTGGAGGAATACAGCAAAGAGGTGGTCAAAATGATGGAAAGCTCGCTCATCGACCTCAAATTGTTGAGCCGCAAGGAAATTGAGCAGCAGAACCCCGAGTTGCCGCTGTACAAGCAATTCTTTATGCACGGCACTTCCCACCACCTAGGCATGGATGTACACGATCTGGCGGATCGATATGTGCCAATTCAGGAAGGTATGGTCTTCACCTGTGAGCCGGGTATTTACATCCGGGATGAAAAATTGGGCATTCGGATTGAAAACGACATCCTGGTTACGGAGAATGGTCCGCTGGATTTGATGGCAGGTATTCCAGTAGAGGCAGAGGAGATTGAGGAGTTGATGTCGGTGATGATCTCAGAGTAGAATTAGTTTTTTCACCACCTAAGGAATCACCTAAGCAGGTGTACACCAATAAAAAGAGGGAGACAAAATAAATTTGCCTCCCTCTTTTCTTTTATCCAAGGCTTCAAAAAGCCTATCCAATCTCAGCAGCCATGTGCTCTGCGATTTTGTCCCCAGTCAGGATGTAGTCATCCACAAGGATACGGCCGCAGTGCTCACAAGCGATGATTTTTTTACGCATCGAAATTTCCAACTGCACCTGTGGTGGAATTTTGTTGAAGCAGCCCCCACAAGAATCGCGTTGAATCGTTACCACGGCCAAACCATTGCGGTAAGAAGTACGGATTTTGTCGTAAGCCTTGATCAAACGCTCCTCGATGTGCTCACGAGCAGCATCCGATTCAGCGCGAAGGGTACGTTCTTCGTTCTCCGTTTTGGAAATGATTTCATTCAATTCCACCTGCTTGGTTGCCAGGTCTGTTTTCTTTTTAGCCAGGCGTTCTTCCGTATTGGCTTGGCTTTCTTCTTGCTTGGCCACGTCAATTCTGGCCTGCTTGATGCGCTTTTCAGCCAATTGGATATCGAGGTCCTGCATTTCCAATTCCTTGGTCAATGCTTCGTATTCGCGGTTGTTCTTTACGTTGTCGAGTTGCGTCTTGTATTTGACCTTCAAGGCTTCTGCCTCTTTGATGTTGGTCGCGAAGCGAGTTACAATAGCTTGTAATTCTTTGACACTGCTTACCGTTTTCTCCAGACGGGTCTCCAAACCGATGATATCATCCTCCAGGTCACTAACTTCCATGGGCAATTCGCCCTTCAATACCTCAATTTCACCAATTTGAGCATCGATGAGTTGGAGCTGATACAGCGTTTTGAGCTTTTCTGCTACAGTAATTTCGTTAGCCATGTTTGGTTGTTGTTAATAATAATGAACGGGATTGGTCTTCACGCTCGTGCAATAGCGCGCAAAGTTACTATATTTTTTTGAAATAATCGCGTGTAATAATTCGATGGTAAATTGCTCACTTTCATAGTGTCCGATATCGGCAATGACAATCTGGCCATCGGCGTCAAAAAACTCGTGGTATTTGTAGTCGGCGGTCACAAAAACATCAGCACCAGCGGCAATGGCTTTGGGCAACAAAAAGCCTCCCGAACCGCCACAAACCGCTACTGTACGCACCTCGCGGTTGCGCAAGGGGGTGTATTTGATGCAACCCACTTGCATGCTGCTTTTGAGGTGTTGTAGAAAGTCGATTTCGCTCATGCTTTGAGGCAAAGTGCCGATCATCCCTGAGCCCACTTCTGGGTCAGGCGCGGGTAGGCCATTTTTCAGCAAGGGTTTAGCGGCCAGGATCCGGGTATTTTCCAAGCCCAGTTTTTCGGCAATTTTACC
>JAIXOO010000043.1 GCA_027486765.1 Saprospiraceae bacterium
TCAAGTACCAAAAATTCGTTATTATCACCCAAAAAACGACCTCTATAGCCTAGAAATTTTATTCCTCTTGAATCGCTAAAATCGTAAGTGGTTTTGTGAATTACCCTATCTTCTGGAAGCTCCTCGTCATAGTAGGAAGCAACAATCTTATGCTCCCATATCAAGGCACAACCTTCTTCATAAAAAGTAATGACATCTGCACGAATATAACCATCAAAGTTACCACCAGCTACCCAATCAGTACGTGCTGTCATTTTGCCAATGTACGGCGTATTGAAGTGGAATGTTTTTGAATTTGGATGCCGTTGTTTTTGGATCATAAGTGTCAGCTTTTGTAGAAAAACTCCAACTGTGCCAAGCGTTTTTTAACCCGTTTGTTTTTCATGGGTTCAAACATTTCGGCTTCCCGAAATAGTTTAAAAACACTTTCTGGGGCTATTAAAACTCGTTTAGTAAGGTCCGAATTGGGTACCTGGGCGTAAATAGGAACTGCTAAAAATAAGCTAAGGACAAGGGTGGAAAATTTATGGATCATGGTTAGCGACATCTAGGTTTGGTTTTTACTTCCGCTAGGTTTGATTTTTTTTCAGCCAATGGACACGAAGTCATAACTTAGTCATTCGTTGTTCTTAAGCGATATTTTTCCGGTTTGGTCCCCGTTCGTTCAATCACTTTTCTAGCTTCCAAATCCAGTTTTACGGTCTCCCCATACCATTGAACCCCGCCTTCAAAGGTATCCTTTACGTTGGCATACAATTGCTCCATCAACTCCGTATGCGTCAGCTCGGATTGGCTCAAAATAGCTAAAATCTGCTCCTTGATTACTTCGTATTTTTCCAGGGCAATGCGTTTGTTTGTCTTGCCTGGAAGAGGGTGGAGCGTTTGAATTTGTTCTCCTTTCATTTTTTTACAAATTGAGTAACAACGGTTATCAGCCAAGTCAAAAGCATTAAAACAGCACCCAATAATACAAAATTTATGGGAACAGATTTAGCGGATAATAGATTGCCAATCATCGCATTTCGCAGTAAAACAACGCCAAAAAAGTAGAACAGCCCTAAATGCGTCCAAACCCTCCGGGTAGCAAACTCGGCATTATCGTCCAGGTAATTTTGAGGCTTAGGCAGGGCGATGAACTTGAGTTTATTCCAATCCCACAACAGCAGGTATATGTTCCCAAGTAGCATTAAAGAAGTGATGAGTTGAATACTGGTCGATTCAAATGAAAGTGTAATGACAAAAATATTGAGCACAATGGTGAAAAATGCCACCGCGCCTAAGGTGCTGAACACTTGAGACATCAGCAGAAACCCGGCAATCAGCTGCCCCCAGCCGATAAAATGCCAATAGATCTCGGCCTGATACATGGCTTCAAAGAAGTGAGCAAGGGAATCGATTCCGGTACTTGCACCCGGCTCCGGCATAAACCTTTTCCCTTGGATCTTAAAAACACTCGCATAAACGAAAGAAGTCCCCAACAAATAGCGGAGTGAAATGGTGAAAAGTTGGAGGATTCTGTTTTGTTTAAGTTTTGAAATGAGTTGTTCCATGTTGATGGCTTGTGTACTAATCTTCACCCGGAGTAATAAGAAGTTACCGCATCCTGCCCGGTGTAGTTCGGGCCAGAATGATCATCTGCGCCCAGGTATTGAAGGTCGAATTTAATCGCCAGGCCTCCAACTCGCTCAAGCACCTTTCGGCGGGCATGATAGGCAATCCCTAATTGTTTGAACGACTTTTTTAGATAAGTGCTGGTATTTGTCCCTTGAATAACCAGGTTGTTCAAGTCGAGATTTGCCACAAACCGACCGGATGGGTTTAGAGCAGCAATACTCCTTTCAATCACTTCTAATTTGTCACCGAGGTAGTGCAAACCGTGTACGCAGGTAATCAGGTCATAGTTTTGGGCGGGCATCCAGTCCAGGAGCGATGCAGATACAAACTCTACACAGGTAATGTTTTCATCCAGGGGTTGGAAACTATCCACCAGGTCGATTCCAGTGAGTTGAAGCAAGTGTTGTTGGCCGTGTTGCTCAAAGTATCGGGCCGTTTGAATCAAGGCGTTGCCCTGTCCACAGCACAAATCGAGCCAGGATGCTTGCCCATATGCGGCTATCTTGGCTGCCAGATATGCTTCGGGTTTGAACTTGAATTCCTGCTCGTAGCTGTTGACTCCACTGGCGTTTCTTTCCCGATTCATGCGGGAGTTGGCAACAGTGGGCGACCAGATGAGTTGGGCTTCGGGAAGGAGGTTCATGTGGGAAGGTGGAGGTTTATTCAAAGAAAAGGATAAAAATATTATTCCGTAAAGATGAAATGGATTTCATCGGTTGATTTTTCGCTTAGGTTATGTTTTTGAACGTATTCATTTCTACACTTTGGGCAAATTGGTACTGCTAATTGATTTAATTCATCAATATCCATAATATTGCTTTGCTCATTACGGGCCATTAAAAATTGATGATCTTGGTTCCATCCTTGATAAGCAAAATCTAGATCTGGTATAGCTATATCTCTTACTACAATGAGCAGCACTTCATTGTCATTGGGCACAGAATCATTTAGTATGGCTAGTATGGCGTCTTTAAGCTTTACAGATACAAAACTGATGACTTGTTCGCTATGCTTTCGGCAGATAATCATTCCCATTGCAAGCAATTAAAAGGATTTAAAAATTTGATTGTCAATTAATTTTAAATCCACTCTTCCCTTCACACCCCTACCCAAAAACCTCCCGATACAACTCAAAACTATCCTGCAAAATCTTAACCGCCGTTTCCCGATCCAGAAACTCTTCCACCACTACTGTTTTGTTCTCCAGTTTTTTGTAATCCTCAAAGAAGCTCCGCATTTCAGAAATAAAATGGGCCGGTAGTTCGGAGATGTCTTTGATGTGGCTCACACTGGGGTCACCTGCGGCTACCGCAATGATTTTATCGTCGGCTTCACCGTTGTCGAGCATGCGCATGACCCCGATTATTTTGGCAGGAACAATACACATGGGCACCACATCAATCTGGGATAGAATCAAAATATCCAAAGGGTCTTTGTCGTCGCAATAAGTCTGGGGAATGAACCCATAATTTGCTGGATAATACACCGATGAGTACAGCACCCGATCCAATATTAAAAGGCCACTTTCTTTGTCTAGTTCGTATTTGGCCCGGGTTCCTTTGGGGATTTCAATGATGCCGTGGACAATGTCTGGTAAATTGTCGCCAGGTGAAACATGATGCCAGGGGTTGAAGGAATTTTTCATTTGATTGTTTTTGTTTGCTCTAGAAGAAAAACCGAGGGTTCTCGTAAATCACATCCCCCGAATTCCGCCCATTGATGAAGTAGCGCAGCACCACCTCCAGGCTACCATTGTTGTAGCGCCGCAACTCCGACAGGGTTGCATCGTAAGACATGCCGATGAGCAAGTTTTTACCCATCTGTACACTGAACATACCCGATACTGATTCACCCACTCCCGATGCACTGGAACCACCCAAACGGTAGGATGCACCAAAAGTATACCGCTCATTAAAAATCAAGCTGAGGTTGGCATCCGCATCAAAAGGTGCACCTTTGACGTATTTGAGCAAGGTTTGTGGTTGCAATTTGATCTTCTCCCCCAGCGGAATCATCACCCCGGTCATCAGGAAAAAATGCGGCGTTTCGCGCGAAATGGTGCCGCTGCCATCCGCCAGGTCGATGCTCACGTTCAACAAACGTGGCGAAGACACGCCGATGTAAAAATTCTGCGCATCGTAATAAATGCCCGCTCCAAAATTGGGCACGTATTTGCTTTGCAAACCCGCCGGAATCGCCCCATCAATCGAGGTCGGCTGCGAGCCTTCTAACTCTGAAAAATTCATTTGGAAGTTGCGGATCGAGGTCATCAAACCCAGGTTGAGGTGCCCCCGAGGCGCGGGAATGCGGTAGGCATAGGCCAATTCCGCCGTATACTGCTTGGTGACGCCAATGGAGGCCAACGCAAAATTGGCCCCAATGCCTACCCGGTTATTCAGCACGGGCATATTCAGCGAGAGGAGCTGCACCATCGGTGCCCCTTTGATGCCCAGCCATTGTTGTCTTACGAGCGCTGCGATGGAGATGCCTTCGGCGTTGCCCGCGTAGGCTGGATTAAAGCCCAGTTTGTAATGCTGAAACTGGGTGAACTGGTTTTCTTGTTGGGCCTGCACCCCGCAGCCCAAGCCCAGAAGGATGAAAAGGATGTAGATTTTTCTCATAGCCTGTGTTTATCGCTGGATGACTAAAAATCCGTTTTTAGGCTTTTGTCCTTTGCCAAAATCAAGGATGTAGAAATAAGTGTCTGCTGGTAAATCTTCGCCATTGTAGGTACCCGACCAGGTGTTTTTGTAGGGCTTGCCCGATCGGAATACCTCATCGCCCCAGCGATTGAAGATGATGACCTGGCTTTCGGGGTACTCGGTATCGTCTAACAAACAAGGAATCGTAAAGACATCGTTGATCAAGTCATTGTTGGGTGTGATCACCGAAGGGATTTTGCAATCCGCATCAGAACCAATTTCTATCGTCACTTCCGCTTGCGAGCAATCACAACCCGCACTACAGATTTGATACAAAAACTTGTCTTCGCCCACAAAATTGGTGCGTGGAGTGTAAGTAAAAATTCCATTCCCGGTGGCGGTAAGCGTACCATTAAACGGCTGCCTAATGATGCTCACCTGAGTATTGGCAGGCACCGTATCGTTGAGCAGCACATTGATCGGGATGTCCAAGCCAAAACCTCCACTCACCAAGTCGTTTAAGGCTTTGGGTGAACGTTTGTAGTTGATCACCACCGTATCGCGGGAGTCCTTTCCACAAATGCCATTGTCCACCTCCCAGACAAAGCTATTTTCCCCAATCCGCAAATTGCGCACCTGCGCTTTGGGGTCCTCGGGGTTGGGGATGTTGATGCCTTGGGTAATGGCGGTCCAACGACCCCGACTGCCATCCGTAGGAATATCAGCATCCAACAGGATCACTGCTTCGTTGTTGCAGATGGATTGATCCCCTCCGGCGTAAGGGCCGGGATCAGAAATCAACACCAAAACCTCGTCGGTAATGTTTCCACAGCCACCCGCTTTGAGCGTCCAGGTGAATGCATACAGGTTGCCCGGTTGCATGCCCGTCACCCCGCTTAGAGGGTTAGTTGGGTCAAGAATCAGTACACCCAACAAGCCCTGAACTTCCGACTGGCTCCAGGCTCCTGGGGCACTCGTGGAAGGCCGCGCATTGAGTTTGATCTCGCGGGAAAAACATGCTAAAATATCCGTCCCAGCAAAGGCCGTATCCGGTTTGTTGACGGTAATGATGATGTCGTCACTAGAGTAGTTGGTACAAGCACCACTCGAAAGCGCCCAACGGAAGGTATAGTTTTGGCCCCCCTTCAGGCCATTGACCAGGGTTTTGGCCAAACTTGGATCAACGATGCGCACACCGGTCGTATCACCATTCAGCAGGCTCCAGGTTCCCGTTCCAATTGCGGGTGCCTGCGCGCTGAGGGTAATCGGCGATTTTTCACAACCCAAAAGGTCTGCGCCAGCAAAGGCCTGCCCAGCGGGAATTTTGCTAAAAGAAATGGGGAAAGGCTCCGATACCCGGGAGTTACAAACTCCCAGTTTGGCCTGCACCGTAAAATTACTGATGCCTTCAGCAAAAGTACTCAGGTCGAGAATGTCAAAATCGGTGGTGGTACTCGTACCCAGGGCGCCGTTTGGCCCACTCCAGGTATACACCGCTCCTGCTGTGGCGGTACCAGGCCTTAGCGACAAACGCAGCCGTGCATCAGCGCCACTGATGCACAAGGGACTATTGCCAACTAAAGATGGGCGGCGAGCGCCTGCTAGCACTTCCACCTTGGTCGTTACGATGTCCGATTTACAACCATTGAGGGTAGCAAAAACGGAATAGGTGCCCGCATGTTGAGCAGAATCCGCTTCGGCAATGATTGGACTGGCCAAAGAAGAACTAAAATTCGGCCCGCTCCAATTGTAGGTAGCACCAGGCACAAACGTAGATTTTAACTCGATGGGTAAGCCCTGGCATACTGGCCCACTTGCGGAGGCCGTGAGGATGGGCTTGGGCGTAACCTGTAAAATAACTTCGCCAGACTCCCGCGAATTACAGCCATCAATGCTCACAAATACCGAATAGGTTCCCGAATCATCGGCTACCGATTGAGGAATACTGAAGCAAGGGGTTGTAGTCAGGAATACTCCTTTGTTGGGCGTCACCCAGTTGTACGTCACGGTGGTTCCTTGGTACGAATTGGTACAAAGGGTAATCGCGCCACCAACACAAAGGGGTTGTATGGTTGTTTCAGAAAGTTTCGGTACCGAGGGTATTGCTGGGGGGTCGTTTACACTGACCAATGTACTCACGGCTTCGGAGGTACAACCTCCCGCCGTGGTAATGACCACCGAATAATTGCCATTGTTGGCCTGAGTGGCATTGGGAATGGTAGCCTGAGCAGCATTGGCTGCAAACCCATTCGGACCGGTCCAACTGTAACGGAAATTGCCATCATCGGCTGGAAAAAAGTTGGCCGATAAAATGATGTCCGTCGGGCCGGTTAAACATTTGGGGGCATTGTTGGTCACGTTAAAAATTCGAATGCTGGTGATGACTTCAACCGCAACCGAGTCCATTCCCACACAGCCTTCGGCACTGGTCACCTTTATTACATAACGCCCGGAGTTGATCTGGCGAACATTGTCGATGGCCACCGTACTGCCTACGGAGCTAAAATTGTTGGGGCCCGTCCACTGGAACGCAGCATTCGGCGTTGCTGGGGTGACTTTTAGTTCCAGGCGACTGCTTTCACAAATGCTGGCCGAGCTGGCCGAGGCCTTGGGTTTGGGCTTGTCGTTGACCACAACCTCCAAGGCTTGCGAGAGTGTTGAACTACATTCCTGATTGGTCAGGTACAAACGCCAAGGGCCTTCCTGGGCATTGGTGACGTTGTTGAGGTCAAAACTGCTCACAGTGGTACGAAATTCTTCCAAAGCTGGACTTACCCAGGTATAAAATGAAGCCGTAGCATTGGTGCGTAGCGTGATTTTGCCACCTTCACAGGCTGCGCCTGAAGAGGTCAACTGTGGTTGAGCCGGGCGTATCAATACACTAACCGGGATAAAGGTTTGATCTGAAGCACAGCCAAAGCGCGAAACCACCAGGGTGTACACTCCCGCACTCGCCATGGTAGCGGCAGTGATAGCGGGGGGGGACTGGCTGGTGGAACTGTAGCCATTGGGCCCAGTCCATTGATAGGTGATGCCGGGGCCTGCCACCTCGGTGCCAAATACAATGGGTTCCCCTTCACAAACTGAAAAACTGGCTTTTTTAGGAATGGCCTGGGGCTTTTGGTAGATGCGAATCACCTTAGGTGCAGAAGGTAATGATTCACAACCGCCCGATTCAATGGTCAGGTAATAGTTGTCCTGGCTTTCCGCATGGGGTGCCCGAAGCGTCAGGCTGGGTACAACGGTCTGGCCGATTACCGTACCGTTGGGGGCTTCTCCTTTGTACCAACGGAAAACCACATTGGAGCCCGACGGGGCAATCGATGAAGTCAGCACGATGTCTTCAGCAGAGCAGTAATTTTCTTTGGTCAACAGTAAAGTGGGCGTCACTGGCAAGTCCTCAATCGAAACCTCCACCACACCGGTCGACTTGCAGCCGGTGATCCCGGTGATTTCTACCGAATAAGACCCTGCGTTGCGCGAACTTACTTTGAGGATTTTGGGATTTTGTAAGTTGGAGGTAAAACCATTGGGGCCCGTCCAGCGGAAGGTAAAAACTGTGCCTCCGTTGGCCAGAGGTGGATTGGCAAACAAAGAAAGGGTGTCGTTGCCACACAAACCAGAATTGGCCGCCGGGGCTGGGCGCTCGTTTTCGATGCGCACGATGGTGGAGCAACGGGCGATATTCCCGGCGCGGTCGGTAACCGTCAAGGTCACATTTTGTACAGTTCCAGCTTGAGCGCAGGTAAAGGAATTGGGGCTGAGGCTGAGCGTGGGCGCACCGCAGTTGTCCGAACTTCCAGCATCAATCTCAGTAGCATTGATTTGTTCCGTTTCCAGTCCGGAAGGATTGACAAACAAGGTAGTGGCCTGACATTTGGCCACTGGTAATTCATTGTCCTTTACCGTCACTTTAAAAGTACAGGTATCGGCATTGCCCCCGGCGTCTTGAATGACGTAGGATACACGGGTTTCCCCTAAAGCAAACTGTACCCTCACACTATCTGGTGGCACGGGCATCCGAGTCGCAGTGATCGGGGTCGCCCCTTGAGCAGAATACAAGGGCAATACACTTGGGTAAGCGAGATTGGCAAAAATATACCCCTGGCGGTCAGTATCTCCGTCGTTGACAATCGCGGAAGGGATACAGGGATTGACTCCTTCTCCAGCTTGCCCAGAAGGCGTACTGATGCGGCGGGGTGCTACACGCAGCACGATCACGCCGTTGGCGGCCCAGCGGTTAAAGGTATCACGAGGAATGCTGAGGTTCAACTGCCCAGCCTGACTGCAGGTGGCATCGCCCAGATTTGAATTGCCTAAAAAGCGGCCGTTTTCTCCAAAAACTTCCAAAATGGCGTTGGGAGAATTGAAGTCACCTTTATAATTGACTACGATGCTGGCGTCGCCCGTTGCATTGGGCGCTACGTTGGTAAAATTCAGCACTTTTCCTCCCGCAATGTAGCTGTTCAAAGCTGCATTAAACGTGTAGGTCAAAAATGCACTGGTACTATCCAGGGGTAAGGTTCTGCTGTAACCACCCGCCAGGCTACAATTGTCGGTAGCAACGGGGCGGGGCAAAGTGAACGGCGCGGTGCAAGCCCCCGTGGCCAGAATCAGTTCAATATCCGGCGGGCAAACGATTTCGGGGCGCTCCCGGTCCCGCACGGTGATGGTATAATTACAGGAGTCGATATTGCCCGCACAATCTTGTACGTAGTAGGTGATGCGGTTGGCCCCAATATTTAAACTTACTTGAATGGGTACAAAGCCTGGGATGGTTTTGACTGCTTCATTGTTGATGCGGTAACGGTACAGGATGTCTTCGTTATTGGGTGCTGCAAAAGTGCAGATCTCGGTTACGGTCGGTGGCTGCAGCGTATAATTGGCCGTACATTGGCCCTGGTCAGTATTGATTTCAGCATTACTGGGGCAGTTGCTCAGTTCTGGGGCCTGATCATCGATGACTTGAAAAACGGCCACAGCGGTATCCCGATTGCCACATTCATCTTCCACTATGAAACGCACCCGCCGCTCCAAAATAACGCTGTCTCCGCTGGAGCAACGCAGTGTGGGGAAAGTCACCGCCCCACCACTTTGAGCATCCTGCAAAATCCAACGCAGAGCCGAGGCAGGTGTAGTACAATTGTCGACTGCGAGGGCATTGCCCAAGCTGCTGATCCAGGTATTGAAACGGGCTTCGGCGTCCAGGCTTGCATCACAATTCAAAATCAAGTTGATGGGCGCACGGGTAATCTCCGGAGCAGTGCGGTCGATCACCTCAATCCGCTGCTGATGGGTAATGAAGTTGCCACAACTATCCGCCAATCTCCAGGTACGCAGGACGATGTAATTGTTGTCGCAACCTCCTCCTTGCAGCACGTCATTGAAGCTCAAATTGGCCTCTGTGAGTGTACTGCAGTTGTCGCTTAGGTTTTTAGGCTTGCCCGAAAAGGCAGGATCGTCACCAAAGCGGCAATCAATGATGGTATCCCGAGGGGGCGTAAAACTAGGCTTGACGTTGTCTACTACATAGATGATCTGTCGCTGCACGGCACTGTTGCCACATACGTCTTCACTTCGCCAGAGGCGCCGCAGCTCATAAGTTCCTTTACAATTGGGATCAGTCCCGTAGACGATTTCATCGGTAAAACTGAGGACGGGATCGGGGTCACAATTGTCTCTTAAAATGGGGATTCCTAAAATTTCAGGAATCTTGGCCACATTACAGGCGATAGTGGTATCCCGGGGAAATTGTCCAAAGGAAGGTGCGTCATTATCCGTGATCACAATCACCTGTCGGTAATCGCTGCGGTTGCCACATTTGTCGAAGGCGCGCCAGGTGCGTACAATTTTGCGGCGGTAAATACAGTTGCCACTGCCCAGGTCACTTTGATTGTATACTACACTTTCTAAGGCGCAGTTGTCTGTAACTTTTACCGTGGAGGTATCCGGGATAGGGTCTTTACACCCTAAAATCAGCGAGTCCGCAATGGAGGAGATGATTTTGGGCGCTTCATTGTCTCCGACGATGAAGACATAGGTGTCATTGGAAACGGTTTGACCGCCTTGATTGGTCACTGTAAAAGTCAGCCGCAAGGTATCCGCACATGGCCCTTTAAAAACAAAGGCTTCCGGTGGAGTAGGATTAATGGTAACGGTATGGCCACTTTGTTGTGCAGGCAGTGTGACCTGTAGCTGTAAGGTGTTGAACCAGGTGCTATAGGCTGTATCTGCGTCTTCACAAGCTACAAGGGTTGTATCTTCCACCAGACGGGTCAGAGGGAAAAAACGGTCAGGCTGCTTGGCCTTTCCTGACAAAGCAGTGCCGAAAAGTAGGCATGTGGCCAGTATGGCGAGGAGGTAAAACAAATGCTTCATACCAAAACGGAAGTTATACGTTTTACGGATACCTTGAACACAGTGACTACAATATCAAAATGAATATGGGATTCCTTTCGGACCAGGTTAGCGCAAATAGCGTGGCGGTGGACAATGTACAATTGGTCCATGGGATGTGATCGGTTTTTGGTCAATGCTCTTTAGGCTGCTCTAAAGTAGCAAAATATTTTGATATAGTTGAGAAGGTTTAGGGAAGTTGAGAAGGTTTAGGCTCCGCGAGCGATTTTGACAATGTCCTTGTCTAAGTCGCTCGCGGAGCCTAAACCTTCTCAACCTTCCTAAACCTCCCTCAACTTTTTTTCAAATTACTTGATCGAACAAATCAAACGCTCTTTCCATCCGCCGCCGACATTCAACTTTGCCCAACAAAGCCATCATGTCGAATACTGCCGGGCCTTTCATCGTGCCAGTCAGTCCTACGCGTAAAATAGGTAAAACGTCGCCAAATTTCAAACCTGCTGCGTTGGTAAAACCCTCCACACAGGCCTGTACTGCGGCGGCATTGTAATCGGCCTGGCCGTCCAATTGCTCCAACAGTGGTGCAAAAATCGCCCGACTGCCATCAGTTTTCCACTTCTTGCGAATGGTTGCTTCATCAAAAACGGTAAAATCTTCAAAGAAGTACGCGCCATTTGTCCAGAAATCAGGAAACAGCACCACGCGCTCCTTCATCATCCCGACAAAACTGCGCAAATAGGCCTCTGTAGGTTGATGCCCATGGGCTTCAACGATGGGGCGAACGGTTTTGGCCAGTTCTTCCTCGCTACTGGCCATGATGTATTGTTGGTTGAACCACCTGGCTTTTTCAATGTCAAAACGTGCGCCAGATTTGCCGATTTTTTCCACCGAAAAAGCTTCGGCCAGCTCGTCCATGCTGAAAATTTCTTGCTCAGTGCCGGGATTCCAACCCATAAAGGCCATAAAATTGACCATGGCCCGGGGATCAAAACCTGCTTCGCGGAAACCCACAAAAGAATCTTCCGGGGTTTCGCCTGTCCAGGACAATGGAAACACGGGAATACCCAGGCGAGTGCCATCACGTTTGCTGAGTTTACCCTTGCCATCCGGTTTGAGGATCAGGGGCAGGTGGGCAAAACGGGGCATTTCAGCTTCCCAACCAAAGGCGCGGTACAATAGGACGTGGTGCGCAGTGCTCGGCAACCACTCTTCGCCCCGAATCACGTGGGTGATTTTCATCAAACGATCGTCCACCACGTTGGCCAGATGGTAAGTGGGCATGCCATCACCTTTGAGCATCACTTTGTCGTCGAGCTCATTGCTTTGGAAATTCACTTCACCCCGAACCAAATCCTGGATGTGAACGGTTTCACCTTCAGGTACTTTAAGGCGAATGACGTAGGGCGCACCAGAGTCCAGCCGTTGTTGGACTTCAGCGGCACTCAGGGTCAGGCTGTTGTTGAGGCGCGCACGGCTTTTGTAGTCGTATTTAAAGGTGTCGTCGGCCTGGCGGGCGGCGTCCAGCTCTTCGGGCGTATCGAAAGCGTAGTAGCCCTGGCCATTTTCAACCAGCTTTTTGGCGTAGTCGAGGTAGATGGCTTTGCGGTCGGATTGCCGATAGGGGCCGTATTCGCCACCAAAACTCTGGCCTTCAGTAGGTACTATGCCAGCCCAGTGCAGGGCTTCGATGATGTAATCTTCGGCACCGGGTACAAAGCGGGTTTGGTCTGTATCCTCAATGCGCAGGATAAAGGTTCCGCCGTATTTTTTGGCCAAGAGGTAGTTGTACAATGCCGTACGGATGCCGCCTATGTGCAGGGCGCCGGTAGGACTTGGGGCAAATCGAACACGAATATTTTCCATGAAAAAAGGTCGATAGAATTATTTTTCAAAAATTTCTGAAAAAAAATGCGCTATAGAGCAGCCCATTTTTAATTTTTTGCGTTATAGCATAAACAGCACTTACGCAATTTTGATCCACAAAAGTAAAAATTTAAGTGGCTCAATGGGGCGATAAAAAAATAAGTGTTCATTTTGCCAGAGAATTAGATAAGCAAACGGTTCATTTCAAGTGCCTTGTCTAATCCTTTGGCTCAAGAAAAATGAACACTTATTTTTGCCCTACTACTCAGGTGCAATACCAGTGGAATTCCTTTTCGGACTGGACTTAAGTACTGTTGATGATTTTTTTTATCCCGTGAACATCGGCATTGTTGCTCTTTGATGCAGCAATCCCAAAAAATTATGCTTATGTATTTGATCAAGACACCCCACTTTATCCAAAACTTATTCCCCCATTTTACTTGGAGGATCCCCACCGAGGAAAAACAAATTTTTCTCACTTTTGATGATGGCCCTGTGCCCGAAGTTACCCCCTGGGTATTGGAACAACTGAAACAATACAATGCCAAGGCCACCTTCTTCTGTGTAGGTGACAACATCAGCAAACATCCTGAAGTATTCCAACAAGTAGTGGATGCTGGCCATGTTGTCGGCAATCACTCCATGAATCACCTCAATGGTTGGGTGACTGAAAACATCACTTATTTTCACAACATCCGCCAGGGTGCCAGCCAATCCAAATCCGTGCTATTTCGCCCACCTTATGGCCGGGTGACGCCCAAACAAACCCAGTTTTTGCTGCGGCATTACCGGATTGTGATGTGGGATGTGTTGAGTGGTGATTTTGATACCAACATTACGCCGGAGCAGGTGCTCAAAAACGTGGTTCAAAATGCTGGCCCAGGTTCCATCGTGGTATTCCACGACAGCATCAAATCGAAAGAGCGCCTGGAGTACGCATTACCAAAAGTGTTAGAATATTTTGCAGCCGAAGGTTACTCTTTCGATGCGCTGCATCCGCAGGAAATGTTCGAAACGGAATTGGTGCACCAACGTGCTTAACCCCCAGGCAAAATCGATTTACTTTGGCAATGCTTGATTATTTATTATAGAAAAGCCGCGGGGTTAGCTCTGCGGCTTTATGTTTTTAGGGGCTTCCCAAGTGGCTTTGCTGGAATTTCTCTCCACTAAGACCGAATTCAACACCATTTTTTCCACCCGAGGTTGCTTTCCTTTTTTTTCCACCAAATCAAACAAGATAGCTGCAGCTTCCCTGCCCATTTCGAATGCAGGCTGGGTGATGGTGCTTAAGGAAGGATTTAAAAAGGCGGCGGTTTGCATGTTCGAAAAGCAAATCACTTTCAGATCTTCGGGAATATTCAAATTCAATTCCGCACAAATGGCATAAGTCGAAATTGCCAACTTCTCTACAGAAGCAAATACCCCATCAGGTCGATTCGGGTTACCTAACAATTGTCGGATCAGCTCGTTGTTTTTGGCATCGTCACCAGTACAAGACAAAATCAGGCGCTCGTCAGGCTCAATATTGTGCCTTTTTAAAGCATCAAGGTAGCCATTCATCCTTTTGTTGCTGATCGACAAATTGGGGGCAATGGTCAAAAAGGCGATGCTTTTGCAGCCATTTTCAAGCAGGTGTTCGGTAGCCTTGATGCCGCAGTTGTAATCATCCGTAGTTACCTTGGGGGCATCCATCTGCTCGGCGATGCGGTCAAAAAAAACCAAGGGTATCCCCTTTTCTTGTAAGGCTTCCAGATGGGTTGTAATAGAAGTTTGTTCCGATAAGGACATCATGATCCCATCTACCCGTCCGTTTTGCAATAGTTTGGTTATCGCCACTTCCTTTTGCATGTCCTCGTGGGTCAGGTAAATCAGCACATGGTACTCTTTTTCCTGGGCAATGGACTCGATGCCATTGATGACCGGGCCAAAAAAATCATTGACCACCTCCGGAATGACTACGGCAATGGTTTTACTTTTTTGTTTGCGCAAGCTGCTGGCGAGCGGGTTCACCTGATAGTTCAATGCCTTGGCTTTGGCTAGTACCCTGTTTTTGGTCTCAATGCTGATTTCATGGCTGTCGCGCAGTGCCTTTGACACCGTTGAAAAAGACAAGTTCAGCTCTTTGGCAAGTTGTTTGAGGGTCATGTTGAAGGATTGATGCGCCATTCCAAAGATAGGCAAGATTTGTAGGAATTGATGAAGAAGCTCCTACAACGTTGTCGCAAATAAATCCGGGCTAAAATGCAGGGAGCAGGCCATTTTTCTTGAATTTTACAGCAACAGCAGCAATACAAAACCTAAAATCAAGCGCAAGTCATGGCTGAAATCATCAATCAATTATTTACGGCAATCGAAAAACTGATTCCCCAGTACATGGAAATCCCCGAGGATGAATGTATTTCGCACGGAAATTTGGCAGTGTGCATCATTGATGACCAAGGACTTGTACACGGAAAAATGTTCGGAACCAATCGACCCAGGCTCCGGCAATCCTACAAAGTGGCCTGGACCAAAGCCAGCCAAGTGTGGCTTACTGGCGTAAAAACCGGTGCATACGAAAGGATGGTCTTCAACAAAGAGGTCGATGAAAATGCCAACGGCATTGAAGCACCCGACCTGATTGGTTGGGAAGGCGGCCAACCCCTAACCTTGCAAGATGGAAGTATATTGTCGGTTGGCTTCAGCGGCTTCAGGGGCGTGACCGATTTGGAAATAATGGTAAAAGCGCTGGCGATGATTGAAAAAGCTTAGCTAATTTTAAAGCGCTTTTTTATTCTAAAATAGTAAAAACGATTCAACTATGCAATATTTGCCAAGTCCCCAACGGTACCAATCCATGGAATACCGCCGCTGTGGCAACAGTGGATTAAAATTGCCAGCCATTTCGCTTGGCCTGTGGCACAACTTTGGTCACATCGATGTACTGGACAATGCCCGCAATATTTTGAAAGTTGCCTTTGACAATGGCATTACTCATTTTGATTTGGCCAACAATTACGGTCCTCCTGCAGGCTCAGCGGAAGAGAATTTCGGCAAAATTTTCAAAGATAATTTTGTGCCTTACCGGGATGAATTGATCATTTCCAGTAAGGCTGGCTGGGGCATGTGGCCAGGGCCTTATGGTGATTGGGGCTCCAAAAAATACCTGGTAGCCAGTCTGGATCAGAGCTTAAAAAGGATGGGACTAGACTACGTCGATATCTTTTATCACCACCGCCCTGATCCCGAAACGCCGCTGGAAGAAACCATGGGTACCCTAGATTTGATGGTTCGCCAGGGCAAAGCCTTGTATGTCGGCATTTCCAGCTATAAACCAGCCGAGGCGGCCCGAGCCTTTAAAATCCTGAAAGAACTGGGTACCCCTTGTTTGATTCACCAGCCCAGGTATTCCATGTTCGACCGTTGGGTAGAAGATGGATTGTTGGACGTGTTGGAGGAAAATGGTGTAGGCTGTATCCCCTTTTCACCGCTGGAACAAGGCCTTCTGACCAATAAATATTTGAAAGGGATTCCCGCTGATTCCAGAGCATCCAGCCATCGGGGCAATGGTGCCATTGAAGAAGACTTTGTTTCTGAAGACAAAATCAATAAAGTCCGCGAGCTCAATGTGCTGGCCGAGGCACGTGGGCAAAACCTTGCTCAAATGGCCCTGGCCTGGATCATGAAGGACCCCCGCATCACATCGGTACTAATCGGAGCCAGCAAGCCCGCACAAGTACTGGATTCCATTGGCTGCCTCGCCAATTACGCTTTTAGCGAGGAAGAATTGAAGCGAATCAATACCATTTTAGGATAACCTTTTCACCAGATCAATCCATCGCAACCATGCATCACTACAAAAAAACAAGTCACGTCAAATCTCTGTGGGTCTTTGTTTTTGCTACTGCTTTAATCACCTTATGGGGTAGCGATGCAGCGCTTGCGCAAAATGGAAAAGGAGTAAGCACGAAGTCGCCAATAATCTTGGCACTGAATGCTTACTCCTTTAATGATCTGCTTTTGGCCAAAGACCCCAGGGACAAACAGACCTTGTACAGCCTGTTCAATTTAATGGATTGGTGTGCTGTGCAAAAAATTGCTGCGGTGGACCTCACTGGGTATTATTTCCCCAATTATCCCGCTGTTCCCTCCGATGAATACATTGCAAGGGTGCGCGATAAGGCAAAACAACTAGGTATAGTCATCAGCGGAACGGGTATTCGCAACAATTTTGCTTCCCCTGATCCGGCAGTCAGGGCGGCTGATGTGGCTTTGGCAAAAAAATGGATTGAAGTGGCGGCCAAGTTGGGCGCACCGGTTTTGAGGTTGTTTGCGGGTGAAATTCCCAAAGGTTATGAAAACAAATGGGACGAAGTAGCGGCCTGGATGATTGACTGTTACAAGGAGTGCGCAGCGCATGGAGAGAAATACGGGGTTAAAATCGGCATTCAAAACCACGGCGACATGCTACAAACTGCCGAGCAATGCATCAAAGTGCTAAAAGCGGTAGACAGCAAATGGGCCGGTCTAATCGTGGACACGGGCAATTTTAAAACCCCTGACCCCTATGTGGACATTGAGGCGGTAGTTCCGTATGCGGTCAACTGGCAGGTGAAAGAAAGTGCTTTTGGCATCGGCAATGCCCTACGGACCGATTTTGTCCGCCTCATGGGCATTTTAAAAAAGACGGGGTACCGTGGTTATTTGCCCGTTGAAACCCTTTTGGTGAGGGGTAAACCTTACGATCCGTTTGCCTTGGTGCCGGAAATTTTGAACGATTTGACCTTGGCGATGCAGGAGGTGTATCAGGGATCAAAAGCATATCAAGGGAAGCCCTGGAACCAGCAGGCCCAGCAAATTCCCGGTAAAATCCAATGCGAATGGTATGACCTGGGTGGCGAAGGCATTGCTTACCACGACCAGGACAGCATCAACAATGGTAGTGGAAAACTGAACCCGGCCAACGGCACGGCGCTCAATGAGTTCAGAATGTTTGAAGGGGTAGACATTTCGTACACCAAAGCGCGGGACATCGACAACTCTCCTTTCAATCTCGTTGAACCCACAATGGGCGAACTGTACACCGGATGGACCAGTCCAGGAGAATGGATCAACTATACCATCAATGTAAACCAAACTGGAACGTACACCCTCGGATTGATGTATACCGCCAGTGGGGACGGGAAAATAGCCTTGTTACTGGACGGAAAAGCATTGACTGCCGATCTCTTGGTTCCTTCTACCAAAAATGACCAGGAAACCATCGCCTGGCGACAGTGGCACCATTGGAACCGTTTGAACGCCATGGCTACATTCAAACTCAAAAAAGGGGTACATGTTTTGACCTTGAAGACAGTCGCCAATGGCAACATGAATTACGATTATTTTGAGTTTACCCTCAAGCCACGTTGAATAGCAAGCCAAGAGTGTTTGTCTTTGACCGTACGACAGGACATTTTGCTCGGAGGACATCAATTGCCCCTGGCTTCAGCCTGGGGACAGAGGAAAACCCTCAGATTTGGGCTTTAGCCCTAGCTTGAAATTAAGGTTGGGGCTAAAGCCCGTCAAGAGAGGCAATCCCGATCCACGCGCTAAAGCACGTGGCAATTCATGTCCTTCGTTTCTAGAGTACAAAAAAGGTCTGTAGTATGGGCTTTGGTTATGCCTTTTGCCGTTTTTGCACCAATAAATGTTCACAAACCTTGCGAGACAAGGTTTCTTCCCGGGTATTTTCCAGGCGGACCTTCATTGACTCATCGTATTCGTGCAAATCCAGCACCTCCAGTTCTGCACCCAAGCCCAAATGCAGGCGATCCAGGTACTGCAAAAAGGCCGGTGCGTGATCCTGTACCCCCACCACGATCACCTTATCCCCCATTTTTGATTCCGATAGTGGCGCTTGTTTGCGAAACGTAAAATTGCCCTCTGCATCGGGGATGGGATCGCCGTGCGGGTCAAATTTGGGGTAAGCCAGGTAAGTATCCAATCGTTTAATCAGTTCATCCGATTTAATGTGTTCCAGTTGCTCGGCAATATCATGTACCTCATCCCAGGAAAAGCGCAATTTATCCACCAAAAAAACCTCCCAAAGCCGGTGTTTGCGGATCAGCTCAGTGGCAATTCGGGCACCTTCATCGGTAAGGCTTACGCCACGGCGACTTTCGTAGAGAACCAGCCCTTTTTCATTTAGGCGTTTGATCATATCGGTCACCGAGGCGGCGCTGGTGTTCATGTCGGCAGCGATGGCGTTCGTGCTGGCTTTGGCACCACTATTTTCCGAAATTTTATAGATGGCTTTCAGGTAGTTCTCCTCGGTATGCGAGATATTGTCCATGATTATAAGAAATTGAGCCGATTGAGTAGCGCCTGTTTGTGGCTGCGGCTAATGGGAATAACGGTTTCGGCGATGACCAAAGTGTTTTCCTCAATGTCTTTGATTTTGTCCAGATTGATGATGTACGAACGATGAACCTTGACAAAGCGTGGATCTTTCATTTTTGAATCGATCCCCTTCATGGTACCGTGAATGATGTGCCGTTTGCCATTGGCAATGCGGATGGTCACGTAATCTCCCAGGTTCTCGAAAAAAAGAATATCATCCAAGCTGATGCGTACCAATTTTCCTTCTTCCCGGATGTACAGGTCTTTGGCCTCTTCTTTGTACTTCTGAATGCGGCGTTCGGCATCCAGAACTTTTTCGAGGGCCCGTTGAAACCGCAAAAAAGTAATTGGCTTTTTTAAATAATCAATCACTTGATATTCAAAAGCTTCAAAGGCATATTCCGTTTTAGAAGAAGTAATGATGATGTGGGGAAAGCTGGAGAGGCGGTCCATAAATTCGATGCCACTCAGGCCGGGCATTTCGATGTCTAAAAAAATAAGGTTGACTTGTTCTGTATTCAAAAACAGTAAAGCTGCTTCGGCAGAAGTAAAGCTGGCTGCAATTTCGATGTTCTCGGCGCGTTTGCACAAGTTTTCCATTGCAGTTCGGGACATCAGATCATCATCTACGATTATACATTTGAGCATGGGAACGAACTTAGGTGTAATGTAGGAATACAATCAACCGCAGAATCTCAAAGGTAGTATTAATCGCTGGGAAGATGTTACTGGAAAGAACAATAATGTAAATGAGATGTCCTAAAAAAAAGTTGCCCACTTTAGAACCGTCTCACCGGCCTGAAGTGGGGCAACCAAACTTCCTATTCCCAAAACCCTTGACAATACACACCTAAGTGTGCAAGTTGCCAAGAATGTCTTATAAAAATCAACTGCTAATCGAGCAGTTTGATGTTCAGTGTCTATCGCTGACATCACAACTTCATTGTGACAGAACAAATATAGTGGTAGACTCTGAAACCGAGCTATTTTTTTAGATTTTTGGCAGGTTTCTTACGGCTTTTGGCAGGAAACTTTATTTTTTTGGGACTGTAAAAGTATTACAACAATGATTGATAGTAAAACCTCAGGCTACCTGACGTATCTTTTACGTAATGTCCCAGAAAGAACGGGGTCTGCGCAACACGACCGTCGCCATGTAAATGGTATGGGAAAAATAAGCAACGGCCAGTGCAATCAAACAGAGCCAAGCCAGCGGATTGAAAAAATGTAAACCAATGGGCAGCACTACTCCCATTCCCAAAAAGAACCACAAATAAGTTTTGGCTGGCCGATAACGATGCCACCACCACAACTGTGCAGCACTGGTGATTTGGATACAGGCCAAGATAATGAGCGCCACAATGACCACTGTTCGCCAGGGTTCCAAGGAAATAGCGAAAGCGAGTATTGCCAATAAAATGCCCTGTAACAACAGGTCAAGCTTCATGCGTAAGCGGGACACCATAGTTTCAACAGAATTTATTGGGGCAAAAATAGCCCAAATAAATTAGACTTTCAATATTTTTTGAAAATACTGAAAATTTATTTTTCAACTAAGGAATGAAATATTGCGTTAAATTAGTTGAGGACTTGACAAAGTTGTTATTAATTCGTTAAATGTTTGGATCAAAGCCCATGGAGCAGCATCAATTCGTTAAAAAAACATACTTTCAATCGTTTAAAGCGATGATTATGAAGTTTAGAGGACCAATATTTTTGTCGGTAGTAGTAGCCGGTTTTTTACTGGTGGCATTTTACCCACGCAAAGCAGCAGAAAGTGCCGAAAAAGACGCGGTATTGATGAAGTTGCTCGTATCATTTATGAACGAGCTGCATTTCGATCCAAAAACCATGGACGACAACTTCTCTGAAAAATTTTACACTCTGTATTTGGAATCGGTAGACCCCAGCAAGCGCTTCCTGACCCAGGAGGACACCAAAAAACTGGAAGCTTACCGTCTGAAACTGGATGACGCTATTAATAACGGCAATTCCGATTTTTTTGATCTTTCGGTGAGTATGACGGAAGCGGCGCTGCAAAAAACGCAAACCTATTACCGCGAAATCCTGGCTCAGCCCTTCGATTTCAATGTGAGTGATACCTACGAAACCGATCCTGAAAAACGAGCTTTCGCCAAAAACGACGCCGAGCTCAAAGAGATGTGGCGCAAAATGCTCAAATACGAGACCTTGGCGCGCATCATGGATAAAGAGGAAGGGCTAAAATCGGCCAAATCAGGTGAAGAAGCTGCGCCCAGCACCCCCGAAGCCATCGAAGCAGAAGCCCGCAAAGCGCTGCTGAAAAGTTATGATGACTGGTTCAATCGCCTGATCAAAACCAAACGTTCGGATCGTTTGAGCCTTTACCTCAATAGTTTCACCCACCTTTACGACCCACACACCGACTTTCTCGAACCTGCCGACAAACAGGATTTCGACTTGAGTATCTCCGGTCGCCTGGAAGGTATTGGTGCTCGCCTGCAAAATGTAGGAGATTATACCAAAGTATCCGAAGTAGTGGTAGGTGGCCCAGCCTGGAAAGGAAAAGAACTGCAAGAAAACGACCTCATCCTGAAAGCCGCACAGGGCGACAATGGTGAATGGGTGGATTTCACCGGAATGTTGAGCAACGAGGTCGTATCCCATATTCGGGGTAAAAAAGGCACCAAGGTGCGGCTACTGGTCAAAAAAGTGGATGGCAGCACCAAGGAAATCAACATCATCCGCGATGTAGTAGAATTTGAGGAAAGTTATGTGAAGTCTTTGATTTTGGAAGGCCCAACTCCGGAAGAAAAAATCGGCTACGTGTATCTGCCCAAGTTTTACGCCGACTTCCAACGCGCCGACGGCCGCTTTTGCGCCCCCGACGTAGCCAAAGAATTGGAAAAGTTGAAAGATGAAAAAGTCAGCGGAGTAATCATCGACCTGCGCAACAACGGCGGTGGTTCTTTGAACGACGTGGTGAAAATGTCAGGCTTTTTCATCGAGAGTGGCCCGATTGTACAAGTAAAAAGCCGCAGTGCCCAACCCGAAGTCAACTACGACCGCAACCCTGCTGTGCAATACGGCGGCCCACTGGTCATCATGGTGAATTCCTTCTCGGCTTCCGCTTCCGAAATTTTGGCTGCAGCCCTGCAAGATTATGGCCGGGCGGTGATTGTAGGGAGCAAATCAACCTATGGCAAAGGCACCGTACAACGGGTGTTCAGTTTGGATCAGGCCATCAGTGGTTATGAAGAATTCAAACCACTGGGCGACATCAAAATCACGCTCCAGAAATTTTACCGCATCAATGGTGGCTCCACCCAATTGCGTGGGGTAACCCCGGATATTGTCCTGCCTGATTCTTACCATTACCTGCCCGTAGGAGAACGTGAGGAGGATTATCCGCTCAACTGGACGGAAATTCCGGCAGTATCATACAGCCAGAATGCTTATAAAATCAAAAACCTGGAAGAAATCAAACGCCGCAGCAAGTCGCGGATTGAGCAAGACCCAGGTTTCCAAAAAGTGTTGAGCCAGGCCAAATACATCGAGGTAGAGCGCAAAAATTCTTCAGTAATGCTCAATATTGACCAGTTCCGCAAAGATGAAGCTGCTGAGGAAAAAATGGCCAATGACTTCCGCAATGCTTTCAAAGATGTAGTGAACAAAGGCGTGCGCAACATCAGTTTGGACGAGCAAAAAATGAAAGCCAGCCCGGACAACGAAAAGACCCTGGCCCGCAATAAGGACTTCATCGACGGGGTTTCCAAAGACATCTACATTCGGGAAACGCTGCGCATTATGCACGATATGATTGAGCAGAAATAATCCTGCGAAGTTGAGAAACTGAGGAGTTGAGAAGTTGAGTGCCACTCGCGGCAGCCAAACTTCTCAACTTCTCAACCTTCCCAACTTTTTTCCTACCTTTGCCCAGTCGACAACCCGAAAACGCATGCAGCACCTGCTCCTATGCCTCCTTAGCTGTTTCAGCTGGCATTGTATTCAAGCCCAAATTTTTGTTCCTACATCATTGATGCCCAGGGCGGGCGATACCTTGTTGACCGCAGTAGACAATCTTCCCACTTACATCAAAAGTATTGGCTCAGGTCGCAACCAGCGCTGGGATTTTGCCATGCTAGAAGCACCCTATACCCGTAGTTCAGTGTGGAAACCCGCCGCCAAGGGAAGTGCTCCATCCCTCTTCAAAAACGCTGAGTATACTGCTCCGGTGGACGAACAAACCGAAGGTTATTACCGTACCCAGGGAAACGACCTGCTCTTGTTGGGGGCCGTGGGACCAGATCCGCTGAATTTGAGCCGCAAATCCGTATTGCGCTACAGCCCAGGGCTGGTAGAGCGCCGTTATGGCTTGCGGTACGGCGATGCATTCCAGGCAGATGCCAATTTGGTGCTGACGCTGGGGGAGGATGAAATTCCCAGTTGGTTTCGCAAAAAATTACCCGTCAGTCCCGATTCCTTGCGCCTGCGCGTGAGTTATGACCGCCAATACGACGTGGATAGCTACGGGCGAATGATTGTACCCGGCGGAATTTTTGAAGTGATCCGGGAACGTCGCATCGAAATCATTGAAATGCGCCTTGAAGTAAAAGTAGGCCGTAGACGTTGGCAGGAGGTAACCAAATCCGTTAAAGACAAGGAACTTCTGCGTACCCAAAAGAAAATTTCCTACCACTTTTATGCCAGCAGTTCCAAAGAACCCGTAGCGCGGGTCTGGATGAGCAGCAATGAAAAAAAGGTGCTGAAAATTGAGTTCAAACCCCGAGAACGAGAAAGTACCGTACAAAACATCGCCAGCGTACGCTCCGACATCTATGTGTCGCCGAATCCAGCCATCTCCAGCGTGCGCTTTGAGTTTTATAACCTGCCTCCAGGAACCTACAAATTATCGATCTTCAACATCATAGGCCAAGAGGAATGGAGTAAAATGTACACCATCACTGGGAACTATGCCGAACAGGTCGATATTTCGCAACTCAAAAAAGGGGCTTATTTGTATAGTTTAAAGGACGAGCGAGGGCGGACTTTGAGTACAAAAAGATTGATGGTGATTCGGCCGTAGGAAGGGGATATTAGTACATAGCCAATTGTCAATGTAACTCCATTACCCGCACCTCAAAATCATCCACCCAGCCCTCCTTTTTATCCTCATTCCACAAATAAACCTTCAAGCGGGAATTGGGTTTCAGCGCCGTTTTTGCCAATTCCACCTCATAATTCACCGGCCACCAATTGTCATACACCTTGATGAATTTGACTACATCCAGCGCCTGCCAGAAGTAGGCCCCTTCTGGGTTTTCAATCGAAATAACCAGTTTGCTTTGGGTGGCACTGGGTACATTGAGCAGGGCTTTGGCGACAATGCGGATACCTGCTGCTTGTGTCTTGTCCAAAGAATCTAGTGGATAATTAAAGGTAGCAGAGAATTCATTAAAGCGATAGGCCCGTTTTCCCCGATGTTCTACACTCCCTGCGCTTTGCTCCCAATAGGCCATACTTCCTGCAAAGTCATTTAAACTTTGCAACAAAGTCGCACCCACCTGGTAGGCCTTGGGCTTTACTTTTAGTTCATAAATCGCTAGGTTCAAGGCTTTGTTTTGGTAAATTGCTGGATTGGTCAGCGTATCGAGGTTGCGCACATAATCCGGTAAATCTGCATTGTTTAAACCACTCAAATACTGCGTGTGCCAATTTAAATACAAGTATTGCTTACGCCCATCCAGGCTATCAAAATCAACTTGTTCGAAACGCAAAAATTGATCCTTTCGATTCGGACTAAACCCACTGTAATACGCTCCCAATCTTTGCTGCACTGGATCGGTGATGATGTAGCAAGGTTCATTTTTGTCAATAAATTGCTGATACGTGATGGCCCGTTGGGCGGGGTATTGCACTTTTCGGGCGTATTGCATTTGTTGAATCGGGCTAATCAGCAACACGCTTAAAAACAATAGCGTAAAGAGCAATTTGAAAACTGGCGCTTTGCTGGGTAGGTAATAAAAGCCTGCAACCACAATTAGTCCGGGCATATAAGGTTTTTCAAAAAGCTGCCCATTGATACTGTACAGAAATAGCGCGGCCAAAGTAAGGCCTACCAATATTTGCAATCCGTATTTTTTTTCCTCCACAAATTCACCAATGATTCTGGCCGCTGGCACCGCCGCCACCGGGATCAAAAACAAATAATGCCGGGGGTCCAAACACATCGGCACATATGCCTTGAGCGAAATGCTCATAAAGTTGGAGGCTAAAAAAAGCAAAAGTGCCGAACTGGCATAAAAACTCAGGGAATCGGCTTGTCTAAACAGTCTCAGGCCCTCTTTGCGAAACAGGTAAGCCCCAATAAATACAAAGCTGAACAGGATTCCTTCCTTACTCGTAAGGGCAAAGAAATCGTAGTACAAGCGTTTGAGCAATACCTGGGTGGATTGCTGATCGTAGCTACAAGCATTCAAATAACTGTTGCTGGCAATGGCGTCCAGGCGTTCTAAGAAGTTACCAGTCAATGCCCAAATCAGGGTGAAATATGCCCCTAGAAAAAGAACTCCGTAAATGATGGTATAACCCCAAAATTTGAGGTGCCGCCGTTGGATTACGTCCACCAGCATCCAAACAAGGAGCATTGGCAAGGTCAATACAATGGTCTCTTTGGCCAGCCAGCCAAAGCCCAGAGCTGTTACCAAGCCCAGGGCATAGCGTTGGGGCTGGGATTGGTCACTTTGGTATTTGTACCGATCCACGATGAACACGGACAACATGACCGCCAAAGCCACATAGATGTCGGGCATCAGTTTGTCCGAATAGTACAAAAGCCAATTGGAACAGGCGCTAAGCCCGAGCCCGATGGCGAGCGTAAAATTGGAATGTTGCCGCAATGCCACAAAAACCAGGTACAAAATCAAAAAGGTACAAAGTAAAGGGGATAAGGCTGAAGCAAAATCATTCACCCCAAAAAGTGCATACGCCAGGGCAGTTGGGATCAAAATCGCAAAGCGATAACTGTAATGATCTTTATAATCCACTTCTCCCTGTAAAAATGAATTGGCCAAACGGGCATAATGCAAATCGTCAAAACCATAGTGCCCAAAAAAAGCATACCCGTGGTGGGCAATTGTGAAAAGAATAAAAGCAGCAAGGATAAAATATGGGGTGAGTATATTCTTTCTCATTCTCTATTTTTTCTCATTTATTTTAGCAGCTAATTGGGTTAAATTTAGAACGTTTACCGCTGGTTTTGTATACATTTAGCCAAGGAATTACTTTTTATGAAACGATACTTCATCGAACTTGCCTACAATGGCACCCACTACTTCGGCTGGCAACGCCAACCCGGCAAGATTTCGGTGCAACAAAGCCTGGAAGAATCTATGGGTACCATTTTGGGCGCTGAACTGGAAATCACCGGCTGTGGCCGCACCGATACCGGGGTACACGCCAGGCAATACTTTGCCCATTTTGATTTTGAAGGCGAATTTCCAGCAGAGTTCGTGCGCCGGCTCAACAAGTTTTTACCCAAAGACATTGCCGTATTTCGCATTTTTGAAGTATTGCCCGAAGCCCATGCCCGTTTCGATGCTTATCAGCGCAGTTACGAGTACCACCTGAGTTTTCGCAAAGACCCTTTTGTCGAACATTTGGCCTATTTTTATCCTTATAGCCAACAGCCTGATCCAGCGCTCATGCAAGCCGCAGCTGCACTTTTGTTGCAATACCAGGAGTTCGCTCCCTTTTGCAAAAGCAACCACGACGCCAAAACGATGATCTGCAACCTGACCCGTTCGGAATGGGTTTTTTATCCAGAGGAGCAGCGTGCAGTATTCCACATTACTTCCAATCGCTTTTTGCGGGGAATGGTGCGCTTGATTGTTGGCATGTGCCTGGGTGTCGGTACAGGGCAAATTACGCTGGAGGAGGTCAAAGCAGCGATGGAGGAACAATCCCGTTTGCGGAAGGCGACCAGTGCGCCTCCAGAGGGCTTGTACCTGGGGGGGATTTTGTATAAAACCGGGGATGAGAATTGAAAACCTCAAGTGCTTTTTTCACCACCTAAGAAACCTTAGGCACTTAAGATGCACCTCAGCGAGTCGAGTAGTTTGAAAAATCATAAAATATTAGATCGCTATGAAATCAAGCATTACTATCTTGTTGTTAGCCCTATCGGTATTTTTGGAAGGCTGGCAAAAACCTGCACCCAAGGAAAAACTCCCCAATATTGTGATCATTTTTATGGACGATTTGGGTTACGGGGACCTGAGCTGTTACGGGGCAATGAATTACAAAACACCCAACCTGGATCAATTGGCTGCGCAGGGGATTCGTTTCACCAATTTCCTCTCGGCCCAACCCGTATGTTCCGCTTCGCGGGCCGGGCTGCTGACGGGCTGTTACCCCAACCGCTTGAACATCTCCGGCGCTTTGTTCCCCAATGCCAAGGTGGGTATCAACCCCGATGAAACGACCCTGGCAGAATTGCTCAAGCAAAAAAATTATGCTACGGGTATCTTCGGTAAATGGCACTTGGGCGATCACCAGAAATTTTTGCCACTCCAGCACGGCTTTGATGAGTACTTCGGCATTCCGTTCTCCAACGACATGTGGCCAGTGTGGTACGATGGTAAACCAGCTACTCCAGAACAAAAAGGTAGATTTCAATTCCCACCCCTGGCTTTAATGGAGGGGAACAACAAAGTCGGGGAGATCAAAAGCCTGGAAGACCAGGGTTTACTGACCAAGCGCCTGACCGAACGCGCCGTTTCTTTCATCCAAAAAAACAAAAGCAAGCCCTTCTTTTTGTACATGCCCAACCCCATGCCGCACGTGCCCATTGCGGCTTCTCCGGCATTTAAGGGCAAAAGTAAACAGGGTGAGTACGGTGATGTGTTGATGGAAATAGATTGGTCGGTCGGGCAAATTATGCAGACCCTGACCGCGAACGGACTGGATAAAAACACCCTGGTTATTTTTACCAGCGACAATGGCCCTTGGTACAATTTTGGCAACCATGCGGGTTCCAATGGTGGCTTGCGGGAAGGTAAAGGCACCTCGTTTGAAGGTGGGCTACGCGTGCCCTGCATCATGCGCTGGAAAGGACGACTGCCCGAAGGTGTGGTGTGCAACCAATTGAGCTCTACCATTGATGTATTGCCAACCATTGCGGATATGTGTAAAATTCCTCAACCTGCCAAAAGGATTGATGGGCGGAGCATGTTGCCCATTTTGGAAGGCAATCTGGAGTACGAGGTACGCAAAAACTTTTACTACTACTACCGCCGCAATGACCTGCATGCAGTGCGAAGTGGGCATTGGAAACTGATTTTGCCGCACAAAGGCCGCTCTTACCTCAATCAAATGCCGGGTGAAAATGGTTTTCCTGGTGCATCACCTGAAGATATTTCCTTCCCGATGGCACTTTACGATTTGCGGCGCGATCCGGGCGAGGCTTACGATGTACAAAACAAATACCCTGAAGTGGTAAAGGCCCTGCTGCAAGTAGCAGAAGAGGCACGTGCAGACTTGGGGGATGACATCACTCAGCGGCCACGGACGAATGCACGGCCTAGTGGAGTGGTGGAATAGACGCATACCAGATAATACATTCAAAAGAGACAATAATAGCAGCGCGGACGACGCGGATTAAGCGGATCTACGCGGATATTTTTCACGCCTGCGGCGTGATGGGATAATATTGAGCCACAAAGGCACGAAGACACAAAGCCGCCAAGAAACGATTTTCGGTTTATCTAGCTTTGCGTCTTCGTGCCTTTGTGGCAAAAAAACTTTGCCGCAGGCAAAGCAAAATCCGCGTAAATCCGCTTAATCCGCGTCGTCCGCGCTGCTATTATTGTCGCTTTGGTCTCTCAAAAAACACAACCAGTCTAACCCTTTGAGCGAAGCCCCAGTCGATTCCCCTCCGTATCCAACAACACCGCCATGTACCCTTGCTCCGGCGAAATTTGCCGTTTTTCAATCAAAATTTCACCACCTGCAGGAGCCACTTTTTCCAAAATGCTGCTCAAGTCGGGATTGGCATTCAAGTAAACCAACACCCCATCCGTACTGGGTTTGTACACGCCCGAATACTGGCACAGGGCAAAACCGCCAGTCGTAAAAATGGCCATTTTGAACTCGCCCATGTCGAGCAACTGGGTTTTTTCTTCAAATACCGTTTCGTAGAAGGTTTGTGCCCGTTGGATATCGGTGGCTGGAATTTCAATCCAGGTTGGTTTCATGCTTGTTGGTTTTAGTGTTGGTAAAATTAAAAAAAAAGCCCAAGTTGCCGATCCTAGTGCAACTTGGGCTTTAAGTATAATGAGTGATTATTTACACGAAATCTTCTCCTTCTTTTTCCTCATCCGAGTTTTGCGAAGCAGGTGCATTAGGGTCAATCTTCTTGCGAATGATCATGTAGATGTACCCGAATGCAATGGCCGCAGCGACAAAACCTACTATCCAACCCACAACTGGCAAGTGAGATACCAAACGCAGACCGAGGAATAAGCCAATTGCAACCAGTGTAACGCCCCCACGGGTCCAGTTTTGATCTTTCAGTTTACGCCATTCGTATGCGGCAATGACCGCTGGCAGCGCTACCGAAGTACTCATCATGGCACCATATACCCCCATACCAATCACCCCAACCGGGATGCCAATAACGGTGATAAAAGCAACGCTGGCCAAAAACGGAATCCCAATCAGCAACATCGCACCCAGGCCCAAAGCTGGCCCTGCATTGCGGGAAGCTTGTCCGGCATAACGGCTGAACATTTTATCTCCAAAAGCAATCAGCAGCAGGGTCATTAACAAGCCGCTGAACACCTGGAAGAAACCAATGCCACGTTTTACTTTGTGAGATACGTCGCCCAGTTTGTACTCCCAATCGGCCCAGTCTGGCTTTAGGGAAGTGTTATACGACGCTTTGACCCCATCGGCGAGTTTTCCACTAAAACTTGGGCTATGGTGTCCGGTCCAATATTTTACATTGCCACCAAAAAAGGCAGTCGAGCCTAAGATCAGTTTTTTTGCGGCGATTTCACTTTCGCCATTGATCCGGCCATTGATTTCAATGAACTCGGCTTTGGCTTCAATTCCACCTTCCACATTGCCATTGAGGTACAATTTACCACCAGCGATGTGAACTTTGCCGAGCACATTGCCATTGAGTCTAACTTCGCCGCCAGCAACGATCAAGTCGCCGCCGATGCTTACGCCCTCGTCAATGGTGATTTCGCCACCCGTTACGGTAAGGTCGCCTTTTACGTTTTCGGTCACCCGTACCTCACCACCCAGGATGCGTACATCGCCTTCACTTTGTGCGTTGAGTCGAATTTCGCCACCCGCCAGCAATACGTCCTGCTGAGTAGCGCCATTGACGCGGATTTTTCCACCCGCACTGACCAAATCGCCATTGATCTTGGCATTGATGTTCACATCGCCTGCGGCGACGTATATGTTGTTGGGTGCATCTTTGGAAATGGTAACAGTTTTACCCGTTTTTACATCGGATGCTCCGGCGATTCCCACATTGAGCAGCAGGAAGCTAATGAGTAAGGTGCCCGTTTTTTTCATTCTTCAAAAATTGTGTCGGTGATGACTTACAAGTCGGTTATATGCCGGGCAAGTTGTTATCAAATCGTTAAGATGTCCAGTTTTTTCTCTGAAGGTGGGGATTTTATCGACGGTGGAGAGAAAGGTCTTGTTTTACACCTTATTATAATCAGGTCTATTTACTTGTTTATTCAAAAGTTATGCTGAATGAACACTAAGCTTTCGTCTCCACGATCGACATCTTCACCCCCAAGTGAATGATCCGGCTCCCGGTGGGATTGATCGGATCCACACTTTTGCCAATGATGATGCCGTCCTCGGGCGCGTGGTATTCTCGGTTGAGCTTGCCAAAGATGCTGCGGACTTCAGCGACGAGTTGTCCTTTTTTAACCTCCTCACATACCCGGGGAATCACTTGCAAGATTCCCCCTTCATCGGTGTGCATCCAGTAGGAGCGTTGACAGAGCACAATTGGGGCGCTCGACACTATGATTTCCCCCTTCAGCATGTTGAGGTAATAGATGACGTTGTTGATGCCTTGTAGGGCGTCTTCGATGACTTCGAATTGGAAAACGTGGGGGTCGCGCAATTCCAGGGTGATGGCATGGATGCCCAGTGAACTGGCTGCACCACGGAAGGTGCCATCGTTGGGTTTGTTGTGCAGAATGATCTCCGGGTTTTGCAGACGTGCCATCCAGGCGGTGATCTCCGAGTTCATATCGGCACGAATGTACCAGGAGTTGACCCGCCCAAAACTGGCAGTGTGCAAATCGATCAGGTAGTCAAAATTTTTAAGGATGCGCTCTACGATGCGGTTGATGTATACCTCACTGACATTGCCATCGGGTTTACCTGGGGCAATGCGGTTCAGGTCAGCACCATCGTTGAAGCGGCGTGTCTCGCGCAGTAGCCCCGGTACATTCATGACCAGCACCCCCACAATCGTTCCATGTAATTTATTCACATCAATGGTGCGAAACAGACGTTGAATCACCGGGATGCCATTCAGTTCATTGCCGTGAATCGCAGCAGTGAGGCCCAAGACTGGCCCATCGTGTTTGCCGCGCGCTACCATGATCGGAAGCAACACGGGTTCGCCAATGCCATTGTCACTGAGGTGCAGCCAATATTCGCCGATGGTTCCTGGAGCGGTGGTACCCAAATCCAATTGGGTGATGCCTTGACCAGCCAAACCCTTCAATTGCAGCATAGGGTAAATCGTTGTAAACAATAAAAATACTCTAAAGTGAATGGTAAGTATAACAAAAAAAAATGACCTCCCAAATGGAAGGTCACGAATTACACTCACTAGTTTATGAAACTTAAGCCGACTAAAATCATATTGTATGAAAGAATAACATCCGAAGTCTGGAAAAATTGCCTGTATGATACTTAAATTTTTCCTAAAATTCTAGCATAACTGCTAAGAAAATGTGAAATCGGTAGTATTTCTCTCAAAAAATTAAAAACTTACAACTTAATAGACTCAATGAAGGCCAATTTGGTTGTTTGGATTTGAAAATTTAGCTTTTTTTTAACCACATTTTAATCCAGAACCAAGGTTTGACCAATTTTTCGCGCAAATCGAAGTCAGTATACATCGCCGAAAAATACTCCAGGATCTTTCGGTTGCCATCGATGATATTTGATACGAAATTTAGTAGCAAAGGGTTACCAGCAATCTGCTGTAATTTGTAACTAAGCTTCATTTCCGACCCTAAAACTCGTTGAATACGAGTGTCATACGCAATTAAAAAATTTTCAGAAAAATTTTTCTGCTCTAAACAAAGTACCGCTTGCTCCGCTGCAATGAAGCCACTGTAAAAGGCATTGCCGATGCCCTCTCCGGTAAGAGGATCAATGAGGTGCCCGGCATCACCCACCAACATAAAATGATCGCCTGAAATTCTGCGGGTTTTCGACCCCAGTGGCAGGCCATAACCTTCAAATTTGCCAATCAGTTCAGCATTTTTGAAGCGCGGGCTGATCGTAGGATCTTCGGTAATGATGCGGGTGAGTTCTTCCCTGAGGTTTACCTTACGGCGTTTGACGATATCGCTGCGCATGCCGATCCCTACATTGGTTTCACCATTGGGTAAGGCAAAAATCCAGAAGTACCCGGGTGTGACGTTTTTGATGAAATGCAATTCAATGAAATTGTCGACGGGAATCTCACTCACATTGCGGTAATAAGCGCGTACCGCAGCGGCGTAGTGCTTCGGGTCTTTTTCCAGGCCCGCGTATTGTCGGCTAAAGGAAGAATGAGCCCCCGATGCGTCGATAAAGAGTTGACAATCAATTTGGATGTCTTTGCTGTGCAGGCGAAATCCCTGCTCGGTCCGCTCGTAGTTATCGATGGGTGTTTCCAATAAAAGTTGGATGTTGTCCCGGCGTTTCACTTCTTCGATCAAAAAATTATCGAATTCCCAACGTTTGCAAACGTATCCGGGTGCCATTTTTTCATTGCGGACGTATCCGGGTTTAAATGGGATGTCTAGTTTTTTGCGATTGGGCGCCACAAAACGCACGCCCCACACATCGGTTTGAATGGGTTCGGCGTGAAAGCGCTGCATGATTTCGGGGTCAAGGCGATTGAGTAAGGTGGTCACTTTGCCACTGATGGCATCGCCACAGATTTTATCGCGGGGAAAAGAGGCCTTATCGACCAATATACAGGGAATGCCCAGGTAGCTTAACTTTAGGGCGGTTGCCACCCCTCCGGGGCCGGCCCCCATGATGCAGACATCAGTTTTGAGATTCAAGGCGGTAGAATTTGCTGTAATATCGGGAAAAGGTTCCAGGGTTCCAAGGGTTCAGGGTTCCATAGTTCCAGGGTTCCATAGTTCCATAGTTCCAAGGTTCCAGGGTTCCAAGGTTCCAAGGTTCCAAGGTTCCATAGTTCCAGGTTCCAGGGTTAGGTCGCCTGATTTCGAAAACCCAACCCTGGAACCCTGGAACCTTTTAAAACAGTTACGGCGCTTGGAGGATGAGCCTCCCGCGCCGATAACTTACCAACCATTATGAATCAATAGCTACTATAAATCTTTCTGAAAGCGGGATTAGGCCGCTTTTTTAGCTGTTTTAAAAGCCTTTTTCGAGGTTTTACGCTCGGCCTTTGCTGTTTTTAAGTTGGCATCCAAACTTGCTTTCGCTTTGTCTTTGCCTTCTTTTTTCTTCAGTTTTTTAAAGGCTTTTTTCAACTCTTCCACTTGTTCGATCGCAGTAACCCATTGCTTTTTTAGCGCTTTGATCTTCAGCTTGATGGCCTCCAATTTTGCTTTTGAGCTAGCTTTGGCTTTTGCCTTCTCTTTTTTTGCCTTCGCTTTTGCATTTACTGCATCTGGAGTTGGCGAAACTGGTGCAGTCAAATTGGCTTTTGCCTTGGTTGAAGCTCCAGCTTTAGGGCTATTTACTTTTGCAACAGGTTTTTTGGCTTCTTTTGGTTTGGTAGAAGCACCCTTTTTGCGGTCAGGACTAACATTATTTGCTTGGGTATCCTGAGTGGGTTCCATTACCTTTTTCTTTCCCATTAAAAATAGACTTTTACAAAGAATTAAACAATAGTTTACATTAAGTTAACACAAAGGTAAATGGAAAAAACCAAGAAGTAAATACCCCACTAAAAACTTAACATTGGAATTCAATGCTTTACTGTACCAATAGCTTGTTGTGCCAAATTCCTTGTGCAGAAAGCAGTTGTACCGAATAGATCCCTTTAGCCAATCCCCGCAAGGGAATATCCAGATAGGGATTGTTGATGTTGCTGCGGAAAATAATTTGTCCTTGCAGATTGGATACTACTACCTGGCCTGACTGGGGTAAACCCTCCAAGCGAGTAAACTCACGTGCTGGATTGGGGTACATGCGCACTGGTAAAGTGGGTAAATCCCTCGTACCTGTGGCAATTTGGGCCTGCACCCCTGCAAAGAAAACCACCGCCTGAAGTACAGCAGGTTGTACACATTGACCATGATTTGCAGTGCTTAGTACGTCGACTGCTTTTACGTCTTTAGCGCCTCGCACTTGCATAATCGAGTCTGCCAACACACTATTCCGGTAGGTTACCTGGTCATCGGCTTTGCAATAAAACATCCGCGTAGGTGCCTTTGGTGTCCAATCGTATACATCATTGTCGCGCATGGCCAACAAGAAAGGGTGATTCGGATTCTTGGAAATATTCTCCAACAAACTATCCTGAAACATCAAGCGAGAAATGGGTTTGCCGTGGCGTTTGCTCAAGGTATCGATCAACATTTGATTGAGGTCAGACAATCCAATTTCATGCCGATAAAACCGCATAGCCATGTCGGCATAGGGTTGTTTGAGCAGTTTTTCAATGTTGTCGTGTATCTTGTACATCTGGTTGTACGACAGCGCGACCCAGGCCGTATAACCTACATAATTATAAGGTTCATCACTGGTTAAACGTTTGAAGGTTTCGCCGGAAATGCTGTAAGGGCCCGACAAGTGAGCAGCAGCACTCACCGGGAAAATTTGGCTGTAATTGCGTTCCAGTTCCCGATGCAAAGCCATTGAAGCATGCCCTCCTTGGGAATAACCCGTCAAAAAGAGTTGCCCGTTGAGCGGGAATTTTAGTTTTTCGGCAAACTCCTGGGTGGCATACAGCAAGTCGATGGCAGCGCTGGCCTCGGTGGCGGCATGTACATAAGGATGGAAGCCGCGAGATTCTCCCAGTCCCAAATAATCTGGGGCGATGGCAACATACCCCAAAGCGGCACCCACTCCAGCCAATTCCCAGCCACCTCGGCGCTCAGAAGGCACATCACTGGGGCCGTTTACGGTACCATGCTGGTAACACAGCAGCGGCAGTGCCTTATTTTCCACATCAGGAAACACCACCAATCCCGTAGCAGTATCTGGCTTGCCGTCGATCCCGGTAGTGAGGTACCAAACTTTGTAGGTAGTAATGCTGTACTGCACAAAAGGGCCGTAGGTCAGTGCCAATTCGTTTTTGGTGATGGCACCCATGGGGCGGGTTTTGATCAGGCGATTTTGGGCTTGTGTCACAGTGGTCAAAAGCAGGACACCAAAGATCAGGTTTAAAATGAGTAATGTTTTTTTCATGGGCTTCATGAATTTAGTTAAAGGCAAATTAGTTGTTGATGAAAAATGGATTTTTCAGATGAAAAGTCCAATGTGGGATACTTACTTTCCAAACGTGTAATGTACTCAAGTTGTTGATGTAAAAATGTTTGATGAGTGACAGTATCTGGATGCAGGGGGCGATGTTGAACCGCTCGATGTAGTTTTTCCAGCTCCTGAATTTGTATTTGGGTTGCTGCATCGAAAAATGCGTTTTGGAAATAGTCCCAAATGTAATCAGTAGCCTGGGCGTTAGGGTGAGCCAGGTCTTCGGCATAAAAACGATAATCCCGCAAGTCATCCATCAGCAGTTCATAAGCTGGGAAATAATAAACCTGGGCGAAAGAACGACACAATTGTTCCGTGGCCAATAACAAAGTAGCCTTGCTGCGGGCATTTTCCACGATGCCCTCACGCAGATAGCGAACAGGGCTTACGGTAATGATCACTTTTAACTCGGGACGTACCTCGAAACACGCTTCAAGAGCGGTACCGAGTGCCTCCACCGTTTCGACCAGGTCCATCCTTCGCCGCTGAAAGTTATGCCCAGGTAGCTTGTGACAGTTGGAAACGATGCGTTTTTCCGCCAAATGATCCCACACATTAGCCGTACCCAAGGTCAAAATCAATACGTTTGCTTTTTGAAATTGAGCATGCGCAGCTCGCTGGGCCGATTCAATTCCAGTGAGGGCCTGATCAGAGGAAGGAGCCGAAAAACTTCCGTGGTGGTCAAAGCTATGCCAAAGCCCTTGGTATTCAAACAAATCAGCCACTTGGTAGGCTTTGGGTAGGCGTGATCTGGTCAAACTCAGCGCAACAGCGGAAGGATTAAACACAATACCCAGAGGATTGTAAAAACTCGAAAATTTACGCGCTGCCAAGCGTTGACCCATTTGTTCAACAAAACAAGAGCCAATGCCCAGAAAGTGATCGGCATAGCTCAATTGAAAAGGATAAACAGGAGGAGGCAAAACGCTCCGAAAGTGCTCCATTTTGCTGCATTTGGTGGCTTCCACAAATGAATTCGTAGGTTTTTTGCCAATTGACTCAACAATTTTATTCAATTTATCGTAAATTTCCTCGCCAAAATCATTGATAAACTGCTAATGAGCCTATTTGATCGACTGTTCAGAGCTTCCAATACAGGTGTTTCCTCAACCCAATTGGACATAAAGTTTGGCCGGTATTCGGATTCTTACAAAACTCCGCTGAATTATCAGGCCTGGGAACAGTCACTGGCATTGTTTGAAGAAGACAAATACCTCGATGCCTACCGTGCATTTTTTCAGTACCTGCGCGATGAGCGGGAAGACAATGTCCGTTGGTGGACCGAGGATGGGATCCTGCGTTTTGAATTGTATCAGGGATCAAAAAAAATAACTGGCTACGCCAACGAAGCAAAATTTCAGGCTGAATCCAGAATCGCTTATTCGGAAGCGCTGAATGTTGGGTTCATGCGGCGGCTCATTGAGCGCAATTTTATCTTACAGTTCAGTCGTTTTGCCCTCGATCCCGAGAACAACCTGACGATTCTTTTTGACACGCCCAAAGTAGATGCTTCGCCCCACAAGTTGTACATCGCACTGCGCGAACTGGCGATCAATGCAGACAAGCAGGATGACTTACTACTGGATGAATTTAAAATGCTGCAAGCGGTGGAAGCAGATCACTTGCAGGAAATTCCACTCTTGGAAAAAGAAGCCAAGTATAGATTTACTCAGGAAGCCATCACCTCCACCCTGCGGGAAGTGCTGGAAGGCCCCCTCAACCGCGAACAGTACCCCGGCGCCATAGCTTATTTGTTGTTGAATCTCGTGTTTAAACTCGACTACCTGGTCAAACCCGAAGGGTACATGATGGAGGAATTGGAACGCATCCAACGGCAATATTTTACCAAAGACAACAAATCAAACATCGATAAAAACCTCCTCTTGGCCAAAGACCTGCAAAAATTGTCGGAACGCCCCAAGGAGGAATTGTTTAAAGAAATGTACCGGGTGCGCAGCACTTTTGGCATCACTACTCCGGTCACCCATGACAAACTCGTAGCGCTCATAGATACCGAATTGCCCCAAATGGATTGGTATTGTGAAAATGGTTACCTCTCCGTTGCCATGTCCATTACGGGTTATATTGTCAGCTCGGGCTTATTCAACTATGCCCTGCCCAAGCCTGACCGCGACCTGCTCCACCTCTACATGCAGATCACGGAGGGGGAGTATTTTCGTTCGCTGGGTTTCAAAAATGATTTTATAGATGCCAGTACTGGCACCATCAACCGGAGGGCCATTAAACGGGCGATTGATGACATTGTAGAAGAAAACAAAGCGCTGTTCCCACGGCTTAGCCCTCGTGTGAATGAAGTGGACTTTAGTACTTTGGCTAAATTTTGCCGGACCTACCTCTTAATGATCAAAAGTTTAGAGTTGAATTAATTCACCCACACTTGTGTATTCGACTCAAAACGGTTAACTTGGATCGTGTTTAATCTTTAATCATGACCACAACTCAACCAATCCGTAGAAAAATATCGGTAGCCCAGTACCACCGCATGGCCGAGACAGGTATCTTGACCGAAGACGACCGGGTTGAGCTATTGAATGGCGAAATAACAGAAATGAGTCCAATTGGCCCCACCCACACTGCTCATGTTAAAGGAATCAATCGAATCTTGTCAAGATTGCTAGAAGGTTTAGCTGTAGTTGGGGTGCAAGATCCCATTTTGTTGAACGATTCGTCCGAACCCATTCCAGATATTTCCATTCTCCGGTGGAGAGCCGATGACTATTTGGAGGCTCACCCAACGCCACAGGACGTTTTACTAGTTATCGAAGTTGCCGATAGTTCCGTGACCTTGGATCGAGAGGCGAAACTGCCCATTTATGCCAAAGCAGGTATTGCCGAATATTGGATCGTCAATATTCCAGGCAAAAAGGTGGAAGTTTACCGCACGCCGATCAACGACTATTATCGGGATGTTTTGATCTGCACCTCGGGTGATTTGATCGACCTCAAACCTTTTAATTTACAAGTCCAAGTTTCTTCGTTGCTAAAATAAGAGATTTATTGTCCCATCGCTTTTTCCCAACGCAACTTCGCCACCAGGTAATTGTACCAGGCACTCAGCGAATTGTTCTCCGCCTCGCGCAGCGAGAATTCCGTATTCAACAAGTCTGCAAAAAGTAGATTCCCACCAGCATATCTTTCTTTTTCCAACTCCACAATTTTACGTGCCGTTGCCAGGTTTTGCTGGGCGCTTTGCCATTGTACGACCGCGTTTTGCAGCGCAGTTTGGTTGGAGGCCACTTCGTAACCAATGTCCTGGCGAATGCGCTCCAGATTGTGTTGGCTGAGCTGGTTTTGCAACTTCAACACTTCCAGGTTTTTTTGTTTGAGGTTGCCGTCAAACAAAGTGAAGTTGGTCTGTAAGCCAATGTATACTGCAGGGAACCACTTTTCCCAAACTGCAAAATTATTGCTCAAATGTTGCACCGATCCATTGGCAATGGCACTCAGGTTGGGACGATACTGTTCCTTAAGGCGTTGCTGATCGAGCAGGTTGATGGCCAGGCGTTGTTCTTCTTCTTTGAGCTCCCAACGCTGACCTGTGCTGGTAGCCGGGTTTGCCGTCAGGTCATTGGCAGGCGGTGCGATGCTGCCAACCTCCAACGGTGTGTCCAGGGGCAGACCTACGCGGTAGGCTAGGTTTTGGCGGCTAAGGCTGAGGTTGTTTTTAGCCTGATCCCGGGAGGCTTTACTATTGTCCCTTTCCAATTGGCTACGCTGCCCTTCAATGGGCAATAATGCCCCTACATTCAGACGGTTTTGACTGATTTGTAAAAGTGACTCCGAGCGTTTGAGCTTTTCCTCCGCAATGGCCAGTTGCTCTTGCTTCAAAAACACATCGTACCAGGCTTCGGCAATGGTGAGTCGAAAATTGGCCTTTTGTTTCTCCAAAGTGGCTTCCTGCAACACTCTTTGCCCGTCTGCCCGCAACTGATCGCTACGCAAAGTGGGGTCGATGAGCGAATAACTGACATTGAGGCCACCAGTAATGTTAAAGACAGTACCAAAGCGCAGTTTTTGATCTTCGCCAGTACCAGCACCGCCGAATGCTCCGGCTGGGATGATGGTGGTGGGCAAAACGAGGTTGCTGCGCAATTCACCATTGGCGCTTACAACCGGGCTACGGCGGGCATCAACTTTGTTGCGCTCCCCCTGGGCAATTTGGACTTGCAAATTTTGATTTTTCAAATCCAAACTATTGCTTTGCCCCAACGTAATGGCCTCCTCCAGGCTAATTACCCTTGGAGATTGGGCACAAACAAATAAGGAGATCAAAAAGGATATGGTAAAAAGTAGTGGTTTCATAAGTTGAGAGGTTGAGTAGGTTGAGATGGTTGAGGGAGGTTGAGGAAGGTTGAGGCTACCGCAGCGACCTAGACCTGATCTTGTCCAAGTCACTGCGGTAGCCTAAACCTTCCTCAACCATCTCAACCTTCCTCTACTACGTTCTAAATATTGCCGATGGTTCCAATCCAGTAATCCTGCGAATGGCAAACAGGCTGCCAAACAGCGCAATGAATAAGGTAAGCGCTAAAAAACCAAACCGCATCCACAGAGGGAATTCAAAAATGGTACCCGCCTGGGCGACTCCGACCTTAAATCCATTGACAAAGAAGTAGCCGATTAAAAAACCAATGATGGCTAAAATCATAGCCTGCATCAAGATGAGGCGAATGATGTAGCCGTTGGTAGCCCCAATGGCCTTTAGCGTACCATAATCTCGAATGCGGTCGATGGCCGCAGAGTACAACGTCAAGCCAATGATGACAAAGCCCACGATCAGTGCAAATACAATCAAGGTACCAAAAGACAGCGCGATACCACTGGAACTCAATACGGTCAAAATCGTCTCACGCGTAAAATCTTCACTGGCCCAGGCCCGTACCCCTTTCAGGTTTTGGTTGATGTAAAAAATAACCTGCTCACGGGAAACCTTGGGGTCCCAGCGCAACAAAAAAGCACTGGCCTGATTGTTGGGGATATTGCCAAGGTAGCGGGCTCTTTCAATGGAGGTAAAAGTGTAAGTCCCGCCAAAGGAACGCACCCCTTTGGTATTTCCCGCAATGAAGACTTTCTTGCCATTGATCTCAAAATAGTCCCCAATTTTGGCACTACCCAAAGCTTCGCGATCGAATACATCGGTAATGACTGCTCCATCTTTAAGCATGTCTGCAGTGGTACCTTCGCTGAGCATCCAGGGGCCACCTGCACATTCGGGGTATTGTACACCAATGAGCACGACCCCGGCATTTTTGCCATTGGCAAAACGGGCACCACCTGCAGCCAGCACTATCGGGCTGACCTGAACTACCCCCGGTACACTCGCCAGTTCACGCGCTTTGCGCATGTCCAAGGTAGCCAGGGAGTTGACGTCATTCGTGGTGTCGTCGACCACCCAGATGTACTGCTGATTGTTGCGCACCAATGCTGACATGGCGTTGGTCAGAAAGATAAAAATGCCACACTGCTGTCCGATCAGAAAAACCGAAAGGATCACGCCAAAGAGCGCACCCAAAGACTTGGCTTTGTCATAAAGCAAAAAACGAAGCGCAGTTTTGAACATGATTTCTATTTGTGGTTGAGGAAGGTTGAGAAGGTTGAGAAGGTTGAGGCTACCGCAGCGACGTTGACGCGATCTTGTCCATGTCGCTGCGGTAGCCTAAACCTTCTCAACCTTCCTCAACCTGCTCAACATTTACTGATCCAATTCAATGACACATTCTACCCGGCTACCGATGAGCACTTTGCTGTTGTCGTCAAGGCGTACGTGAACTTCGCGCACCCGGCGGTCTTCCAGGTTGTCGGCCCGGTCGGAAAACAGCGACTTCTGTTTGAGGTATGCTCCGGTAAACACCACGGTACCGCGTGCCAGAATATTGCTTTCGCCCTGTGGACGGAGGTAGGCTTTGTTGCCATTTTTGACCCGGAGCGCAAACAATTCATCTATTTCACCAACGGCCAGATAGGCACCATCTTTGGCAAATTCGCCCAAGATCGTTTCGGTACCAATGTAATTTCCTGGTTTCACATCGCAAGAGAGGAAGGTACCCGTCAGAGGTGCCCGCAGGCTTTTTTTGCCCAATTGAGTCTGGCTCAGACCGATGTCGGCCCGCAGTTCTTCCAATCTTGCCTCCTGTTGTTGGATGTTTGCTTGCTGCGCAGCGATTTGTTTTTGCAAATCTTCTACACTAAAGCGGCTATCATCCACACTTTGCTGGGTAGCAGCATTGCCTTGGAGGAGTTTGAGGTTGCGTTCGTAGGTATTCTGGGCGTTGGCCAGTTTTACTTTGATGGATTCCAGGTTGGCTTTGGTCGCAGTGATGGAGGCCTGCTGGGTTTTGATGCGACTTTGGGTCTGATGCAATTGGGCGTTTTCAATTGACGATTCGAGGACCACCAATACATCTCCTTTTTTAACCCGGGCATTTTCAGCAAACAAGACCTCCTTGACAAAACCTGCTGTTTCTACATTGATGCTGATGATTTTGCCTTCGGGTTCGATGCGGGCAACGCCCACCACTTCTTTGACCTTCATGGTGGAATCGAGGGGGACTTCAGTTGAGGTCAGCGGCTCTTTTTCCGCAGCAGCGGAGTTCGCTTCTTTTTTATCCCCACAACTGCTCAATACTCCGAATAGGGAGATGAAAAATAGATGTTTGGTTTTCATGATATTGAAACTAGGCTAGTGATCAAATTTTTGTACCTGGGTCACGATTCCATTGTTGACCGCTACGATCCGGTGCGCGTACTGCTCCAGGCGGGGGTCGTGCGTAACCACACATACCGCTTTGCCTTCATTCGCGAGATGGCGCAATTCCTGCATGACCACATCCAGGGAATCCTTGTCCAGCGAGGCGGTGGGTTCATCACAAAGGATCAATTTGGGATTGGTCACCAGGGCCCGAGCGATGGCGACCCGCTGCTGCTGCCCGCCGGAAAGTTGCTTGGGCAATTGTTTGCGCCGATCCATCATGTCGACCATCTCCAGGGCGGCATATGCACGCTTGCGGCCTTCAGTGTTGCTGACGCCCTGTAAGCGCATGGGCATCATGACATTGTCTTCGGCAGAAAGGGGAGCAAGTAGGTTGAAACTTTGAAAAACGAATCCGATGGTGTTGAGCCGTAGCCGGGCCAGTTGGTTCTCATTCAGGCGGTTGATTTCCTGCCCGTCTACCCATAGTTGTCCTTGGGTAGGGTAGAGTACACAGCCCAACAGAGAAAGCAGCGTGGTTTTGCCGGATCCTGAAGGGCCGATGATCAGCAACAACTCCCCTTCATTCACCTGCATCGTGGTCGGCTGCAACGCTACGATTTCCTGATCTCCGACGCGGTATACTTTGTTGACATTTTCCAGTTTGGCAATCATCAGGCGTGATTTACAATTTTTTCACAATGAAAAATTGTGTTTTCATTGTATTTTAATGTAAAACTGGAAAAAAGGGAAAAGGTTGAGGGAATTGGGAAAAAAATAATCTAAAAAGAAAAAGGGCAAGACACGAACCTTTCGCCTCTCGCCCCTTAGGAACGGAAATAAAATAAAGTAACCACTTGACTAGCTCTTTTTTGCTTTTGCTGCGTTGCTCGTCAGTTACGTAGTACACTATGCGCCTTCCTCGCGCCTTGCCAAATCAAAAAATAGCTCAGTCAACTCGTTTACTTTGTTTCATTTCCGTTCCTTAGCGCAGAAAATAATGGTAAAGCTCTTCGTATTCATCCAATTGAATTGGCTCAATCGTACTGATACAGTTCCAGATCTTCAATCAAATGGATTAATTTTTGGGCATATTTTTTGTCCGTAGCATAACCTGCTTTGGACAAACCATGTGCCCAATCGGTATAATTAGCGGCACCAAATTTTTTCAAGCCCCGATACCGCGCTCCTTGCAGCAACATACTGTGCGAACGAAAACTTTCCCAGGCGGAGGGAAAAACCCTGAAAAAATCCTTGTGTGAATCATCGGTAAAATTGCGGCAGTGCCCCCGCCCGCATGTTCGCGAGAAGCACTTGATCCCAAAGTGGTTGTTGGCTTGAGCAGACAGTGGGCTTTCCCCCGCGTCACTTTCCAACAAACCCTGGGCCAAGGTGATGCTGGTTGGAATGCCGTATTTTGCTTGCTCACTTTTGGCAATGTCGGCAAAACGCTGCACGTAGGCCAATTGCTTTTGGCGTTTGGCCTGGCGCTTGGTGGCGGGTTCGAACACCTCGTCTTGATCTGGAAAACTTACATTTTGGAAGGTATTGGCCAATTCTCCCAGGGAATTGGCACGCGTGATGGCCGCAGCCCCTCGCCCGGGTGGCCGGCTCTCGACGGGTTTAGAAGCAGCCGAGGAGCGAGGCACAGCTGCCTCACCCTCGCTGCTAAAAGAGAGCATAGAAACGTTCATAGGATGTAATGGCTCTTTGGTGTTGGTGGTATTTTGGGCAATAGGTGTTGAACCTGGGCTCAGGCTTTGGATCTGTACCATGGGTTCAGCACTGTTCAGTTGTAGGTTTACGCTGAGTTCCCGCGAACTGAAGCCATATACCGCAATGGAACAAAGGGCAGTTTGAAACCAATAACGATTCACAGCTCGGCGCAAGTCGCGATGGGTTTGTTGTAGTTTGGATTGTACCACAGTCAGGTGATCGAGTTTGAAAGTTTTCATAGTTTTATGTTTTGGCAACTGTATAATCAGATCTTGTTTCAAAAACAACAATGCAAATAAAATAAAAACTTTTTGTTTTGTCAAACAAAAAATACATTTTGTTTTTTATTTTTCATTATCGCCTGATACAACCTCCCAAGGCCGAGGTTGCTCTTTAAGTGTTGTGACGTTGTCACAGAATCTGCGTTTAATAATTGGGAGAGTTGCGTACTCCGTCTAACTTTGCACCTTAAATTTTGAAATCTGCTAAGGAAATGAAAAAAATCACATTGGCTCTTGTAGCATTGCTTGCTGTATTCGGTTCAGTTTCAGCTCAAAAGTATGGACACCTTAACTATGGCAATTTGCTGAATGCCATGCCTGCGGTTAAAGACGCAGATAAACAATTGGAAGATTTCCAAAAGGCCTTGGTGGCGAAAGGAGAAGAAATGAGCACCAAGCTCAAGGACGGATATTTGGCCTATTTGAAGGAACAACAATCCGGCACCGTTTCTCCGGTCAAACTCCAGGAAAAACAAGCCCAGTTGGAAGCTGAGCAAACCGCCATTCAATCGTATGAAGAGGCGGTGCGCAAACAAATCTCGGATAAACGGGAGGCATTGTTGAAACCAATCTTGGATCGGGTCAACAAAGCAATTGAGGATACAGCCAAAGAAAAAGGCTACACCTTGGTTTTTGACACCAGCTCCTTCAACGCCGTTTTGTTTGCCAAGGACTCAGAGGACTTATTCCCTGTGATCAAAACCAAACTAGGCATCCAATAAGAGGGATTTCGGATTTGGGATTTGGGATTTCGGAGGGGCGTTGCATTTTTGAATAGAATAGATTCCGTCTTTTTCTATTCCAAGTGTGAAAAACTTATGGTTAAGGTTCATCATCCAATATAAAGCGCAACGCTCCACCGAAATCCGCAATCCGACACCCGAAATCAAATAACTCATTTTATGCTCAAAATTACCCCACGGAAAATTTGGAATGCGACGAAGGTGCTGGGCTCTTACTACCTCAGTCGCCTGCTCCAAAAGCCAATTCAATGGGGTGTCCCTTTCAGCATTTCTATTGAGCCAACCACGGCTTGTAATTTACGTTGCCCCGAGTGCCCCAGCGGCCTACGGTCTTTTTCCCGACCTACGGGAAACTTGCGCTCCGATTTTTTTCGAAAAACCATCGATGACCTCCATCGCGACCTCTCCTTTCTGATCTTCTATTTCCAGGGTGAACCCTACATCAATCCCGATTTTTTGGACATGGTACAATATGCCTCCCAGCGCGGCATCTATACCATCACGTCGACCAACGGCCACTTTTTGAATGAAGAAAATGCCCGCAAGACCATTGAATCCGGCCTGGATCGCTTGATCATCTCCGTGGATGGCAGTACGCAGGATGTATATGAACAGTACCGCAAAAGTGGAAAGCTGGAGGTGGTGCTCCAAGGGGCCCGCAATGTGGTCAAATGGAAAAAAGAACTGAAGTCGAAAACGCCCCACCTGATTTTTCAATTTTTGGTGGTTCGGCCCAACGAGCACCAAATTCCTGAAATTTACAAATTGGCCGAAGAAATCGGCATAGATGAGGTGAGGTTAAAAACGGCCCAAATCTACGATTACGCCCAAGGCAATCCGCTTATCCCTAAGCAGGATCAATACTCCCGTTACCGCCGGCAAGCCGATGGCAGCTACCGGATCAAAAACCAATTGCTCAATCACTGTTGGAAATTGTGGCATGCCTGTGTGATCACCTGGGATGGCGTGGTAGTGCCCTGTTGTTTTGACAAAGACGCCAAATACCGCATGGGCAATCTCCAGGAGCAATCACTCCGCGAGGTTTGGCAACAACAACCCTATCGGGAATTCCGCCAACAACTCATGAAAGGCCGGGATAAAATTGACATTTGTACGAATTGTACGGAGGGTTGTAAGATTTGGGGGTGATGCTGCGCTAATTTTTTTCTCCGAATTATATTTGGTGTATAGCCACAATACCGATGAAGAATAGCCATATCCATTTTACCGCCCTTTCTAACAACATTTTTCAGTGTTTTTCCAAAATTTCACTCCGTCATACTTCTGTCATTGTTAAATAAAGTTTAAAAAAATTAAAAGAAAAAGATTGTATTCTTAATTGAAAGTCGCGACCTTTATCCTCACGTCGCTGAAATTACTCAGCGTCTTTTCTATTGTGCAGTTGAAGTGTAGCCATCCTAAGGCTACCAGCGGGATTTTTTCTTGAGACCACTAGATTTTAATCGCTTTTTGTTTTTCTGAAATGTGTGAACCCTATCGCTTGTTGAAACACTGCGATCGAGTAACGGCGCGCATTTTGGATTTTTACAAAAACACCTTTAACGCATTTTGAGCTTGTGCAGTTGGGGTAGTACATCACCTATTGTGTATGTGCCACGTATTTTTTTCAGGGAAGCAATTGAACAGTAAGCAACCATATTTAAAGAGGCTTTCAAAACTCAGCAAAATGTTATTCAAAATCATCCTGTCCGGTCATCTGGAGTTCGGATCCGACAGAACATTTGAGCTCGCACTCAATATGTTTTTGCAACGTGCAGAAACATATTACAAAAACGACATCCTGCTGAAACCCGAGGAAGTTTTTATCTCGGAAAAAAGTATGCTCGACATTCCTCGGAGCATCACCAACAACGCTGCCGAAAAATCCTGGCGCAATACCGTACACCTTTTGGATACCATGGCTCAATATGCCATTGCCGGCAACATCGGTGCATGGAAACTGGACAACGGATCAATGGTAGAACATGCCTTCATTGAACCCAAAGGCGACAAATCCGCTGTACAAACCTTTCTGCGTGGTCGTGAACTCCTGACCCAAGGGCAACAAAGTGAAGCCAAAGACGCACTGAGCAGTGCCATTGAAAAATACACCCGCAACGCGTTAGCTTACGAGCGCAGAGGGTACGTCAACTACAAATTGGGCAACGTTGGTGATGCCATGTACGATTTCACCAAGAGTATCGATATTTATCCACATAGCCCCGACGCTTACATGGGGCGTGCCATTGTGAATCTGCACCAGAAGAACTACGCTGCTGCTGCTGCTGACCTGGACATGGCCATCAGAACCTCAATTCCACACCAACCGATTCACTGGCGGGCACGTCGGATGAAGGGGGAGTGCCATGTTGAACTCAGTGAGTTTACCAAAGCTGAATTTGAGCTCAAACTGGTGACCAACAAAACCTTCAAAGCAGAAGACTCCAATGCAGCATGGCAACCAACTGCGTATTACAACTACGGACGGGCCTTGTTCGGCATTGGTAAATACAAAGAGGCGTTCCAGGCTGCCAGCAAAGCGCGCACACTTACCCAGGAACCTTCTGCCGATTTGTTGCAATTCGTAAGTGCAGCTGCTGAAAAAGCAGGTGTCCCTAAGTAATTGTAGTGCGAGAACCAATGGTGAATCTAGCGGGGAACTGCTACCTCCAACCCAGCATTTTTTCTTCTATTCCTGATCTGATTGCTGCGGAAAGCACCCGACACGGTGGGCTTAGCCAAGGGCCTTATGCTGCCCTGAATGTAGGGATTTCTACCGAGGATGACCCAGCAATAGTAGCGGAAAACCGCCGTATTTTTTTCAATAGTTTGGGTCTGAATCCAGGACAGGTAGCCAGTTCCTACCAGGTGCACGGCGATGCTGTGCTCAAAGTGGAAGCTCCAGGTCGGACGGATGGCTACGACGCCTTGATCACCCAGGTTCCCAACGTTTTTTTGACGGTGACCATCGCCGATTGTACCCCCATTCTCATTGCTGATCCGCGCACCCGCGCAGTAGCCGCCATTCACGCGGGCTGGCGGGGTACGGCTGCGGAGATTGTGCGCAAGACCCTCTCCCGAATGCAGGAAGAATACGGCAGCAATCCCAGCGACTGCTACGCCTACATCGGCACCTGTATTGACGAATGTTCCTTTGAGGTAAACGCAGACGTAGCCGATCATTTTGCCGCTGAGCACAAGCGCTGGGATGATGCCATGCAAAAATATTTTGTGGATTTGAAAGCGGCCAATCGCGCACAATTGCTGGCTGCGGGTGTTCCCCATGCTCAAATTGAGGTGTCGCCCTACTCCACGGTGCTGCACAATGCGCACTTTTTTTCGTATCGGAAGGAAAATGGTGTGACGGGGCGGATGGTGAATTTGATTGGGTTGCTATGAGCGAATCTAGCGTATTCACTTACTATCGTACAAGAGAGATTTAGATAATAAAAATTAAATTTCTATATTTCATAAGGATCACAATACCTTATTAGCTGCCGAAAAAAATTCCCAAAGGTTCCACCCCAAGCCCTACTTTTGCACAAAAAAACACACCACTATGCCACGCACTGCCCTTGCCGCCCTTCGCACCGCCCTCCAACGCCAGGAAATCGCCGCTTACATTGTGCCCAGCAACGACCCGCACCAAAGCGAGTACGTGCCCGAATATTGGAAGCTCCGCGAATGGCTGTCTGGATTTACGGGTTCGGCAGGTACGCTGGTGATTACGGCTACTGAGGCGCAGGTTTGGACCGATGGGCGTTACTTTCTTCAGGCTGAGCAGGAGCTGGCCGGTGGCCCCTTTGTGCTCAAAAAGCAACAAGTGCCCCATGCTCCCGAGCACATCGACTGGCTGGTGGCCAACCTGCCTGCGGGTGCAGTGGTGGCTGGCGATGGCAAACTTTTTAGCATCCAACAGCAGCGCTACATCGAAAAACGTTTTGCGACCAAAGGCATCGAATTTGATACCCAGCTCGATTTGTTGGGGCCACTCTGGGAGACTCGCCCGGCCTTGCCCCTCAACCCCGTGTTTGAGCAAGATACCTATTTTACCGGGCTGAGTCGTGCCGACAAATTGCAGGCGCTGCGTGCCGAAATGCAAGCGCAAGGCTGCACCCAACACCTGGTGTGTACCCTCGAAGACATCGCCTGGTTGCTCAACCTGCGCGGCAGCGACGTGGCCTACACGCCAGTTTTTGTAGCCTACCTGATCGTGGGTTTGGAAGATGCCTGCTTGTTCATCCACTCTGCCAAAGTGCCTGCGGATATTTATACCCAATTGCAGCAAGACAAAGTCCGCTTGATGCTGTACACGGGCATCGATGGGTTTTGTGCGGAAATGAGCGCCCGCGATACCATGCTGATCGATGCGGGTTCCTGTAGCGGGCACCTGTACCAACTGCTGAGCAAGGTGCGCATCAAAGAGGGCGAACACCTGATTCGGCGGCAAAAGGCCATCAAAAATCACGCAGAAATTTACCATTTCAAAAGCGCCATGCGCAAAGACAGTGTGGCACTTCTGCAGGCTTTTCGCTGGTTGGAAACTGCCTTGGCCAAAGGGGAGACCCCGAGTGAGTACGATTTTGCTCAAAAAATTGCCGCCTGCCGCGCCGAACAAAGCGACTACGTCAGCGAAAGTTTTCCGGCCATCATTGGCTACCAAGGCAATGGTGCCATCATTCACTACCGCCCCACCCAAGAGGGATCAGCCCGCATCAAACCCGAAGGAATGCTGCTGGTAGATTGTGGGGCACAGTACCGCGACGGCACGACCGACATCACGCGGACCATTGCCCTGAGTGAACCAAGCGCACAACAACGCTTACATTTCACGCTGGTACTAAAAGGGATGATCGCCCTGAGCAGTGCGGTATTTCCCCGGGGTACCAACGGCATACAACTGGATGCCCTGGCCCGGCAACCCCTCTGGCAACAGGCCCTCAATTACAACCACGGCACCGGACACGGCGTCGGCGCATTCCTGAGTGTACACGAGCCCCCACAGGGTTTTGCCAGCAATGCTACGACCAGCCGAGGCACAACTGCCCTGGAGCCCGGCCACATATGTTCGAATGAACCTGGCTTCTACCTCGCCAATGAATACGGCATTCGGATTGAAAACCTGATCCTTTGTACGCCGCACGTGGAGAGTGAATACGGCGAGTTTTTGCGATTTGATACCCTAAGCCTGTTCCCGATTGATCTGAACTTGATTGAACAGCATTTGTTGACTGCTGCGGAAGTGCAGTGGCTGAATGCTTACCACGAGCGGGTGGTAAAGGAGTTGTCGCCTGTACTTAGCGAGGAAGAGCTGAAATGGTTGCTTGAAAAAGTTGCAGGATTCGATGTCGCTTGAATTTGTCGTAAATTATAAGTATTTTTGAAAGAGTATGGCTAGAGATCGATTTCATTACAATGTTAAGGAAGCTTTGGAAAAGGATGGCTGGATTATTACCGCCGATCCTCTAGCGATACCTATTGGGATCACTACTATTGAAATTGACTTAGCCGCTGAAATGGCTATAGGGGCGGAGAAGGACGGGCTAAAGATAGCTGTAGAAATAAAAAGCTTCCTATCTAAATCTCCAATTTCCGAATTTCATATGGCTATGGGGCAATACGGAGATTATCGTGAAGCATTAGAGGAATCTGAACCTGAGCGAATCTTGTATTTGGCAGTACCAATTGAAATATATCGAACTTTTTTTCAAGCTCGATTCATCAAAAAAAGGATCGAGCAAGAAAAGGTAAAACTAGTTGTTTACGAATCAGAAAACAAAAGCATTGTGGAATGGATAAACTGAATCTTTATCGCCAAACTATCATGGATGTTTTGGATGCCTATGTTGAAAAGCGTAAAGTTTCAGCAGATAATGCAGAAATGATCACGATTTTTGACCAAACTAAGGATCATTATCAAGTCCTGGCAATGGGGTGGCGTAAATATGAACGTATTTACCTGGTCGTTTTTCACTTTGACATTAAGGACGGAAAAATTTGGGCTCAACAAAATGCTTCTGATTATGATATCATCGGAGATATTGAAGCAAAGGGAGTGCCTAAATCAGATATTGTTTTAGCCTTTCATGCACCCAGCATGCGTAAGTACACTGATTATGCTGCAGCCTAAAGTTATACGATCAAGGTTGATGAAATTTATCTAGGCATTCTAACTAATGTGCACATAAGCCCGCTCCACCACGCCGGCCAGGGGGGGATTCTTTTTACTCAATTTCACTTCAATTTTAGTAGCAAAAGGAAACTGCATCTTTAGCCGGTTGTAAATGCGCTGCGCCAGGGTCTCGATCAGGCGGGTGGTCTTTTTCATTTCCATTTTGCAAATCTCGTAGATCATCTCGTAATTGACCGTGCCGGTGAGGTCGTCGGCCATGGTCGTCTCACGCATACTTTTGTCCCCTATTTGCACGTAAACATCTACAATGAAATACGTGTTAGTAAGTTGTTCTTCTTCATAGTAGCCATGATTGGCAAAAAACTGCATACCCTCTAGCGCAATCGTCGTCATAAAAGCGGATTTAACGGCGCGAAAATACTAAAACTGAGTAGGATAAATCCGTATTTTTGTAGATTGAATGAATAATTGCAATCCTAACCACAAAAAACAAACAGTATGTCCTTAGAAAATGGGGCGAGCACACCGCCAATTCAGAAGCGAGCACGTGAGGATCGCTTTCAGGGGCACGATTATTACAACATTGACGAGCTGCTCAGCGAAGACCACCTCTTGGCCCGCGATGCAGTGCGTACCTGGGTCAAACAAGAAGTAACTCCCATCATTGAAGAATATGCAGATCGGGCACAGTGCCCCACTCATTTGTTCAAAGGACTGGCTGAAATTGGCGCTTTTGGGCCCAGCTTGCCCGAAGAATACGGCGGTGGTGGCATGGATGAAATTGCCTATGGCATCATCATGCAGGAGCTGGAACGTGGCGATTCCGGAATCCGCTCCATGGCCTCGGTACAAGGATCGCTGGTGATGTACCCGATCTACCGCTTTGGCTCGGAGGAGCAACGCCGCAAATACCTCCCCAAACTGGGCAATGGCGACTTCATCGGCTGTTTTGGCCTGACCGAGCCCGATCATGGTTCCAACCCCAATGGCATGGTCACCAACATCAAAGAAGATGGGGATTCCTACATCCTCAATGGAGCCAAAATGTGGATCACCAACTCCCCCCTTGCTGACGTAGCCGTGGTCTGGGCCAAAGACGAAGGTGGCGTAGTACGCGGCGTGATTGTCGAACGCGACATGAAGGGTTTTTCCGCTCCCGAAATTCATGGCAAGTGGTCACTGCGTGCTTCCATTACCGGTGAATTGGTTTTTGAAGATGTACGGGTGCCCAAAAGCAACATCCTACCCAATGTACAAGGCATGAAAGGGCCATTATCCTGCCTGTCCAAAGCCCGTTATGGCATCGCTTGGGGCGTGATTGGTGCCGCCATGGATTGTTACGATTCGGCGCTGCGGTATTCCAAAGAACGGATGCAGTTTGGCCGGCCCATTGGGCAATTCCAGTTGACGCAGAAAAAGTTGGCCGAAATGATCACCGAGATCACCAAAGCCCAACTGCTGGCCTGGCGCCTAGGTACGCTGGCCAACCAGGGCAAAGCGACCCCCGCACAAATCTCTATGGCCAAACGCAACAACGTACACATGGCCCTGGAAGTAGCCCGCGAGGCCCGGCAGATCCACGGTGGCATGGGCATCACCAACGAATACCCGGTAATGCGCCACATGATGAACCTCGAAACCGTGCTCACCTATGAGGGTACCCACGATATTCACCTGCTGATTACGGGCCATGATGTGACCGGACTCAATGCTTTTCAATAAAAAGTGAAAGCAAAAAGGTAATAATTTGACCGGAAACGGTAGTTTTGTAGGAGTGAAAGGCTTGGCTTTTGATCAGGGTCTGAGTGAAATTTTTGGTTAAAATTGAAATTTTCAGCTCTTCTCAGCGGCTAAGCCTTTCTTTTTTTAGGCAAATGGTATAATTTGGGTATGAGAAAAGACCATTTGGCACTTTTTCAACGTTCCTTTTCCAATTAGGCAAACTATCCGAAAATACTGTTATATGAGGAGTGGACTATTCTTTTTTGGGGCCCTGGTACTTGTTTTCGGAGGAACCAGCAACTTTGCGCAAGCCCAGGAGCAAAAAATTCAACTCAAAAACGCGTCTTTTGAGGATACCCCTCGTCACAGCCAAACGCCGAGAGACTGGATCGACTGTGGCTTTCCCGGAGAGTCAGAACCAGATGTACAACCCAGCGGCGAGTTTGGGGTAACCATGCTGCCGCAAGATGGCGATACCTATCTGGGCCTGGTCGTACGCGACAATTCCACCTGGGAAAGGGTCAGCCAACGCCTGACTGGCCCCATGGAAGGGGGCAAATGTTATGAGTTCAGCATTTATTTGGCCAAAAGCCCACAATACCTGAGCCAGAGCCGGGTAACCGACGAAAAGGTGAACTATGTGCGCAACGCCAAAATACGGATTTACGGGGGCTTTTCACCCTGCAGTCGTCAACAATTGCTGGCTGAATCGCCCTTGATCGGCGGCTACACTTGGCGGCAATTCAATTTCAAATTTGAACCTACCGACGATTTTACCTACATCACCTTTGAGGCATTTTATCAAACGCCCAATTTGTTTCCCTACAATGGCAATATCTTGCTGGACAATGCCTCGGCCTTGACGATGGTGCCCTGTAAGGACAAACCACCAGTTGCAATCACCAAAACGATTACGCCACCTCCAGTGAAAGATACCTCGGGTGGTAAAGGCAATGGCCCCAAAAAGAATCCTCCGGTGATCGAGACCAATAAAAATACAGATCCTCCGGTGGTGGTTAGGGATCCAGTTAAGCCTCCGGTTACGAACACTACGGTGCCTAAATCACCCAAAGTGGTAGAAAATCCAAACCTGGATACTTTGACCAATGTCAGCAAAGGCCAAACCATTCGGATTCGCTCCATTGTCTTTACCGTCAATGATACGACGCTCAATCGCAGTTCATATGTGGACCTGGATAAGCTGAACAATTTCCTCAAGACCAACAACAATATCGTCATCGAAATTGGTGGCCATACCAACGGGCTATGTGATGATTCCTACTGCAATAGTTTATCTTTGCGCCGGGCCAGAGTTGTGGCCAATTATTTGATCAAACATGGAACCACCGCTACACGTTTGCAGGTGAAAGGTTATGGAAAAACCCAACCCCTGTCGACCATTAAAAACGACCCCTTGAACCAAAGGGTGGAGATAAAAATCCTCGAATTGTAAGTGTTGGAGCAGTTTCGTTGGTTCCGCTTTGAAATATCATCTTATGTACAAGTTGTTTTTAGCTGTAGCCGTATTGTTCAGCTCAGTAGGGGCTGGTGTTTTTGCACAAGACACCTTGATTTACCTGCAAAATCCTTCGTTTGAAGATGCACCCCAGGCCAATCACTTGCCCAAAGGCTGGGTGAATTGCAACGCAGATGCAGCCCTGGCCCCAGATATCCAACCCAGCGGTGATTTTGGCGTCACTACTCCGGCTCAGCACGGCAAGACCTACATGGCCATGGTGGTACGCGACAACGAAACCTGGGAAAAAATCAGCCAAAAACTGAGCAAACCACTGAAAGGTGGCAAGTGCTACGAGTTCAAAATTTTCCTGGCGCGGAGTGAAAAATACATTGGTCAAAGTGAAGCCAAAGGGGGACAAGCCAATTATGGCACCCCGGCCAAACTCCGCATCTATGGCGGCTTCTCGGCTTGTGACCGCCAGTTCTTGTTGGCTGAAACCAACCTGATTGTACATTTCCGCTGGCTGGAGTACAACTTCCGCTTTGAGCCTACCGGCGATTATACCCACATTACTTTTGAGGCGTTTTACAAAACGCCGAATTTGTTCCCTTACAACGGCAACCTCTTGCTGGACAATGCCTCGCCCATTACGCCCATCACCGAAGACTGTGAGGAAAAACCGGAAGTAGCCAAGGTGACCCCACCTAAAAAAGACAGCGTTGTTGCACCAGTAGCCACTACCCCTCCACCTGCGCCGATTCAGCCACCCGTGGCGGAGGCCAAAGTAGTGCTCAATCCCAACTTCAGCACCCTCAAAACGGAAGACCTCAGCAAGGGGCAAACCTTCCGCATGTCGAGCATCACGTTTGCGGTCAACGATACCCTCATCAATCGGGCTTCTTACCCACAATTGGATGACTTGGTCCGATTTTTGACCAATAACCCAGCCGTACTCATCGAGATTGGTGGCCACACCAACGGCCTGTGTGAAGACAATTTTTGCAACCGTTTGTCCCAACGCCGGGCTGCCGCCGTCGGGAATTATTTGATCAGCAAAGGGGTTGTAGAAGGGCGCCTGGTGATGAAAGGCTATGGTAAAACACAGCCGGTTTCAGCGCTGAAAAACGATCCAAAGAATCAAAGGGTGGATGTAAAGATTTTGGAATTGTAAAATAAATAAAACTCAACTGGTTATGGAAAAAGCTAAACTCAGACTATTGGCCACGCTTTGCCTACTATTCGCGGGTGTTGTGTTGTATGGGCAACAAGGGATGATTGTGCTCCGCAATGCTTCTTTTGAGGATCAGCCAAACCACAGTCAAACACCGAGGGAATGGATCGATTGTGGGTTTCCTGGTGAATCCGAGCCGGATATCCAGCCCAGTGGGGAATTTGGGGTGGACTATGTTGCCTTATGAAGGCGATACCTATCTGGGCATGGTAGTACGAGACAACTCAACCTGGGAACGTGTAAGTCAGCGCCTCAGCAAGCCGATGGCCCAGGGCAGTTGTTATGAATTTAGTATTTACCTGGCCAAAAGCCCACAATACTTAAGCCAAAGCCGGACGACGGATGAAAGAGTAAATTATGTCCGCAATGCCAAACTGCGTATTTATGGGGGAAAGAATCCATGTGATCGCCAGCAATTACTGGCGGAATCAGAACTCGTCGGCAGTTACGACTGGAAGCGCTTTACTTTCACCTTTGCTCCTGACGACAATTATACCTTCATCACCTTTGAGGCCTTTTATAAAACGCCCAACCTTTTCCCTTACAACGGAAACATTCTCCTGGACAATGCCTCAGCGATTGTTCCAATCACTTGTAAAGAGGGAATGTCAGCTTCTGTCAAAGAGGTTGCCGCATCATCAGATACTCTAGTTGGGCAAAACCGGAGCGGTTGGAAAGATAAAATATCCGATACCTTATCTGGGCAAAGTCCTTCGATCGTGGTAACAGCTCCAGTGGTTCCGAAATTTGTCAAAGGAGAGCCCCTGCCCCTCAAAGCCATCAAATTTTCTCCCGGCAGCAGCGACCTGCAACGCTCAGGATACGTGACCCTGGATAAATTGATCGAAACCCTGACCCTCAACCCGACGCTGGTGGTTGAAATCAGTGTACACCTCAATTACCGCTACGACAAAGCCGATGCCGAAGATCTTTCGGTGCAACGAGCGACCACCATCGAGCAATATTTGGTGGATAAACTGGTCAAAAAAAGCCGCTTCAAGGTCCGTGGCTACGGCAATGGCCAACCGCTTAATGCGAAACAACTGAGTGATGCGGACGAGCGCGTCGAAATCAAGGTGGCCGATTTTTAAAAAAGACTTGGTAGTGGGGCAAAATGAACATTTATTTTTTTATCGCCCCTTGTGACCCTACGACAAAAAACCTTTCTAAATGTTTAGGGTATATGCAGGGCTTTAATTAGCCTTGCAGCAAAAACACACACCCGACATTGAATGGTAGACCTATCGGCACCCACCTGGCATATATACCGCAACAAGCTCGCTGACCCAGCGGCCCTGGAAGCTTTTAAAACCAAGCTGATCCAGTGGTTGGCCCGTTTTGAACAATTCAGCTACCTCGATTCCAATGGGCACACCCAGGATGTGTATCAGGCTTATGATTTGCTGGTTGGAGCAGGTTGTTTGGATGCCATCCAAGCGCGGGCGGGGGAGGGGGCTTTTGAACAATTGACCCAATTCAAAAATCAGTACCCACAGGAATACCTCTTTGGGTATCTGGCTTATGACTTGAAGAACGAGTTGGAACAATTGGATTCCCGCCATCCCGACCCGTTGGAATGGCCAGATTTGTGCTTTTTTGTACCCGAACACCGCATCTCTGTGCAGGATCAGGTGCTGACGATCGCTTCAGCGACCCGGGCCCCTGAAGCCCTTTACCAGGAGATTCTACAAACCAAAGCCCAAGTCGCCAAAACAGCCAGAAAAATCGAGCTCCAGCCCCGCATCCAGCGAGAAGATTACCTGCACACCGTAGCACAAATTCGCCAGGAAATTGGCCGGGGGAACATTTATGAAATGAACTTCTGCCAGGAGTTTTATCATCCCGACTGCGATGTAGATCCTTTTGCCCTGTTCCAACACCTACGGCTCAAAACGCAGACACCCTTCGCTGCTTTTTTTCGCTGGCAAGCGCATTTTGCCCTCTGCGCCAGCCCGGAGCGCTTTTTGGCCAAACGGGGGCAAAAACTGATTTCCCAACCCATCAAAGGCACCATCCGCAGGGGCCAAACCGAGGCAGAAGATGCTGCGCTCAAAACCGAATTGTTCCTCAGTCCCAAAAATCGCTCCGAAAACGTGATGATCGTAGACCTCGTGCGCAATGACCTGGCCCGCAGTTGCCAGCCGGGTACAGTGAACGTGGAGGAGCTTTTTGGCATTTATAGCTTCAACACCGTACACCAGATGATTTCGACGGTGACGGGTACTTTGTCCGCCGAAGTTTCAGCCATTGAAGCCATCAAAAGGGCTTTCCCGATGGGTTCCATGACGGGCGCGCCCAAGCTGCGCAGCATGCAATTGATCGAGCAATTGGAACGGAGCCGCCGGGGGCTGTACTCCGGAGCGATCGGTTATTTTGCGCCGAATGGCGATTTTGATTTTAATGTGGTCATCCGCAGTTTGTTGTACCAGCAGGAAAGTGGGTACTTGTCCTTGCAGGTGGGTGGCGCGATTGTGTTTGACTCCGATCCCGAGGAGGAATATGCGGAGTGTTTGTTGAAGGCGGAAAGGCTGAGAGAGGTGTTGCGAAGCTGATCATTTTTTGATCCTAAATGGGAACAACAAGGCAGGGGCGAATGATTCTAATTTTTAGTGCTGGCGCTGGTACAAGTCTTATGAAGTTTTTTGAAATAACCGTTCTCAAATCCTAGGCTCGAAGCGCATGAATTGCCTCCAGCTTTAGCTGGTGGATAAGCAGTGAACTCTAGTTTTTGGGCTTTAGCCCCATTTGCAAAATTGAGTTTTGGGCTAAAGCCCATTCAAGTTCTGGCCATTGATCCACCAGCTAAAGCTGGAGGCAATTCAATCGACAGGGCCTAAAGAACGGTTTTTTCAAAAAACTTCATCAGACTTGTACCAGCCAAGGTGGTTTTTCTTGTGATCACTTTAATAGAACATTCGAACAAGCAAAAACAACGCCGAAGGGCACAACAAACAGCCCAACCCCGTATAAAACGTCGCCGTCATCGCCCCGTAAGGCACCAGTTTTGGGTCGGTAGCAGCCAGCCCTGCGGCCACCCCACTCGTGGTACCCATCAATCCACCGTAAATCATCGCTGCCTGGGGCGTATTCAAACCAATGAAGCGGGCCATCAAAGGGGTTCCAATCGTCACCAAAATGGACTTGACCACTCCGGCTGCGATGCTGATCGCCACCACATCCGAACCCGCGCCAACTGCCGTACCCGTCACCGGACCCACCACAAAAGTGCAGGCACCCGCGCCAATGGTCGTGATGCTCGCCGCATCCTGATACCCCATCGCAATGGCAATCACTGCTCCGGCAAAAAAGGACAAAACCACCCCCACCAGGAGCGAAACCACCCCGGCCAAACCCGTTTTTTTGATGATGCCAAAACTGACTCCCATCGCGGTGGAAACAATGGTAAAATCGCGGAACATCGCCCCACCCATCAATTCAAAACCCGACAACACCTTGATGTCGGCAATGCCCTTGCTGCCGCCCGTCGCCAACCCGGCAAAATAGGCCAGTACCAGCCCACTAAAAATGGCAATCGCCGAGCCAGGGATTTTTTTATTCGTCAAAATTTTGGACAAATACTCTGCTGCAATCATCAGCAATCCCGTCACCAAAAAGGCTACGATGAGGCCATTTTTGACCAAAACTGTGGTAATGTAATCCATCGTTTATTCAGATTTGGGATTGAGTTTGGAGATCAAAGGCATGGTGGCGAGGCAAACGACCACGGGCACTATCCCGGCCAGGAGCGCCACCAATCCACTCGACAAGGCGAGTTTGGCATTCTGGGTAGCCGACATGGCCACGATGACCGGCAGGTACATTTTGCTCCAAAACACCACGCCTTCCTGCATTTCCAGGTGAAAACGCCCACGTTGTTCCAGCCAGTTTTGGGATAAAATGAGCAAAAGCATGGCGAAACCTACCCCGCCCACATTGGCGTTGATTTGGAGCAAGCGCCCCAGGGTTTCTCCGATCAGTTGTCCGGTGATGTAGCAGGCGGCGAGTAGTGCAACTCCTCTGATGAGCATGGTGAGTGGTATTTAATGGGGAAAGATAGTAGGAATTGCCAAAAAACGAATGCGAAGCGATTTTGGCAACGGCAAAAAAAATAAATTTCATTATCTTCATTTCCAAAATCAACCCACATGTCGCAAGTCAGTACCCTGCCCAAGTTGGACTCAACTTATGCCATCTCCGCCCAGCAACAAGCCGACTACCAAAAAAATGGCCATATCCTGCTGCGCAACATCCTTTCTGAGGAAGAAATGGCCGTTTACCGCGAAGTCATTGTCGACGCTGCCGATCGTTTCAATACCGAAAAGCGCAAAATGGAAGAGCGCGACACCTACGGCAAAGCCTTTTTGCAAATCATGAACCTCTGGGAGGTGGACGAAGCAGTGCGCCACTACACCCTGGCCAAACGTTTTGCCCACATCGCCGCCGCATTGATGGGCGTAGAAAGGGTGCGTTTGTACCACGACCAAGCCCTGTTTAAAGAACCATCGGGCGGCCATACCCCCTGGCACCAGGATCAATATTACTGGCCCATCGATACCAATAATACCGTCACCATGTGGATGCCCCTGGTGGACATTACCGTGGAAATGGGCATGCTCACCTTCGCTTCGGGTTCTCAGGAGTTGGGTTTCCTCGGCAACCTGGCCATCTCCGATGATTCGGAAGCATTGCTCGGCAACCTGGTGAAAGAAAAGGGCTACCCCATCTCCCAACCCGCGACCATGAAAGCCGGCGACGCCACCTTCCACGCTGGCTGGACCCTGCACTCGGCACCGGGCAACAACTCGGCGACCATGCGCGAAGTGATGACCGTCATTTTCCTGGCTGATGGCTGTAAGGTGTCACAACCCAAAAACAAACACCAGGAAGCAGACCACCAACGTTGGTTGATGTCCAAACCTGTGGGCAGCCTCATTGATTCGCCCCTCAACCCCCTGATCTGATGCGGTGCCAAGCCGCTATTGCCGATGGCAAAGGCCATTTTGTCATTGATGCAATCCAGATTGAAGCTCCCCAAGGCGACGAAGTCCTGATCGAAATCAAAGCCGCCGGGATTTGCCATACCGATTGGGATTCCCAATCCTGGGGCAAAGCCCTCGTGATGGGCCACGAAGGCGCAGGCATTGTAGCGGCTTGTGGGCCGGAGGTAAGTACCCTGCAGGTTGGCGATCCCGTGATGCTCAACTGGGCCATTCCCTGCTACAAGTGTTTCCAGTGCCTGGAGGGCAATCAACACCTCTGCGAACGCAACTCGGCGGTAACCGCAGGCAATAAAATTAGCGGTGGGCATGCTACTTTCAGCTCCACCACCTACCAGGGCCAAGCCATCGAACGAGCCTTCAGCCTGGGCACCATGGCCGAGTTTGCGTTGGTACGCGAGGCCGCCTGTGTCAAAGTCCAGGTACCGATGCCCTTTTCCTCCGCCGCCATTGTGGGCTGTGGGGTGATGACGGGGTACGGCTCCGTGATCAATGCAGCGAAAGTCAAACCGGGAACTTCGGTAGTCGTGCTAGGTACTGGCGGCGTAGGGCTCAATGTGATCCAGGGCGCCCGCATCGCCGGAGCAGGTAAAATCATCGCCATCGATGTGAATCCCGAACGCCTGGAAATGGCCAAAACCTACGGTGCCACCCATCTCCTCCTGGCCGATAAAGCCGATACGGGCTTGTTGCAAGCTGCCCAAACGGTCAGAACCATGACCGAAGGCCGCGGCGCCGATTATGCTTTTGAATGCACCGCCATCCCCGAACTGGGTGCAGCGCCCCTCGCCATGGTGCGCAATGCCGGCATGGCGGTACAGGTGAGCGGAATCGAGCAGGAGATCAACATCGACATGAACTTGTTTGAATGGGACAAAATGTACATCAATCCCCTGTACGGCAAGTGTAATCCGCAACTGGATTTCCTCATCCTGCAAAAATTGTACGCCCGGGGCGTCCTCCTGCTGGATGAAATGGTCACCCGGACTTATCCGCTTGCCGACCTCGCGCAGGCCTTCGCAGACATGCACGCGGGAAAGAACGCGAAAGGGGTGCTTGTTTTTTAAAGGGTTCCAGGGTTCCGGGGTTGTCGACCAACTCTAAGTTTTATTAAGGCGAAGCGCCAAAAAGTTATATTCAAGCGACAAACTTTGGAACTTAGTAGTGGGGCAAAATGATTGCTTAACGTGGGTTTTGAATTAATGGAATTGAAAATCAATTCGATAAATCCCAGACGAGGTGTTTTGCTGCCTGGAGGGCAGCTATCTTGGTAGATAAAAGGTAATCGGGATATTGTTGCGGCTGCCCGGGGGGCAGCTATCTATAAGATTCTGTCAAAGATAGCTGCCCCCCGGGCAGCTAGGAACCATAAACATTCCATTATTTCTACCAAGATAACTGCCCTCCAGGCAGTTTTAATTCAAAACTCACGTTACTTATTTTTTTATCGCCCCTTAGGAACCCTGGAACTTAGAAACCCTCAAAACTCCTTACATGGAAACCCAATTTTTCACCACCCGAACCGCCGAACTAGTCGGCCTCCACTGGATCACCGTCAAAAGTAAGGCCCTGCAAAAACGCGCCGACATTTCTGTATTTGTGCCGCGTGGCGTAGCCCTGGAACCCGGCCTCCCCCTGGTCATCCTCTTGCACGGTGTGTACGGCAGCCACTGGGCCTGGACCGCTCAGGGGCAGGTCCATGAAACCGCCCAGCAACTGATCGACTGCGGCGAGATCGCGCCCATGATCCTGGCCATGCCCTCCGATGGCTTGTTTGGCGATGGCAGCGCTTATGTGCCGCACCAGCATGAGAATTACGAAACCTGGATTGTTGAGGATGTGGTGCAGGTGCTGCGCGAGCAATTCCCGCAGCTCACTGTGGATTCGCCGCTGTTCATCAGTGGGCTGTCGATGGGGGGCTATGGGGCCTTGCGGCTGGGAGCTAAATATCCCGGGCTTTTCCGGGCTTTTTCGGGGCTGTCTTCGATCACCCATTTTGAGCAACTCCAATTGTTTGTGGCCGATTTTCCGGCCCTGCAAGCCGCCGCGCTGGAGCAGGATGGAGTGGTAGATTGGCTGCAAAAAAACCGGGCGCAACTGCCTGCCTTTCGTTTTGACTGCGGATCGGAAGACCTCCTCATCGAGTACAATCGGAGGCTGCATCAGGATTTGACGGCGCTGGGAATTCCGCACCAATACGAAGAATTTTCCGGAGGGCATTCCTGGGAGTATTGGCAAACCCACATTGCCAAAACCCTGCTTTTTTTTAATTCTTGTATAAAGTCATAAGTATCCAGGCACTTTGTAACTTTGCCTCACAATTGTACTGCACATGCCTTTTTCTTTTCGATTGCACAACCAGGGATTGATTTGGCGGGTAGCCCGGCGCTATCTTTTTGCCAAAAAATCTACCAACATCATCAACCTCATCACGGGGATTGCAGTGTTTGGGTTGGCCGTAGGTACCGCAGCCCTGATCCTGATCCTTTCGGTGTTCAATGGTTTTGAAGAAGTCATCAATTCCTTGTACAGCAGTTTTAACCCCGACATCAAGATCACTCCCGCGCAGGGCAAAACCTTTACGATTCAAGGCGAGTTGTACAAAAAACTGGAAAAAATTCCCGGCGTGGCCTTTGTCTCCCAAACCCTGGAAGAAGTCGCCTTTTTTGAATACGACGGCAAGCAGGATTTTGGCAACCTCAAGGGCGTGGACGATAATTTTGTCAAAGTTACCCAGCTGGATTCCACCGTACGTGAAGGCTCCTACCAACTCCGCAACGGGGAGGTAGACATGGCGGTAATCAGCATGGAAATGCGCAACCAATTGGCCATCAACATCGATGATTTTATTTCGCCCCTCGTCGTCTACATGCCCAAACGCAAGGAAGCCGGGGCGCTGGATCAGCAATTTCGCCGCGACATCACTTACCCCGCGGGTACTTTTGCGGTCCAACAGGAGCACAATGGCCAATACGTGCTCACGACCCTGGATTTTGCCCGCGCCCTGCTCAACATGCCCGACGCCATCAGCGCCCTGGAAATCAAGATCAAGCCCGATGTCAATTCCCGGCAAGTAGTCAAAGCTATCTCCAAATTGCTGGGCCCCGAGTTTGTGGTCAAAGACCGTTACCAACAACAAGAGGCTTTTATGAAACTCATGCTCCTGGAAAAATGGATGAGTTTTGCCATTGTCAGCCTGATGCTGCTGATGGTGGCCTTCAACATGATTGGTGCACTGTGGATGATTGTACTGGAAAAAAAGAAAGACATCGCCATCCTCAAATCCATGGGTGCGCGCGACAACACCATCCGCAATATTTTCCTGGCCGAAGGCCTCTTGCTCACCGTACTGGGGGTTGTGCTGGGTTTTGCACTCGCCTTGTCGATTTATTTTTTGCAAAAACAATTTGGCCTCGTCGCCATGCCGGGCACCTTTGCCGTAGATGCCTATCCGGTGAGCATTCGTTTTATCGATTTTGTGGTCGTCTGCATCACCGTGCTGACCATCGGCGGGCTTGCTTCCATTCCTCCTGCATTGAGAGCCCGTCAAATTCCAACAGTAGTACGTGAAGAGTGAGTAAAAAAACGTACCTTTGCGCCGCTGAAAAAAATGATCATGAGCAATTGGGAAACGGATTTTGAGTGGCTCCGGGTCCGAAACCTGGTCCAAAAAACTTTTGGTAAAGATGCCTTGCCCGATCTCAATGCGGTGTTGTTCCTCATTGGCATCCAGGAGCAGGGCCGCTGGAAAAAAGTATACACCAAGGAAGAAAAACAGGATTTGATGCACATCGCCGTCTGTCGCCTGTTGACCTATGACGGCTATTACGGTTTTGTAGGGCGGGATGCCGATGGCTGGCCGCATTACGAACTGATCATGCCCCTCGAAACCCGTGGGGTAGAAGCACAAGAAGAATACCTCAAGTCTAAAGTGATCCAGTATTTCCGGGAATTGGAAGTGGAGAATGGAGGATTGGAATGAATAGTTGAGGGAGGTTGAGGGAAGTTGAGGAAGGTTGAGGCTACCGCGAGCGATTTTGACAATGTCCTTGTCTAAGTCGCTCGCGGTAGCCTCAACCTTCCTCAACCTTCTCAACCTCCCTCAACCAAATTATACCTATGAAATCGAACTTAAATCATTACCTCATCCTGCTGCTACTCGCAGCCCTGAGCTCCTGTGCGAGCCTCAAACCCTCCTTTATGTATTCTGGTGCCACCGAAGCCCCTTCGCCCGTCACCTTCACGAATACCACGGCCAAACCTGCCGAGACCTACCACTGGGATTTTGGCGATGGCAATACTTCCGATGAAGCTTCTCCGGTGCATGCGTTCCTGGCCTCGGGAACCTACGCCGTCAAACTGACCGCCAAATCCGGGAGCAAAAGCAAAACCTACGAAGACAAAGTTTCGATCAAAGCCCCAAAATACTGTTTGGCCATGATCGAAACCGATTTTGGCAATATGTTGGTTCGTTTGTCGGACGGCACGCCCAAACACCGCGACAACTTCCTCAAACTGGGCGAACAAGGCTACTTCGATGGCACCCTCTTTCACCGGGTCATCAGTGGCTTTATGATTCAGGGCGGGGATCCCAACTCCAAAAATGCCAAACCCGGTCAGGCACTGGGCATGGGTGACCCCGGGTACACCATCGATGCCGAATTTGTGGACTCCCTGGTGCACGTCAAAGGGGCCCTGGCCGCGGCGCGCACCAACAATCCGCAAAAACGTTCCTCTGGCTCCCAGTTTTACATCGTACACGGCAGCCCGGTGACGGACGCCCAACTCAACCAGATGGAAGGTGCCCGCAATTTCCGCTACAGCAAGGCCCAACGCGATGCGTATCTAAAAAGTGGTGGCACCCCGATGCTGGATCGCGAATACACCGTTTTTGGCCAGGTGATTCAAGGCTTGGAGGTGATCGACAAAATTGCCGCCCAGACGACTACCCCCGGCGACCGTCCCGCGAAGGACGTTAAAATGAAAGTTAAAGTCATTAAATAACCTAAAGGAACATGTCTCAACACATCCTTGGAGTCGACGTAGGTGGCTCTGGCATCAAAGGCTCATTGGTCGATGTTCAAACGGGTGCGCTCGTCGGCAGTCGCATTCGGGTGGACACTCCCGCCCCGGCCAACCCCAGCGTGATTGCCGAAGCTTTTGCCGGTTTGATCAAAAAAATTGGCTACAGCGGCCCTATTGGTTGTGGGTTCCCGGCAATTGTTCAACATGGCGTGGCCAAATCGGCGGCCAACATTGACAAAAGTTGGATCGGACACAACATTGAAGAAGAATTCAGCGCCGCCTGCGGCAATCCCGTCAAAGCCCTGAATGATGCCGACGCTGCGGGTTTGGCCGAACTGACCTTCGGACAAGGCAAGGACGTGCCAGGGGTCGTTCTGCTCATCACCATTGGCACTGGCCTGGGTACCGCGCAGTTTGTGGATGGCACCCTGGTGCCCAACACCGAATTTGGGCACCTCTACCTACATGGTCGCATCGCCGAGCACTACTGCTCCAACCGCATCCGCGAAGAGGAAAACCTGAGCTGGAAAGACTGGGCGAGCCGCTTCAGCGAGTACCTGCGCCACCTGGAACGCCTGCTGACCCCCGACCTGTTTATCCTGGGCGGCGGCGTGAGCAAGGAATTCAAAGATTTTGGGCACCTGCTCAAAGTGAATACCCCGGTGAAACCCGCGAAGTTGTTGAACAGTGCCGGGATTGTAGGCGCTGCGGTGTATGCGGGGAAGTAGGATCAGTCATCCCGCATTTTAATTTCTAGCACGTAGAATCACGGAGTGATTCAATCTTGAATAGCCGCGGTCGTCCGCGGTAAAATGGGCAGGGTAATGTGCCACAACCGCGGTAGCGGTTGAACAATACGGTAAATTCAACCGCTGTCGCGGTTGTGGCACGGCGCAAAACGGCCAGGTCCGCGGACGACCGCGGCTATTCAAGATTCAACCGCTGCCGCGGTTGGCTTCGGACTCAAATTCTGTCCCATCACCCAATTTGAGAACTGAATACATATGAATAGCCACAGGTTTCATATCCTTTTGTTTACAGCGTTGATGACGGCACTGCACCTAGTTTTTGCAACAGTCTTGAAGGCTCAACTTCATCATACTGAAATCATTTTTAAAGGGCATCATCTTCCTAAAACAATTACCTGTAGAGACCTATTAAAAACCCATGCGAAGGAAGTACACAATGAAAATTTTATCTTCAAAAATGATTCATTGGTTTATGGTGGGTTTTCAAAATGGCAATTTGATTCAGCAGGATTTGCTACAGAACATTCCTGGCTCATTGTTCCTGATAATGGAGAAAAAAATACCTTCGAGTATGACGATGCTCATAGATTAACCTTAAAAACCAGGTATTCCGCACGAGGAGAGTTTTGGGAAAATCATCTGTGTAGTTATACCCTGGATGGGCAACTACTAGAAATAAAGATATTCAAGTCTTCTGGAAAGCTAGATCATGTAACCAAGTTTTTTTACCAAAATGACACATTGATCAGCAAGGAAATCTATGAAACGGCAATAGTTGTTGGCCAAGATTATGCAGAGCTTACTCCCATTTCGCTGGATGAAACGATCAATTACAGTTACAAAAATGGCTTGTTGGTGAAGGCTGAAAGTTTTGATGAAAACGGGAAACTATCTATGACAATAAGCTATAATTATGATCAAATGAATAGGTGCATATATAAATCCTACCCGAGTTCCGAGCATTATTATGAACTGGACGAAAATGGAAATATTGTGAAAGAAGAAACCAGCTACCAAGGAAAGCAAAATGCTACTCCTTTGATTCAGCAATTCGAAAAGAAGCAACTGGTCTATAAAAAATATCACTTCCTGCATGATGACTTCGAAGAAAGATGGGAGTATGATGAACAGGGTTATAAAATCAGGCATCAAAAACTCAAAAATGGGGTACTTGTTGAGGAGCAAAAAGTTGATTTTGAATATGATGCACAAAACAATTGGATAAAGAATACCATAACCGTAAATGGTATACCAAAATCCTTGTGCATTAGAAAAATCCAATATTGAACCTCTCAGGTCGCCCTCCCCCTACCTACAATACGACCCATCCACATCCCCTGTCTTGATCACTACCCAATTCCAATCCGTTCCAATCCGTTTTACAATCCTGTCGCTTCTCTATTTTTGCGCAGCTCATAAATTAACGTGAGTTCAGGGATTTTTTCTTTAGACTGTCCCAATCTTGCCACCACTAACGTGGTTCAAAATCAATCTTGGGCATATTTGCTATAAACCGGGCCACCGCTAACGCGGTTAACATTTAACGATAACTTTGTATTGTACGTAATCCTTTAACCGCGTTAGCGGTGGCCCGGTTTATAGCATAGTGATCACCCCCCTGATTTAAGCCGCGCTAGCGGCGGCACGATGAAAATGGTTTAAAAATCCCCAAGCTCACGTTAAATTAAATGCCATGCAGTTTCAAAAACATGTTTGCGCCACCGCCAGAAGGTAGTTTCTGGATTGTCAACTGTAGCTAAAGCAAATAATTCAATAAAATAAGAAATTTTATAACTTACGACACTGAAAGCGCCCTAGAATGCAGGGGCGATTGGTTCTAAATGGAGTACTCTTTTCAACCCTGAAGGGGTGACATGATTATAGCAAAAATGGCATGTAGTTGTATTAAAACCCCGAAGGGGTGACATGATTTGATCACACCCTCGCAGTTTTATTATAATACCACCCCTTCGGGGTTTCTCTTCATGGAATAAACACCGGTTATTTTGCTATAATCATGTCACCCCTTCGGGGTTGAGGCCAGAACCAATCGCCCCTGCCTTTAGGGGCTGGGGGTTCTGAGGCAAATGCACGCTACTAAATTCAATGCAAAAATCTTAAGTCAACGACATTGGCCCTAAGCCCCAAACCCAACTCGACAATTCATCACTCATCACTCATCACTCATCATTCATCACTCCCCCCAATACCCTTTCCACATCCCGCACCAAGCCCTCCCCATCAAAATCCACCACCTGCTCCAACGCCCCCTCACCGCGCAAGGCCTGCAAGTACTGCCGCGCCATCAGGCCCAACAGCTCCTGCTCGGTCGCCTGTTCCAACACGGCATAAGGCAGGCGCAGCTGGATGTACAGCTCTTTTTTGTCTGTGTCAAAAGTGGTTTCTTCCTGATGGATCAAATCCTGAGGCCCGGTTCCGATGAACACCACCGCAATGCCCGTCAGGCCCGTTCCATACTTGGACAATTGGAGCTGCGCATTGAGCAATTGCTCCAACCAGGGCACATTGTGTGCATCAATTTTGTCGCCAATGGGGTTGTCCTCCACAATACTGGAGATGATGAAAGCTGCGTACATGATACGTGGGTTTATAAGTCTACTTTGTTGCCCGGCGGCCGCATCAGCGGCACTGCCCGTTTGAGGTTTTCCGGCAACAAAGCATATTGGTATATTTTTAAAGTCTCCTGGCGCAAACAGGCCTGTACCGAACCCCGGTACTGAACCCGGTACCGCAAGCCCATTGTTGTGACCCAGCTGCGGTACCTTCCTTTTGCCCCCTGAATGGTGATGCCATACTTCCAGACTTCACCCGCAAACAAAAAAATGCTCGTGTCTTTTCCACAATGGTAACAAGGGTAATTGGCACTCGTTTTGGCAATCAGCACGTATTGCTCACAACTCCGCAAGCGCTCCAGGCGCTGCTCCATCTGCGTTTGGCGCGACTCCGACAAGCGGAATTCCCCGCTTTCATCCCGCTCCAGAAAATCGCCTCCGCTCCATCGCACAAACAATCCCAAGATACAACAGCATCCCACAAAAAACAACAGCGCCCTCCTGGGGTCGCGTGGAGCCGACGGCTGCATAGGCCCTGGCTGATACTTTTTGGCAAGTGTATTCATGACGATTTTTTAACCACCTAGGGTGGAATCAGGTAATAAAATGCTACTTTTCGGATCGGTTCCTATGCTGATGGCAAAGGTAA
>JAIXOO010000483.1 GCA_027486765.1 Saprospiraceae bacterium
CCATCGTTGTTGGCACAACCCTTGGTAAACGCTAGGGTAGAGGCCGACCAGTTCGTGTACGCTGACTCGCATTGGGCCCTGATCTGAAATTCGATCCGGGTACAGGGCCCAAGGTCGTAAGCCAGCCACTTGTTGCCATAAATGGCTTTAAGGGGAATCCAGGTGGTATCTTCCCCGAGGCGATAACGCGCCTGAAAAACGGAGGCACTTCCAGCAGTCCAGTCAAACTGCATCGATCCGGGGCTGAGTTGGCTTGCCGCTACTTGAGGAATTGGACATATTTTTCGTCCCGAACAATCCTCCGCGTACAGCCGTACATTTTCAGCAAAAAAGCGCATGCGCTCGTATTGTCCTGGCGTAAACCGCGTGGTGCAATGCTCCCAGGTATACGCCATGATGTTGCTGGGGTCGGGCTGAAAAGGGTTGCCTATACGATCCACTTCCGTACCGATGTACATACAGGTGGCGGAATCGACGAGGCTTTCACTACAAAACAAGCCGAGCAAATTGGGGTCAGCGGGCGTGTCACATACGTCATCCCCGGTGCGGGCGCAATTGGGATCATTGACCAATTCATCGGTGGTGCCACAATTGGATTTGCCGTGGGTATGGTACAAGCCGTAGTAATGCCCCATTTCGTGCGGAAAGGTAGAGGTAAGTAGTTCTTCCTGGAGGAGGAACAATGCCTCAGGCCCATTCCGCGAGGGGAGGTAGGTGTACCCCAAGGTGCTGCCAAAATCAATGTCTTCAAAGCAAAAAATATTGATGATTCCAGAGCGGCCATAGGTGTTCCACACGTTGTCTTCGTCCAGATCGCTGTCAAAATCAGCGTAGCGGGAGGAAATGACCCGCCGTAAGTTTTCACAGGCAAAAAACTCCACATTGACTGCTTGAAAAGTTCTATTGAGTGCGAGCAGTGCCCGGTCAAAATCGGCTTGGGTGAGGCTGGGGCTAGTGGTTCGACTGGAAAAAACCACCAAGCGCACGGGGACCCGGATTGGTGCGCGCAATTCGGGGCGGGCATGTTGTCCAAAACGTTCAATCGCCTCCTGGTATCCTTTCATGATTTCGAGCTGGCGAGGGTCTGGTTCAAAGGCGCAGTGCCGAGGTATTGTTTGGGCAAAAGACCAGATAGGCAAGCAGCAGAATATTACAAAGTAGAATAGGGCTGAGGCGTAGATCAACTTCATGGAGTTATAATTTGATTAGTAGTCCTTAGATGGCAAAAATAATATTAAATTTGTTAATTATCGGATACACAAGGTTATGAAAATGTAAAGAAAAAAGCCTTTTGGTAAATAAACTACCAAAAGGCTTTTAAAATATTGTTTACCAATGTATTAAATCGAAGCAAACCCCTGCTCCAAATCCGCCTTGATGTCATCAATGTGCTCAATGCCCAATGAAATGCGCAGCAAATTCGGCAATACTCCTGCCGCTGCCTGCTCCGCCTCATCCAATTGGGAGTGCGTTGTTGCAGAAGGCTGGATGATCAGGGTTTTGGAATCGCCCACGTTGGCCAGGTGGCTGGTCAGGGTCAGGCTATTCACAAATGTGGTGGCTTTTTCCTTTCCACCTTTCAGCGTGAAGCTCAATACCCCACCAAAACCATTCTTGAGGTATTTTTTGGCCCGATCGTGGCTTTCGTGGCTCTTCAAACCTGGGTACCATACTTTTTCCACTTGTGGATGCGCTTCCAGCCATTCGGCCAGAGCCTGCGCATTTTCGCAAGTGCGGTCAACGCGCAAGGAAAGGGTTTCCAAACCTTGCAAAAACAGAAAGGAGTTGAATGGACTCAGGGCCGGACCCCAGTCGCGCAAACCTTCTACCCGGCAACGAATGGCAAAAGCGATGTTGCCAAAAGGCCCTTTATCGCCAAAAACATCCCAGAATACCAACCCGTGGTAGCCTTCGGATGGCTCCGTGAATTGTGGGAACTTGCCATTGCCCCAGTTGTAATTGCCTGCATCCACAATGACGCCGCCAATGCTGGTACCGTGGCCGCCGATCCACTTGGTGGCCGATTCTACTACCACTGCTGCACCCCATTCGATCGGGCGGCAAAGGTAGCCACAGGCCCCAAACGTATTGTCGACAATCAAAGGCAGGTCATGCTTTTTGGCCAAAGCGCTCAAACCTTCAAAATCGGGGATATTGTAGCTGGGATTCCCAATCGTTTCGCAGTACAAAGCTTTGGTATTGCCGTCGATCAATTTTTCATAATCCGCTATACTTTCCCCGGCCGCAAAACGCGCTTCAACGCCCAGGCGTTTGAAGGAAACTTTGAACTGGTTGTGTGATCCGCCATACAAGTTGGAAGAGGTTACAAAGTTGTCGCCAGTCTGCAAGATGTTGTTCAAGGCGATGAATTGGGCAGCATGGCCGGAAGCCACCGCCAAGCCCATTGCACCCCCTTCGAGTGCCGCCACCCGCTTCTCGAACACATCCGAAGTGGGGTTCATGATCCGGGTATAAATGTTGCCGAACTCCCGTAAACCGAATAAGTTGGCACCATGCTCAGAATCTTTAAACGTGTAGGAAGAGGTCTGATAGATGGGTACTGCACGTGAACGAGTAGTTGGGTCTACTTCTTGACCAGCGTGCAATTGCAAAGTTTCAAATTTCATGAATCCGTAGGTTTTATGTGTGAACAAGGATACAATGCGTGTGAATTCCCATAAAGTGACTGGCACTGTGGGGCAGTTGTTGTTAGCGCGTAAACAAGTTTAATAATCGTGAGAAAGTTTGGCGTGAGTATATTTTTTTAAAAATTATGGTTTGGGGTTGTGAAGAAGGCCTTGCAACAAATCGCCGGCCTCGTAGACCATCAAAGTTACTAGAATTCCCCAGATTGTAGCAAAGATGGACATCCAGAAAAAGATTTTTTCCTTTTTTTCACCAAAAGCATTGGCGACGAGGGTACCACCAATCGGCGTCAACAACAGGGGGGTAAACAAGGCTACGCCGATGATTCCGTACCGCCGCCACAAGGTCACTTTGCGTCGGTTGGCAGGCGTGAATATTTTTTTGGTTTTGAAAAAGCGCTGTTTGAGGTACTGTCCGAAGTAGGTGAACAACACTACGCTCAACATCATGCCTGCCGCGGTCAACCCGGCAGTTAGTAGCCAGGGCAAGCCGTAGGCTTTGCCCTGCAATGGGCCAAACACAAACTTAAAAGAACTCGATAGGAATACAGAAATGTACTCCACAATATTTTCGGACATGTCAAGGGATGTTTCAATCGTTTAAACAGGATAAACGGGGTTTAAGTTGCAAAAATTTTCAGGACACAAATATGCAAAAAAAACGGGGATAAAGTCAATAACGTGAATAGGGCATGGAAGGGCATTTTGGGGGCTTTGCAAGCCAATTGCCCGTAATATTGAATTGGCATGACAAATCGCACCTCAATTGAGGCTCAGATACCTTATTCTTGTGCATCTTTTGTCCAAAAAAAATTGTTCATTGCTTTTGTTTTTTCATAGCCCCGATCGTTTCAGGAGCTTTTCATTACAATCATTTAGTCATGATAAAAAATGTAGCTGATCTGCGGCAAGAATACACTGCTGCCACACTCGACATCGCCGATACTGCCGAGAACCCCATCGATCAATTTGCGCGTTGGTTTGAAGAAGCGCTTCAGGCTGAAGTCAAAGAACCCAATGCCTTTACCCTTGCCACCATCAACGCAGCTGGGCGGCCCCGGGCCAGAGTGGTTTTGCTCAAAGGATTTGACCAGGATGGCTTTGTTTTTTATACCAATTATAGCAGTGCAAAAGCTGCTGAACTACTGGCTCATCCCTACGCGGCGATGAATTTCTTCTGGTACGATCTGGAGCGCCAGATTCGCATCGAAGGCAAAATTGAAAAGGTGAGCACTGAAACCTCGCGGGAGTATTTCCAAAGCCGACCCAAAACCAGTCAGATTGGTGCCTGGGCATCACCACAAAGTAAAGTAATTACCGACCGGGCGGTGCTGGATGCCGAAATGGAACGCCTGAGTCAGCAATACTCCAGTGAAGAAGTATTGCCCCTACCACCACATTGGGGGGGGTATTTGATCCGGCCGGATTTGATTGAATTTTGGCAAGGTCGCCGCAGCCGCTTGCATGACCGAGTACAATACCGCCTGGAGCATGGCCAATGGGTAAAAGAATTATTAGCACCTTGATCTTTTGGCAGTTGTTTTTATAAAAACTAGCTATCTTTGCACCGCGAAATCAAAAATTTAATAAAAGTTAAGTACATATGTCGGTAGCAACTCAATTGAAGTACAAGGTAAAAGACATTGCTCTTGCCGAATGGGGGCGCAAGGAAATAACCCTTGCTGAGGCGGAAATGCCTGGTCTGATGGCGCTTCGCCAGAAGTATGGCCAGTCCAAACCTTTGAAAGGTGCACGCATCGCAGGTTGTTTGCACATGACCATTCAAACGGCTGTACTGATTGAAACCCTCAAAGAACTGGGTGCGGATGTAACTTGGTCTTCTTGTAACATCTTCTCGACCCAAGACCACGCTGCTGCCGCAATCGCCGCAGCCGGAATTCCCGTTTTTGCCTGGAAAGGAATGACTGAAGAAGAATACGAATGGTGTGTAGAGCAAACCTTGTACGCTTTTGAAGACGGACAAGGCCTCAACATGATCCTGGATGATGGTGGCGACTTGACGAATATTGTTTTGGACAAATTCCCCGAATTGGTTAAAGACCTCGGTGGTATTTCCGAAGAAACCACTACTGGCGTACACCGCTTGTACGAGCGTGTGGCGAAAGGCACCTTGCCTGTTCCTGCCATCAACGTGAACGACTCGGTTACCAAGTCTAAATTTGACAACAAATACGGTTGTAAAGAATCACTGGTGGATGCTATCCGCCGCGCTACCGACATCATGATGGCCGGTAAAGTGGCAGTAGTGGCTGGTTACGGTGACGTAGGTAAAGGTTCTGCTGCTTCTCTGCGTGGTGCAGGTTGCCGCGTGATCGTTTCTGAAATCGACCCCATTTGTGCGCTGCAAGCGGCAATGGACGGTTTTGAAGTGAAGAAGATGGTCAATGCGATTCCTCGTGCCGACATCGTGGTTACCGCTACTGGCAACTGCCGCATCGTGGGTCCTGAGCACTTCAAAGTGATGAAAGACAAAACCATCGTGTGCAACATCGGCCACTTCGACAATGAAATCGACGTAGCCTGGTTGAAAGACAACTATGGTCACACCAAAGATACCATCAAGCCTCAGGTAGATTTGTACAACATCGATGGTAACGACATCCTGTTGTTGGCTGAAGGCCGCCTGGTTAACCTGGGTTGTGCAACTGGTCACCCATCTTTTGTGATGTCCAACTCTTTCACCAACCAGGTTTTGGCTCAATTGGAGCTGTATACCAAAGGTGACAAGTACGAGAACAAAGTATACATGCTGCCCAAAGAATTGGACGAGGAAGTAGCTCGCCTGCACCTGGCCAAAATTGGGGTAGAACTGGAAGAACTGACTACCGAACAAGCTGAATACATCGGCGTTGAAAAACAAGGTCCGTTTAAGCCCGAGTACTACCGGTATTAATCGAACCCGAATTTTCGGAGCAGAA
>JAIXOO010000258.1 GCA_027486765.1 Saprospiraceae bacterium
CGATTGCCCCCTTTTTTTTATGTTACACTATCTTTCATTAAAAATTAAAAAATGAAACCTGCAAAATTATTACGTTCGAGCATCCTGCATTTGTATTTTGCCTTGTTTTTCTGGTCTTGTGGCGGAAACAATTCTGCTGCCCATGAACACCAGCAAGACGATAAGGCTCAAACCGAACAGAAAGCGGAAAAAGGCAAAGCGTACACCTCTGCTTATGTTTGTCCAATGCATTGTGAGGGCAGTGGAAGCGAAGAAGCAGGCAAATGCCCTGCTTGTGGAATGGATTATGTTGCTCAGGCAGAGCATAGCGAAGATGGCCACAGCCATTGATAAATCCTGCTTATGACCACCAGCATCACCGTCAAAACCATTTACCACTGCTCCCTCGAACGCGCCTTCAAAGCGCCCATGCTTTGTGACGTATCCAAAGTACACACCGGCTATGGCATCATGCCCAAAGTGACCCATTGCACCGAAGATGAAAACTGGGGCCAAGCCGGCAGCAGCAAAAAGGTATTTGTAGCGCCCTCCCTCAGCCAGGTTGGCGGCGAAGCCTCCATGGATCGGGTCATCGAACGCATCGAAAACCAATACTGGAAAATCGAAGTCAGCGAGTTCAAATCCTGGATGCTGGGCTTTTCAAAATTTGTAGGGGAATGGCGGACGACGGAACTGGAACCCAAGCAGATTTTGATCGTATATACCTATACCATGCACGCAGACGTGATCTGGTTGTACCCGCTGAACTGGTTGTTCACCAAAACTTTTTGGCGGGTGTACATGCGCAGGGTATTGGAGAATGTGAGAAAGCTGGCGGAAGGGAATGAGGCGTTTTTGTATGCATAAGTAGTGGGGCAAAAATAAATGTTCATTTTGCCCCACTACTAAGCATTGTCAGGCACTCATTTCCGGTCCTGGGAGAAAGCTGCTGCTGCTAATCATGCCTCATTTAAAAATCTTCCCCTGCGCCTCCAACACCTTGTATTTCTCGATGTACATTTTATCCAGAGCCTCTGAATCCTTGTACTTCAGCCGCAATTTTGCCAGTTTTTTGTGCAGTTCTGCCCTTACTGCGGCGTATTTTGGATCGTTGTACACGTTTTTCATCTCGTTTTTGTCATTCGTTCGGTCGTAGAGCTCCCATTCATCGATGTCGTAATAAAAATGCACCAGTTTGTATTGTTCGGTGACAATCCCGTAGTGCCGCTTGACCATGTGTACGCTGGGGTACTCGTAGTAGTGGTAGTAAGCCGCATCCCGGAAATTTTTACCCTTGCCTTTAAAAATAGGAATCAGGCTTTCGCCCTGCATGTCGCTGGGGGGCTTGATGCCCGCAGCCTCCAGGAAAGTTTGGGCAAAATCGAGGTTTTGCACCATCTTTGAATTGCGAGAACCCGCCTGGATCACTCCCGGCCATTTGACCAAGAGTGGGGTTTTGAATGACTCATCAAAAATGAAACGTTTGTCGAACCAGCCGTGCTCGCCCAGGTAAAAGCCCTGATCGGAGGTGTACACCACAATGGTATTTTTGTCCAGGCCATTGGCTTTCAAAAAGTCTAACACCTCCCCTACCCCTTCATCCACCGCCGCAATACAACCCAGGTAGTCCTGCATGTAACGCTGATAACGCCAACGCATTTGGTCTTCCTGGGACATTTGGGGGTAGTTTTGGATGAATTCTTCGTTCATTTTGCCGTACACCGCGTCCCATGCTTTGCGTTGCGCTTCATTCATCCGTCCAATCGTGCTGTTGTAATTGCGTTTGTCGTAAGAATGAGACTCTTTGATACCCAATTTGTCCATGTTCGCGGGGGAAATTTTGGAATCACCCGCCCAGTTCATGTGGGTGAGGAGGTTCATTTCCTGCTCTTTGGAAGCCCGGCCCCGACCTTCGTAGTTGTCGAAAAGGGTGGCGGGCTCCGGAAATTTGCGCTGAATGAATTCCTTGTAATGGCGTTCAGCCGGGAGCCATTCGCGGTGGGGTGCTTTGTGCAAATAGGCCAGGAAGAAGGGTTTGTCTTTCTTCCGTTCGTTTTTTAGCCAGTTGAGGGTCATGCTGGTGATGAGGTCCGTGACATAACCGGTCAACTTGATGTTGCCTTCTTTTTTGGTGATGAAGTCCGGGTTGTAATAATTCCCTTGATCGGGCAGAATTTTGAATTCGTCAAATCCCTTGGGACTGTTGCCAAAATGGAGTTTACCAAACATAGCGGTCTGGTAGCCATTGGCTTGCAGCAGCTGTGGAAAAGTGACGTTGGTGGTGTCAAAGGGGAAATAGTTGTCAATTTTCCCATTGAGGTGGCTGTGTTTGCCCGTGAGGATAACCGCACGCGAGGGCGCACAAATCGAGTTGGTGACGCAGGCATTCGTAAACAGCATCCCTTCTTTGGCGATGCGGTCGATATTGGGAGTTTGCAACAGTTTGTCGCTGTATGCCGAGATGGCCTGATAGGCATGATCGTCGGACATGATGAAGACGATGTTGGGGCGCTCCTGTTTTTGGGGCTTAAAGGACCAAAAAAGCAAGGCTCCTGCTCCTAATAAAAACAAAGTGATGTAAGCTCTTTTCATGCGACCGTACTTTTGAGCAATGCCTGCACATTGCGCTGATGATGGATATTGTTGCCAATTTAGGGTCTCCTGACATATTTTTCATAGAAATTATAATTCAACCCCAGATTCCACACCAACTCTTTTCCCGCAATTTCGGTATCTATGGCTTGGCTGACAATGGAAGAAATGGCCAAGGGAAAGTTCTTTTTGCCTAATATCAGCGTAGCGTTCAGGTAAGTACCTTGTCGTTCATCCATTTTCAGGAAGTAGACCTGCGGAATGAGCGTAAGTGTGAGTTGTTTGGAAAGGTTTAGGTTAGAGAAGGTGCTGCGGAGAGTCAAGAACGTAGTGGATTGAATCAGGTCTTTGGTCAGCCCATGCGACCCCAGGTAATAGAGCCCCACACTGATTTTTTTACTTAAAACAAAAGTCGGAGCAGCCTCCCAGGCCACATAGCGCTGGGCTGCCAGCAGTTCCTTGCCGACGCCATTGGTACTCGTGTTCACAGTTCTGAACACCACGGAGGGATGCGCCCCAATGCTGAGGTTGAATTTTGGGTTAGTCAGCAGTTTATACCGCCACCAAAATACGAAAGCCCAGGGTTTGCCATCCATCCCAAAACGTAGCATGGGATCAAAACTCAAACGCCCTTTGCCGAGGGACAAATCGAATAAAAGGGCAGGCTTCCCCAATGAAAAGGAAGGAATCAGAGAGACGCCGTTGTTGGTAGCCGTGATTACGCCTGAAAAGATGGCGGGGGTCGGGACACTGTCAGTTTTTTGGGCGAACAAGGAGCAAAAAAATGGGAGGATGTAGATTAGAACGATAGCTTTTTTCATACAATGAATTTGAACGCAAAGATCACCCAAGTCCATTTCACCAAAATTATACAGATTACGGTTTCCCTTACCATAATTACTGATGTCCCTAAAAAATCAGCAAGCATAGCGTATTTGCACTTAATTTTGAATCAAAACAGGACTGTAATGGAGAAAATAGCGAGCTTAGAGAGCGTCACACAGTTCAACACCGAGCGAGGGCAAGAAACCCTGCACCCGATGATTAGTGTATTGGATCAGTCCAAATCAAGGCCGGTCTCCGCTCAACGTTATATTTCGGAGTTGTATCTTGTTTTTTTAAAAGACTTGAAATGTGAGGAGTTCAAATATGGGCGCAACCACTACGATTATCAGGATGAGACCTTGCTATTCATTGCACCCGGTCAGGTTTTTGGCCTCAGTGCCCCTGAAGAAAAAATGATCCAACCAACGGGCTGGGCTTTGGCTTTTCATCCCGATTTTATTCGCGGCAGTTCCTTGGGCAAACAAATCCTGAACTACAACTTTTTTTCCTATGAGGCGCATGAAGCCTTGCACGTATCCCCACGCGAAAAACAGATTGTGCTGGAATGTTTTCAAAAAATCAGGGAAGAACTGGAGCGCAGCATCGATAAACACAGCAAAATGTTGATCATCAGCAACATTGAATTGTTTTTGAACTACTGCATCCGGTTTTACGAGCGCCAGTTTATCACCCGAGACAACCTCAACAAGGATGTTTTGGCTGGGTTCGAAGCCTTGCTGCACGCCTATTTTCAATCCGACAAAGCTCAAGAACTAGGTTTACCTTCGGTGGCCTATTGTGCCCAGTCACTCAACCTATCCGCTAACTATTTCGGGGATTTGGTGAAAAAAGAAACGGGAAGATCGGCTCAGGAATACATCCAGGGCAAAGTAATTGAGGCCGCTAAAGAACGGATTTTTGACACCAGCAAATCGATCAGCGAAATTGCCTACGAGTTGGGGTTTAAATATCCGCAGCATTTTACGAGGTTGTTTAAGCAATTAGTGGGGGTGCCGCCGCTTGGGTATCGGATGGGCGCTAATGGATAGTGGAAGTGTTAACTATTTTATCGGTTGCTGAATCCACTTATTTTCGGATAAATTCAGCAACTAATGACTAAAAAATACTGTAATCAGCTAGGCGATTGTTTCCGATGATTTGTTTTGAATGAGGGGGATTTTTATTTTATTGGGAACATGCCTAGTTTGCCGGATAATTCAAACTCAACCATGCAGCAATTGTTAAATTATTTCCACACTTTCCAAATCCTTAACCAGGATAGCCAAACACAACTTCTCGCTATTTCCCATCTCTTGCACCTCAAAAAAAACGCCATCCTCCAACCCATTGGCCATACTTGCAAAACCATCTATTTTGTACAAAAAGGCATCGCCCGCATTTTTTATTACAAAGACGGCATCGACATCACCGAGTGTTTTGCTTTTGAAAACCAGATCATTGCCCGGGTAGAAAGCCTTTTTACCCAACGCCCTTCCCAAAAAGGCATCCAAATCATCGAAAATGCTGAACTGGTAGCCATCAATGCTACCGCACTTTTTGCACTGTATGACCAGTATCCAGGTATCGAACGGCTATTTCGCAAAATTTTTGAACAAGGCTATGTCGATACGGTCAATCGCCTGGAAAGTTTGCAGTTTCATAGCGCCGAGGAGCGTTATGTCCACCTGCTGAAGGAAATGCCCGATGTGTTGCAGCGGGTACCACTCAAATACATAGCCTCCTACCTGGGCATTACGCAGGTGAGTTTGAGTCGGATTCGGGCCAGCATCAAGTGATTATTTATCAATTGTTAAAGGATGCCATTTAAAAACCCTGGAGTTTTGTACGGTAATTCAAAACGTATACTTCATGGAAGCAATTGGCACAAAGCAGTCGCACTGGGATCAGGTTTACACCACCAAAAAGTTGGAAGAGAGCAGTTGGTATCAGCCCAGGCCCAGCGTATCCCTTGGCTTCATCCAGCAACTTTCAGTCGCCAAAGACGCCACGATCATTGATATTGGCGGAGGGGATAGTTTATTCGTAGACCACCTGCTGGATTTGGGTTATCAAAACATCAGTGTCCTGGACCTATCCCCCAAAGCACTGGAGCGCGCCAAAAATCGTTTGAGTGAGCGGGCCAAAGCCGTCAAATGGATCCTTGCTGACGCGGCCAAGTTTGAACCTACGGAGCAGTATGATTTTTGGCATGACCGTGCAGCCTTTCATTTCCTCACCAAGGACACCGACATTTTACATTACGTTCAAACCGCGAGCACAGCCATCAAACCGGGTGGGCATTTGATGATCGGTACCTTTTCAGAACAAGGCCCAAAAAAATGCAGCGGCCTGGAAATCCGGCAGTATTCAACGCAAAGTTTAAGCGAAGTTTTCACCGGACATTTCCAAAAAGTCAACTGTTTCAGCGTAGATCATCACACCCCTGCGCAGACCGTGCAAAACTTCATTTTTTGTGTCTTTCGGAAAAAATAGGTGAAAATTTAGGCGCTTGATAAAACTTGTAAATTCGGGATGACGAACTGTTTGCATAAGTCAAGGCAATATCTCCACCTTTGAAAGCAAATTGCTTCCATAATGGCTCGCCGAGCGATACATTTCTTCTACCCAAACGGGGTTAAGCGTGAATTTTCCAGCAAAATTAGGGGACAATTGTACCTTGAAACGGTGTTGACCTTTGGGGAGTTTGGTACAGAAAATCGCCACCTTGTCTTTGAAGTATTCGCGCTGGCTCTCATGGGAATTGTGTGCTTCGTTTTTGTCCAAAAAATCACAACCCGCGGGAATGGGAATCTCCACCATGACAAAACTGGCGTCTTCCTTCGTTGTTACGTCTACCAACAAAGTGGTAGGTTCGTGTAGTTTGAGTTTCTGCTGGCTTTTGGGGCCTAAAAACTTACTTTCTACTTCAAATGCTTTTGAACTTAAAGAATCTGCCCCTGACTCTGCTGAGAATTGAACAAAGGACACGTAGGCAGAGGTCATATCTGCGCCAAATTTTAAATGAAAGGTATCCGCTTGTTGAAGTTTGAGGGAAAAAGGCGTCGTTTCCTTAATGTTTAAAACTTTGTAAGGCCTTACAGGGGTGGGTTTTGAATTTTTTCTCGCAGCAGCAGGTTTCGCGTTGAGGATATCTGGCAAAATGACCTCCAGGATTTTAGCAACTTCCATCGTATTGTTCCAGATACCTCCATAGCGGTGATTCCCATCATGGAAGCCACGATTGCTTAAAAGGTACTGGCGAATTTGGGCCAAAGCTGCTTTTTCCCCCGCATCCCTAAAAACCCTGTAGGCCAGCAAGAGATTTTGCACATCCTGGTGTTCCGTGTAATGATGGCTTTCGCCCTTCGCAAAGAGAAATTCAGTTTTGTCCTCGTTGAAAAAGTATTTATACAAGGTGTCCTGGGAGTAGGAGCGTTGATTCAACTGGCGCAAACGTTCCACCAGGAGTTTTTTATAGGTCAGATGTGCATGATCGGTCAATCGGCTTTCCAATAATTTTGGATCAAAGCGCTGACCGGCGAGAGAAAAGGTTTCCAAAGATTTTAGCCTATCCTGTTCATCCATCTCTGGTAAATGTTTTTTCAAAAAAATGAGGCCTTTTTCAATTGCTTCAACCGGGTATCCTGCCTTGGAAGCCCTGATCAGTGCCTGCAAAACGTAATTACTCATCCAGATGATTCCGGGTTCTTCGGTGTACCAGGACCACCCTCCACCGGGCAATTGCCTTTGCTCCAGGATGGAGATGCCCTTGTAGATGTCTGCTTCCAGGCTGAAGGTTTGGTTTAATTGGCTGCGCAGGGATTTCTCCAGTAAAAGTGCCATCAATTTGCTGGAGGTCTGCTCATTGCACCCAAATTGATATTTCCTGAGGTATTGGATGTCATCCAGCATGAGGTTCAAAACACCATTGGGCATAATGCTCAGTTTGGCTTCTTTAACTCCAGGATCGAGCGATACAGGCAATAGGGTATCTTTGGTGATTTCAAAAAGCTGACCGAAAGGGCGATTCCTACCTTTGGGGACCATTGGAATCAGATGAGACTCTCCGTCCAGGTAGTTTCCGGTTTGAATCCCAAACTCAATGGCCAATGAATCTCCTTGTGCCGGGGCTTTGATGCTTTGTTGGAGGTAGCTTACCTTGTCAACTGTCCAGTTGGAATCAGCAATTGTTTGCCCATTCTGTTTGAAATAGGAATGGATGAGTTCAGGCTGGTCGGTTTTGTTGTTTATTTTGCTGTGGATGTAAACCTCATCCCCCTTTACGAGGAAGCGGGGCAGGAGCAACTGGGCTTCGATGGGTTTGAAGGCATTTATCCTGCTCGTGCCAAGACCCATGTTTCCAGCTTCATCCATGCCAATTCCAAAACACTGCCAATCCGTTAAATTTTCTGGAAAGGTGGCGTTGAAAATGGCTTTACCGCTTGAATCTGTCGTCAGGTTGGGTTGCCAAAATGCATAATCTGAAAAATGTGTACGGATTTTGTTGGGGGCGTTATGGAATCGTTCTTCTAATCGGATGTGTTCTTTTTTCTCTTTTGATCGAGTAGTATTCCGTGCCATTTCCTGACTTACTATGCTTGAAGTAGAAGCCATCATTACCACTTTCTTCGTTACAGCGTAATGGCTGATGACTACTTCCTGTAGAAGTTGAGTTGATTCCCGAAGTAAAATGATGGCAGTCGTAGCGGAGTCCGATTTACAGGTTTTAATATTGGCTCCAACATAACCAAGATAAGTGATTTCGAGATTGGCTGAATCAAAGGGCAATTTTAAAGAAAAATTGCCATCAATATCTACTGATGTTCCAATTGTTGTACCTCGCACTAAAATAGAGGCTCCAATGAGTGGAAAATGATTGTGCTCAATGAGCTGCCCTCTGATTATTTTATCCGCTCCATACTCAATACAAGGATAGGAATAGTCGAGGTTACGTGAGAATTGAGCATCCGAATCAGCATAAAGCGGATTGTATCTTTTAAAGCCCGTTGCGGCTAAATAATCTGTCGGGGATTTAAAAATCAGCGGCAATTCGTATTGCTCTATCAGGCTCGGTTCCGGCATCGGGTTATTAAATGCAGGCCATTGCTGCGCCCAAATAATGCTATCCTTAAACAAAGATTCGTACTGCCCTTTTTCGAACTCAAATTTCCGTTGTTTGTAAAAAGCTTGCAGGATATTGACTTCACTACCAGCTGCAAATGGGCCAATGATCCCGCTGCCATAATTTTTCCCGATGACTCTTTTCCATACAAAAGAATTGCCATGGTCATCCCAGGCATAAAAGTCTTCCGAGGTACTTCCGATGGAAACCATCGCACTGGTTATGTCCTTTTTCTCCTGTACCGAAAGGGCTTCCTTTTCAAAAAAGTACACATTGCCATTGTGGAGTACCCGCCTTGGTGCATCGGCATTCAAGACGAGGTTGGACCTTTGCCCAGCATTTAATTGCACACCATCTATTTGATACAAGCCAGCTTGAGTGTGAATACTGAGGCAATGCGTACCGGCCTGGGTGGCAAAACAATAGGGGCTTGATGCCGCAGCAATACCCACATATTTCAAGGTATCATCGCAATAAATGCTCAGCGCTGGTTCATAACTACCATTTTTTACCACCAATGGGGCAAAAAGGGCATGTTTTTGGATAAATGCCGTGGTGTCATTTAGCGCAAGGTCTTCTTTCAACAATTGCCCTTGGGGAAACCTGAATGCATAAAAGTGATCATGCTGCAATTGCTCAAGTTTGAGGTAGAAAGCGTTATTTAAAGGAAAAGACCAGTCTTTGTCCAGTTTAGTGGTTTCGTACTCGAATTGCTGGGCCCCATTTTCGAGATAATCTGGCGCCAGCTCCAATGCGCTGTGCGGCAATCCTTTTTCAAATTGTGCATTGACCGCCCCGGCCACGAGGTTGACCCCTTGCAGTGCTTTCCCTTTTTTGTTGCGGACGCTGAGTTGGAGGCTAAAGGTTTGGCCTGGATACACTTGTTCCGGCACCGTCCAATCGATCAATAAGCGGTGTTTGTCAAAAGGAATGATTCTGGATTCAGACATTACCTGATCCCCCCACCAGTATTGATATTGGATTTTTAATTCACTCTGATTAAAGGAATTGCTTGTCCAATTAAATACACTGTCCTGAATCAGTCCTCCCTGAATGCGTTTATTCCCGCTGAACAACTGGTACCAAATCGGGATTTTAATCGGGTTTTTCAGCGTGATGAATTTACTGTCGGCATTGTTGGCGCTTTCCCAACTCAATATAGGTTTGATGCCATTATCAACACTAGTATCCAACCAAACTCTACCAAGTGGCTGCGTAAAACCATAAGCATACCCTTCAGCGTTTGAATGGATTGGAATTTGAACCGTGTCCTTTCCTGCGTAGATCAAGTGGTTCTCATATTCACGAATTTCCCAAATTTTGAAAGGCTGCCCTAGTGCATGGGCTTCTATTTTGGTACCCCTTTGCTCCAGCACAATGGGAATTGGGTCATAAACAAAAGGAATTTCCTTAATGACCATATTGGTGCCGGGGCTGGAGAAGGTGATTTTTGCCACAAGTAGACGGAATTCAGCGGGTAAACCTGCGCTGGAAAGATCAAATAGGATATCTCCATTTGTATCCATTTGTTTGATGACAGAAAAGTTAACGGGGCCGGTTGGGTAGGCGTTTTTGTAGCGGTCTTCAAGCACGATTTTTGCAATTGCTTCTGGCACCGCCTGGTCATTTGCCCCACGTGCATGCAGGTGCAGGAGGACTGCCTCACCTTTGTGGTAGCTTTTTTTATCCAGATAGGCGTTGTAATGTACGGGGTTGAGGTAATAATCTTCCAACCGAAAGGTATAGGCGAGGCTATCGCTGATGTTTTTATCCAAAGCGCTAGCCAGCAAGGTGTAATCCCGATCCAGGGGCAACGTATCGGCCAAGGGTAATGCAAAAGACCAGGCACCGTTTTCAACCTGGACAATGGTATCCCAGCAAATTTTATTCGATTTTATCCGTGCGCGCAACTGCCCGGAGTAGGGTTTCCCGTTGGGGCGGGCGGCATAAATTTTTGCCTTGAGGGTGTCATGGTGCCGGAAAAGGGGTTTACATAAGGCGATGTAACCCCGGATCGCTGACTTGGGAGGGTAAATTTGGGCATTGGCAGCGGGAAGTTCCGGTTTGTTTTCAGATGCCTTAAAATTGTAATAGAAGGTATTGCCACCCCAAGCGACGCTGATGGTAGCCCTTTGGGCCATAAAGTTGGGCTTGCTGTAAAATTGAAAATTGGGTTGATAACGCAATTCGTTCCCTTGTACAGATACCTTGGCACCGTCAATCGGCTTGCCCCTTTGATCGATAACCTGAACGCAAAGCTGTCCGTCAAAGAACAGGGTTTTTACGCTGAAATTGGTTTTGAAACGTAAGTGCGCAGCCAGGTTTTTTCCTTGATTTTCCAACATGACATAGTAGCCATTAGACAATTCATTAAGCTCCTGGGCGCAAAGGGAATGGCGGAGCATACCAGTATCCAGGCTTTTGCCCTGAAGCAAGGCTGCTGCGTGTTGGGGTGCTATTGAAAAGTCCCATTTGTAAGTTTGTTGTGCGATTATTTGGGTAAATGCAAAAACCAATAATGCCAGAAGAGTAGTCGTTCGTTTCATGATATGGAGTGTTTTGCAGGCAGGATGCAATGCTGCAAAAAAATCCATAAGTGTGGAAGGAAAATAATTGCAATATGGGAGACAAATGTCGGGAGGTAGTTGAAAAAATGATGCTGCTCAGTTCCGCCTCCATGACGCATGGAATGACCCATTGGGTGCTCACCTCAGAAAATCCATTACCAGGATACTCAAGCCTTCGGCTATAAATTTGAAATCACTTTTTTGCTCGGAGACCTGTTGTTCAAGTTTTTAAGGCTAATATCGATTTAGTTCATGGAATGGGGGAAAATAACAGCCTATTGTAAAGAATCAGACAAGCCTTCACTCTTGAGCCATTTTTACAAACATAGCAATACAAACCACGTTCTTATTCCTGATTTCATACTTCCTAACTTAACAACCAAAATGAATCAAATTATGAAAACCAAATTTTTGATGTTCCCCATGCGTAGTTTAATGATGACCCTACTAAGCGTTTTTGCCCTGGCCCTGACCACAGCTTGTGACGACAAAGACGACAGTGCAGATGACAAAACCATCACCCAAATTGTGGTAGATGGCGCTGATTTCACCTTACTAGAAGCTGCGGTAGTGCGCGCCGGTTTGGCCGATGCATTGAGCACAGGCAGCTTGACTGTTTTTGCCCCAACCGATGCCGCCTTTCGTGCAGCTGGGTTTGCGGACGTCAATGCCATCAACAATACGCCCGTGGCTACCCTCCAGGCCGTGTTGCAGTACCACGTGATTGGCAGCAAGATCAACGCAGCCGCCATCCAATCAGGAGACAATCAAGCGACCAAAATGTTGAGCAATGTGGACGCTTATATTACCAAAAACGCTGCTGGTGTCTCCATCAACGGTGCCACAGTGACCCAAGCAGACGTCAGTGCTTCGAATGGAGTGATTCACGTGATCAACGCAGTGATCCTCCCACCATCGGTAAACATCGTAGGTTTGGCTTCGGCCAATGCAAACTTGAGTTACCTGGTGGCTGCAGTAACCCGCGCCGGTAGTGGGGTGGTCAATGCACTCACTGCGGCCGGACCGCTGACCGTGTTTGCGCCTACCAATGCTGCATTCCAGGCTGCTGGTTTTCCAACCATCGCCTCTATTGAAGCTGCTGATCCAGCAACCCTGGCGGGCATTCTTACCTACCATGTAGTAGCAGCGAGAGCGTTCTCTACCAACCTGACCAATGGGGTAGAATTGACTACTGCGCAAGGTGGCAAAGTCAAAGTAACGATTGCGGCTGGAGCCGTAAGTGTACTGGGTAAAGGCAACGGCGCGAATGCTTCCAATGTCAGCATCGCCAACTTATTGGCAACAAACGGCGTAGTGCACGTGATTGATCGAGTATTGTTGCCATAATTTTTCCGATTTAGCTTAGTCGTATTTTAATGCGCTGTGGCCAACCTCTCAAAGGAGGTTGGCCTTTTTACTATTGCGGAGGCTTTAAGCTATGATTGTGATTAAAAGTTCGGGCTTGAGCAATATTTGCAAAATATGGTTTTAAAAACCTAAACCTTTTTCGGTTTTTATTGTCTTACATCCAATTGCATTAGTAAAAAAATGAAACAACACTTCGATTGCATTATCGCAGGAGGAGGTTGCTCGGGTTTGAGCCTGGCCTACTATTTAGTCGACCAAGGTTACCTGGGTGACGTCCTTGTATTGGACCGTGAACAAAAGTCCAATAATGACCGCACATGGTGTTGGTGGAGTAAATCGCCAACACCATTCGACTCCTTGCTGACCCACCAATGGCAACATTTAAAGTTTGCCGATCACGGTAAACAAAGAACCCAATCCATTGATCCCTACCGTTACCGTTTGCTCCGCTCCGCTGATTTTTATCATTTTATTCAGCAAAGACTTGCCATCGCACCCAATGTTACCTGGATTCAATCCGAAATCGAAAGCATTGAAGATGCCGAAACGGGTGCAATTGTCCGGGCGGGAGGTACTTCTTTTACAGCGGAATGGGTGTTCTCCAGCATTCAAAAACAGCCAGTCAACATTGCGCCTAACAATAAACTTTATCAGCATTTTGCGGGATGGTGGATAGAAACAGCCGAGGATTGTTTTGACCCGAGTACGGCCACCATGATGGACTTTAGGGTTCCTCAGTGCGACAATACCCGCTTTTGTTATGTATTGCCAACGTCACCCCGGCGAGCCCTGGTGGAGTTCACTGTATTTTCAACCGAGCTACTGGATAAAAAAGCTTACGAAGCAGCACTGGAAGTATACCTGGCAAATACACTGAAGATCGGGTACTGGGAAGTCCGGGAGCAAGAATTCGGCGTGATTCCGATGCAAATCATGGAACCCACCCCTAAAAATAAGCAAGCGCACGTTTTCCAAATCGGGACAGTTGGTGGGGCCGTAAAACCCTCAACGGGTTATGCTTTTGCGCGCATCCAGGAACAAACCAAACAACTTGCAGCACAATTGGTCGCCCAAAAGTTGCCCAATCCCCAACTCAAACGCCCCAAACGATTTGAATTTTATGATCGATTGTTGTTGCATATCCTGACCCAGCGAGGAGATTTGGGTGCCTCAATTTTTGGTCGACTGTTTCAACAAATCGACTTTCCCCAGATCCTCAAATTTTTAGATGAAGACACGCACATTGGTGAAGAAATCCGAATCTTGGCCAGTTTGCCGCCAGGGCCGTTCCTTCAGGCCATCTGGGAGTCTTATTTAGGCATCAATCAATTGGCACCATTGACCCCCAAATCCGTTTACCAATGACCGCACGTTACCCTCAACTCTATTTATGGTTGCGGCTATCCAGCTTGGTGATGTCCGTTCTGGTGTTGCTGGTGCCCGGCGCAGTCCAGCACTTGAGCTTGTTTCTGGCGCTATTGCTGATTGCAGGTTTGGGCATCCCCCACGGCGCAACCGATCATCGAATTTTCCATGTACTGCTTCAGCAAAGAGGGGGAAGGCCAGCGATGCTGGGTTTTTATGGTGGCTATTTAGGCTTGATGCTGATTTACGCATTGTTGTGGTGGTTGAGTCCGATCTTTAGTTTGCTGGTTTTTTTAGGGACTTCCATGTACCATTTTGGGCAATCCAACTGGAATTATGTAAGCTTGAATAGTGGGTTTCGAGCTCTGCTTTATTTGGTTTACGGGACTTTTGTACTTTTTGTTCCCATTCTAGCTCATTTTGAGACGGCTCAACCCATTGTTGAATCGATCATTCAGCGGCCCCTGCCCCAGGTATCCACTCAGTTTTTAAACGGAGGCATTGGATTGATTACAATCCTCAATTTGGTGTCAATCATTGCGCTTTGGATGAGGGGAAAATTGTCCAAGCAGGAAGTTTGGGCAGAGGTTTTGAATGCATGCATCTTGCTTGTGCTTTTTGTATCCACGCCGCTTTTGTTGGGATTCGCCCTGTATTTTTCTGGGTGGCATGCGCTGAGCTCGATACAGGATCAAATCGCTTTTTTTCAGTCACAAAAGCCTGGATTTCGGCTTAAGGATTACGTCAAAGCGGCAATGCCTTACACTGGACTCGCCATCTTTGGACTGATGATGATGATTTGGTATTCCAACTCCATTCAATTGGATGCAGCCTGGGGAATCCTGTTCATCTTTTTGTCCCTGGTTACCTTGCCTCACCTCCTCCTTATCGAAATGCTTTACGGAATGGGGCACGCCACTGAGGCAGAATGGGGCACAAGTGTGTCCGATTAGTCGATTATTTTTTTATTTTTATTGAAAGTTCTGAATATTTTGAACATTTCAAATGACCCTCCGTTAAACATACATTGTATCTTTCATAAACCTTATTACATCATGAATGCATTAGTAATCAACAACTTTCAGCCATTTTTCCTAGCTCAATTGCAGCCTGGAGATTACGTTGGCTTTACCTTTTTCATCGGTTCAATGGCCATGTTGGCTTCAACCGTTTTTTTCTTCGTCCAAATGACCCGGGTGGAAGGGAAGTGGAAAGACTCCCTGCTCGTATCCGCGCTGATTACCGGAATTGCCGCTGCGCACTATTTTTACATGCGTAGCTTTTGGGCCGAGAACCAAACATCACCAACCGAGTTTCGGTACATCGACTGGATTTTGACAGTGCCATTGATGTGCGTCGAATTCTACCTGATCTTGAAGCCTTACGGTGCCAAGCAGAGCCTGATGTGGCGCATGATCTTCTGGTCACTGTGGATGCTCGTAACCGGATACCTGGGCGAAACAGTCTTCCGCAGCCAATCGGCGATTTGGGGAGCCATTTCCACCATCGGCTATGCGTTTATTGCCTATGACGTATGGTTTGGTAGTGCCAGAAAATTGGCAAACAGCTCTGCTGACCCGAACCTGCAAAATGCCATGCGGATTTTGGGATGGTTCATCTTTGCTGGTTGGGCTATTTATCCCATTGGTTACATGGCCATTGATGGTGGATTGCTGAGCGGAGTGCTGCCCATCCAAGCTATGGATTTGATCTACAACATCGGTGATGCAGTCAATAAAATTGGCTTCGGATTGGTTATCTACAGCCTGGCTATCAGCAGCAATCAGAAGCTACAGAACGCCTAATCAGACTGCTTAATTCGTTTATAAATAAAAATGCCTACCCCAGGATGTACCATGAAGCAGGCTAAATTGCATTAGTAATAAAGTCGCAAGTTATGGACTTTTCAGGATAGGTTAGATTTTTTAACGTTTTTTTAGCTATTGCCATAAAGCGATTGGGGCTTATCAAGACAATGGGCTGTAAAGGAAATTGACCCCTTTACAGCCCTTCTTATGTCAAGTAAATTTATTTACAGGTGGAATAATCAAGATAAAGTCAATACTAAAATAATGGAGCTGTTGGCCAACGCTTCGAAATCAAACTCCTTTACTTGTGATAAAAACAGGCCATCGCGAGCATGCAACAAGCGGTTTTGTACTTCAAAAACCCCATCGATGATAAAAACAAAACTGTCCTTGTAGGCCCCATCGAGGGTTTGATTCAACTCGGCCCGCCCATCAAACTGGCCAATCAAAAACTGGTAGCTATTGTCCGCCTCAGCCAGTTTCAGCAAACCATTTGAATGCTGCCCCAGGTCGAAAGTGTGCAGTTCCAAACCAGTTTTAAAAGCAATCCGACGTACAACCAAGTGCAGATAACTCACCAAATCTGCTTCAAATGGGTTTTCAAGGGTATATTTCTCCCCC
>JAIXOO010000152.1 GCA_027486765.1 Saprospiraceae bacterium
CGATTAGTCCGATTGGAGCAAATGGATATGTCATGATTTATTTTTTAGTTTCAGTTGTTGTTGTAAGTGTCGTGCTAAAATGGCAGCTAACACGGAAATATGCGTACTTGTCGCGTCCGCCTGATAAAGGTAAACCAATAGCACTAAATCTCCAAGTATCTGTGATTTTTAGTTTTATCATACTGATAATGAATAGTTTGAGTTATAACGGGCCGCTTCTGGACTTCATCAACAATACAAAACAAGTAGTGTAACATTAGAAAGCCCCGTATCACCCCAACAACGCCAATTCCTCCTCCAACACCCGCTCCATTTCCTCCTTACTGCGCTGCTCCACCAACCAATGCACAATCAAACGTTCTGCAATCTCCAGGGTCTCTTCCGACAGCACCAAAGGGATTACCAACTCATTCAAGGGATTGTCCTCATCGATCGGAAAAGTATCCAGCCAGGCTGAAATGAAAAAATCATCAGGCTGTTCAATGACTTCCTGGATGATGCGCACCGCACGATTGAGGGTTTTTACTTCGGCGCTAAAGATGGGATTGCCGTCACGGAGTTTATCGCCATTGCAGGCGAAGAGGTTGATATAGGGGGCATAGGCAAATTGGTACTTTGCGGCCAAAGCATCAAAACGAGCCTTCAACAGCACTTCGGCGGCGTCGTAGCTTTCTGGGTGATCCAGGAAATCGGAGAAGAGTAGCTTTGCCATTTAATGGTCGTGAATGTTTCAGGATGTAGCCCTTCTATACTGTCATTTCTATTTCAAACCTCGCCTGAATTTCCTGCTTCAGCACAGCAACATCCAGCAGTTCCTTATAACGCTCCAAACGGTAGAGTTCATTGAGCAGGGTGTCGATGACAATTGCTTTGGTGTCTTCGGCAGCAAGTATTTCAGCATAAGGCAATACGAGCCTTAAAAAAATACCATCTTTAGTTTTGCGCACCAGCGTTTTGATTGCTTCATTACGAGCTACTAAAGAAATATAAAGGTTGACAGGACTAAGGTCTCCTAGTAGATCCATTAGCCAGACTGGATCTACTTTTGGGTAGGTCTTTTCGTCTACATTACCGTTGGCTAAAATCATTTTGTATTTTTTTGAGCAATTTAGCGAAATACTTTTGATCAATCAAGGCTTTTATTTCCCGGGGGAAGAACCAATCTAAACCAATACGGTTTTGCCGACTCCTCACCAGGCAGGGGACGTTGCATGTTTTCAGGTAATAACGGATACTGGCCAATCAGCTTAGTTTGTTCAGCGGTTACTGTAGCCAAATCTCCCTCCATTATGACTTTAAAGGTCAGATTGTTTTTGATGAGCCAAGTTTCGCTGTAGCCTCTACTTACCGTTGTCTCACCGGTTGTCCCGTACCGATATACTTCACCTACATTTAAATAAAATTTTCCTGTAGCTGAATGTGGGCAATCAAAATATCCGCTTTTGGTAGCTACCAATACATACAATCGATGTTTTTTTATCTTCTCCTGCTTGCGCAAGATCGTTTTTTCCCATTTTTTGGATAGCCGATATGTGCCATCATCCTGAAGAGTAACGGCTTCTTCCCAGGATTTAGGGATCGCCATGAATATTGCGAATCCGATCAAACCTAAAGTCAAAATTAAATACCAGGTACTATAGTGAGGATTCGGATCATTGTTTTTTTGATCGTGATCAGGTTGGTGTTTGGTCTCCTTTTGGGGCTCGAATTCCACCATGATGTTTTTTCCCATTGCCTAATTTGTTTTAGTTGTTTATCAGCAAAGTCCTATCCTATTGTAACTTATCCCAAGTCTTTTCCTTAGTTTTGTTGAAGATCAAAAGCAGCACAAATCTGCTAATTTTAATTATATTTTGCAAATTTATTTTACAAATATTTTTTAACATGGTTGACGAAGGTTTTGCCGAACGCCTTAAAATACTGGCCAAAAGGTTGGGTTTAAAGCAGCACAATATATATAAGGACATGGGCACCAGCTCCGCCCGGGTCAGCAACGTGTTTAACTCGGTCAACAACCCTAGCTACGAATTTCTGCAAAGCTTTCTTAGTGCCTACCCCAATGTCAACGCCAATTGGTTGCTTACCGGGGAAGGCGAGATGTTGTTCAACGAGAATGAGGTCAGAGAACCCGATGAAAGAAAATGGTCTACTCCTGATTTGCGGAAGCGAATCGAGCGGGTTGAGGATTTTTTGAAAGGGAAATTTAAGGATTTTGAGTAGGTGGCTTGGGTGCTGCTTAGAGTGTTGTGGGGATTGGCTGTGCAATGTTTGATAACGAATAGGGCTTTGCGTTCGGGCGGGTTTCGAAGTACAAAATTTCAATTTATCACTAAAGTTTATTAGAAGCACGAAGCTCCAATTTTGCACGTCAGCCCGCCTGACGCAAAGCCCGTGTTAGGGGCTGGTTAAGTTACCATAATAAATGTTCCAACTCAATCTGACTTCTGAAAGCTCTTTAACCCTAAAAATTTTCTCCATCATTGCTTTTCTATGACCACAACCGAGCAAAAAAACACCTCTTTCAAAGTGGCTTTCCTTGCAGTAACTATGAATATTTTCAAGCATTGAATTTTCTCGAAGTTCAATTTCCCAGAGAAATGCTTTGTATACCTTATCTAGAATAGTTTTGTTTGTTGACGATTCAATTATTTTTTCCTGAATTTGAGTTTGCCTATCAGAAAAGTTGATGAACTTATGACTGTTGAAAAAATCAAATCCCTCTGCAGATTTCAAAGCATTATATTCTCTTTGAAACTTCTTGTGAGCTTCGTCGCTTTCGAAGGCTTTCAACATAAAAATTTCATCGTTGGATCGGATTGGATTTACATCAATATCTACCGGAATATTTTTAACATCGTATTTTTGAAGATAATTTTTCACACATTTTAACTCAAGTGGTGCGTCGTCAGGTAATGCAGGAAAACTATCACTATAAACTAAGCTATGTAATTTACTAGGCATCTCTTCGAAAATAACTTCCGGTCTCAGACTTTCGATTATTTTAAACAATTCAGCAGAATTACATCTACCACCTTCTGAATGATTAGTCGAAATGAGAGTTATATTATACATATACGGCCGGTGAGTATAAACTTGTCCCTAACACGGAAATATGCGTACTTGTAACCTCCGCCTGATAAAAATAAACCAATAGCACTAAATATACAAGTACCCACAATTTTTAATTTTATAAACCTGATAATGAATGGATTAATTCAATGATTGCCTTTGCCTGACCTTAGCGACAATGCAAAATGCCTATCCGTATCACAACTCTTTTTTGTCCGACATCAACTGGTGCAAATCCTCCAGAAAAAACATAAAGCGACACATTTTTAAGCACAAAGAACACCAAGTAAAGCACAAAGAACACAAAGCCAAGATGTTGACGAAGCTTTATGCTTAACATGTTAGACATATTGCCTCGTCAACGTCTCACCTCTGTGTCCCTTGTGCTCACCCTTGCGTCCTTTGTGCTAAAAAATGTCGCTCAGTGATTCTCCGACGCAAATCACTTAAACAACACCTGCGCAAACCCAAACAAATCATGCCGCCACACCGGCCAGGTATGCCCCCCCGCATATTCGCTATACTGGTACTTCACCCCCAACTCATCAAACTTGGCCATCATGACTTTACAATTGTTGAAGGCAATGTCTTGCTGGCCGCCCATCGAAATCCACAAGTGTTTGAGATTGGTATTGATGGTGCTCGCATTGTTC
>JAIXOO010000476.1 GCA_027486765.1 Saprospiraceae bacterium
TTCTATCCTTTCCTCAAAAATCCTTGCGTCCTCCCCGGCGATCCCAATATGCGCATCCGCACAGGCGATGTGCGCAAGGAAACCATCTGGTTTTTTGCCTTCATCCTCGGTGGCCTGGCCTCCCAACCGCTTTACAAACAGGGCTTCTGGACCACCTACAACCGTACCTTCGGTACCCTCAAACACCTGGCTTCAGAGTTCAAAAAATCCACCGATGTCCTGGAGGTGGATTTCCGATACCGCGAAGGCAGCCAGGTTTTCCAGGGCAAAGCCCTCTGCATCGAGGCACGGGAGAACAAGGCGACTTTACTCAAGGACGGCCAGTTCCTGCTCCTCGACAAGTCCAAACAGATCATCCACCACACCATCCCTCGCCACACAGGGCGCTCGTTTCGTTTTGAAGAATTGCTCCTGGTGGAAGTAGGCCTGGATAGCCTCAACAAACTGTTGCACCAGCAATTGATCCTGGAGGTCAAACTCCATGCGACCGACCACTTTGTAGCCCGCATCGGTGGCCAGATGAAGGAAGGTCAGCAATTCAACGGCAAATACCTGAGTGACCTGGTGATTATGCGCCCCCAAGCCACTACGGCCAAGGAAGCCTTTGTCCCCCAAATCGATCCCCGCATCGAGGTGCTGCGCGTCCAAATCCAGAACCTCCGCCAGGCGGATCGGGCCGCCCTGGCAGAATACCGCAACCTAATGACCGAGCTCGCCAACCTGGAGGCCATGCAGCCTTCCGACGACATCTACCTGGATCAAAAGCGGACCCAACGCATCAAGGAACTGCGTAAGGTCAAAATCCCTGAATTGCACGAGGCTAGAGTGATTGAATTGGAAACCCAACTGCGGGAATTGCAGCAGGACAATCGCTTAAGGAATCTCCAGCAGGCTGCTGAGTTGAAGGTGGATTGGGAGCGAAATTTGCCGGGTGAGTTACTGTTTACTGGGGTGCTCAGAGTCGTAAAGATTTGACTCCTAACCTTGGATCTACCGAACTCAACGAACCTATTCCGCCTAAAAAACGAAGGCGCGCAGCTGGGAATCTTGAATGCTCCTTTAGTACTCATTTGATTTTATATTTTCCTCAGTCTTAATTTTCTTGCAAAATAAAAATCAAAAAAGTACTATAAAATAACGGAGCCACCGGGCAATAAAATCTTTATGGCCCTACCCCACTCTACTCACCCCAACTTTTGACAAATGAAAATTATCTCCTTTAGGCAATTTGACTATTCAGCAATGATGAATCAAAGCTGCGACCAAGCCGCTGCGGCAGCTCACTTCAAAACTCAAAAATCATGTATTCTTAACTCTCCACTCAAAAAACATCTTACTTCTTCCCCCCAATAAACCGCTGCAACGCTTCCAACCTCGGATGATACTCCGCCGCAATTTCCTTAAACTCCTCCCCATGCTCCGCTACAATTTGCAGCGACACCGCTTCGCGCAACTCCGGGTCGGTGCGATACGTGGTCACGTCTTCCGGATCCGCACCAATGGCCTTGAGGTGCTTTTGAAACTTGGGAATTTTCCGGATTTGCTCAATGGCCCGCATCCGTGCGTTTTCATCGCGCTCAATGATTTTGCGGATAAAATTGTTCCGCGTCGCAACGTATGCCGTCGCCAGTTCCTCGTATTCTACCTTGGCCAATTCAATTTCTTTGGCACGCTGCTCTTTGCTCACTTCGGGGTCTTGATACCCATTTTTGAGCGCCTCTATAAAAAAGCCAGCTGGGTTGCTTACTTTTTTGGCTTGAATGGCCCGCTGCGTCACGCTGACTGATTGCCGCAAACGCTCCTCTGGCACTTCCTTCAGCAGGGTGACAAAAGCGACGGGACTTACCCCCCAGGTTTTGATCACCGGCTCTTCAAATTCAATAAACAACTTGTCTACCCTATCACTCTCCGGATCCTGGCTGCGCTCTTCCAGGGTGAAGGACAAACCTTGTTCAAACAGGTTTTGTTGCATCGGCATTCCACGGGCAATGTCCAACTCCCGCTTGTCCTTCGCCCGGAAGTCAAAGCGCAAGGCCACTACTTTTCTGCCTTGTTTGAGTTTTTCAATGTTCGTGATGTTGATGTCGGTGTATTCATTGATTTCTTTCCAGGCGGGTTCGATGATGCGGGCGTAAAAGTTGGCAAACTTGGGGTACTCGTTGTCGAGTTCCAACATGTGTTTGATGTCCTGTATGCTCAGGGTCCGGTGCCCAATGGATTCGTACTGCTTGATCAATTCGTAAATCCGGATCGGATAGGCGCCCAGCTTCACCACGTTTTGTAGGTCATAGGCCGTAAAGTTTTTTTGTAGCTCCAGCAGCAGTGGCTTCATGTCGGAGTCAATCGTAACATCGATGTACTCGTGGTTCGAGGCGGCTTTCAGGTGTTCTTGCCCCTGCTTCATGTAGTCCACACTCCGAATGACGTGGTACTGCATCTCGCGCTTGATGCCTTCCTCCGATACGTAGGGTATGTAAAAGCGTTTGCTCATCAGACTGTCGGCTGCTTCGCGCAGGTAGGCGTAGGATTGTCCTCCTTTCAGTCCAAAGATGTTGATGATGTCTCGGTAATGGATGCGGTATACTTTAAGGTCCAAATCTTCGCGCCGGATTTGTGACAACACACTCAGGAAAAATCGGGTCTCCCACACGTCAAATTTGTAGCGGGATTCAATCAGATCATTCGACTTCTTGATCAGAATGATGTTGCCCTTCTTCTTCTTGACCATCATCTTTGTTGCCATCGACGCGTGTTTTTGTATACCAGTTTTAGAATGCTTTTTGGAGCTTTCCTACAAACATAACAGTTTTAGAATGAACTGTAACAATTTTAGGTGACTTTTTTTCTAATTTCGTTACACATCGTTCTATTTCTGATTCTTTTTGTTCTAAATCTGTTACCTACTTGGAAGGCCTGTCCTAAATCTGTTACTTTTTCGCCCCAAAGGCTCTATTTTTGTTACACATGGCTGGCTTTTTCTCCCATTGTGTAACAGTTTTAGAGGGAAAATTGTACTAAAAATGGGGGAAATGCCGGAATTTATTCTAAATGTGTTACATTTTGCTCTAAATCTGTTATACTCCGGGGGTAGGTAAAGCAGGTTTCCGCATCTTGTCCTAAATTTGTTACACATCGGCGACTTTGTTCTAAATCTGTTACGGTTCCTGTAATCGGCTAAGAATCAGTCTGGATCATTTATTCTCTTCTGTCTTGTTTTTTTTATCTTTACCTCATCGAACACCACCACCAAGTTTCTCTTTTTGGTGTTTTATTTATTTTAAATAAATTTTTAAAGCTTTTACGCCACTGTAATTATTTGAAAGACAAGTTGTTACAAAGGTAAGTATAACTTTTTTAGGAAGAAAGGCAACAGAATTAGAACGATACTATAACCAAATTAGGAACAACTGAATCAGATTTAGAAAAAAGTGCACCATTTTTAGAACAGGTATAACAGATTTAGAACAGCAGAGGAATCTTTGACTTTATCCCCTCTTCCCCCCTATCAAAAATCATCCTTTTTTAAGGAAAAACAGCGCAATATGTACATGCAGCAGCAATCCGCTGCACTTCCTTTCTCAAGCGTTTCTCAACGTTCTCCTCCCTCTTCTCACCCCGATTTCAGTGGTTTCTATTCCCGCTGTTTTTTTTACCTCAAAACACAGCGTTATGCTTCAGTCCAAATTTTACCTCCATTCCTTCCTTCAGGGAATCTCACGTAACCCTCGCTTTTTGTTGTTGTGGGGGATGCTGGGTTGTTTTGGTTCCGGGTTCGCCCAGGAGCCTCTCGTCATGACCTTTTCGCTGAAACAATTCATCAATGCCCCCAGTGTGAGCACGGTCACCATTCCTACCATCGGTACTGGCTACAACTATGATGTGGACTGGAACAACGATGGCGTTTATGAACAAACCGGAATCACCGGAACGGTTGTGCACGACTACGGCAAATACGGGTCGGTTACCCTCCGCATTCGAGGCGACTTTCCCCGCATTTATTACAATTCCATCAAAGCTGCTGCCGACCTGGTTTCGATCGATCAGTGGGGCAGCATCCGCTGGTCCAGTATGGAAAAAGCTTTTGCTGGCTGTACTGACCTGATTATCAAGGCCACCGATGCGCCTGACTTGTCTCAGGTCAGCAGTATGGCAGGCATGTTCAGAGGGGCCATCAATCTCAACAATAACATTAATCACTGGGATGTTTCGCAAGTCACCGATATGTCCAACCTCTTTTATGGCAACACCAAATTCAATCAGCCGCTGGACAAATGGCAGGTGCAGAATGTGACGAATATGAGTGGGATGTTTTACGGTGCAACTGTCTTCAATCAAGCTTTGGGCAACTGGCAGGTGCAGAACGTGACCAACCTGAGTTCGATGTTTTACAATGCCCGTGCTTTTAATCAAGACATTACGAAATGGGATGTGTCCAAGGTAACCAACCTGTCAAGGATGTTTTCTGGTGCCACTTACTTCAACCAGGCTATCGGCACCTGGAATGTGGCGAATGTGAGCAACATGAGTGGCTTATTCTCTGGCACTCTTACATTTAACCGATCCCTTCAAACCTGGGATGTGTCCAAAGTGACCGATATGTCTGATATGTTTTCAGGTACTGGGAATTTTAATCAGCCGCTTAATTCCTGGAATGTATCCAACGTGACCAACATGAGAGCCATGTTCGCTGGCAGTACTGCTTTTGATCAGCCGATCGACCAATGGAACGTAGGCAAGGTTACGAATATGTCTAGTATGTTTGTCAGTGCACGGAGTTTTAATCAAGCGCTCAACGGCTGGAATGTGTCAAAGGTTACCAGTATGTCCAGTATGTTCTCCAGTAGTGGCAAATTTAACCAGTCTCTTGATCAATGGGACGTGTCCAATGTGACTGACATGGAGCGAATGTTTTCCAGTACGACCGTGTTCAATCAACCCATTGGAAACTGGAATGTAGCCAATGCCACCAACCTGTCAGGGATGTTTCAAATGGCCGTCGCATTTAATCAGGACATCAGTAATTGGGACGTCTCCAATGTAACCATCATGCGGGGTATATTTTGGGGCGCCATTGCATTTAACCAGCCTATCGGCAAGTGGAACGTTGCCAAAGTCACGGACATGAGTACTATGTTTTACCAGGCAGATCGCTTCAATCAAGCCCTCGAAAATTGGAATGTAGCTAATGTAACAAACATGTCTTCAATGTTTTATAAAGCCCTCGCTTTTGACCAATCCCTCGATAAATGGGAGGTGTCCAAGGTGACCGACATGAGAAGTATGTTTGAAGGTGCTGCTCGTTTTAACCATGATTTGAGCAATTGGAATGTAGCCAATGTACTAGATATGAGCTCCATGTTTGCCGGAGCTACCGCATTTAATCAGCCTATCAACCAATGGAATCTGGCCAAAGTAACCAATACCAGTGCCATGTTTCGGGATGCGTCTGCTTTCAATCAGCCACTAGACAAGTGGAACCTCGGGGCGGATACCTCCATGTTCCTGATGTTCCGCAATGCCGCCGCCTTCAACCAGGACATCAGCTCCTGGAATGTCAGCCAGGTGATCGACATGGGGCAGCTGTTTGATGGGGCTGGCGCGTTTAACCAAAACATTAGTTCCTGGGATGTGTCACAGGTAAGTGATATGCAGGGGATGTTCAACAATGCGAAAAGTTTCAATCAGCCCATCAGCAACTGGAACGTAGCCCTCGTTTCTTCTTTCGCCAACATGTTTTATGGCGCAGCGACCTTCAACCAGCATTTGGGCAACTGGAATGTAAGCAGGGCTCAATCCATGGCTGGCATGCTGACTGGCACTGGACTTTCTGTGCTCAATTACGACAAAACCTTGCAGGGCTGGGCTCGCCAGGGCATTCGAGGCAAAAACCTCGGCTCAATGCTGCCGCTTAAATTTTGCAAGGCTCAGGAAGCCCGCAATACCTTGCTAAGCCTTGGCTGGGTGCTGCAAGGCGACGTCCTGAAATGCTCCCCTCCTACCCCAGCCTTCATCATGACTTGGAAAACCGACAACTCCGGTACTTCCAACTCCAGTTCCATCAGCATTCCTACAACGGGCAGCGGCTACAACTACGCCGTAGACTGGAACAATGATGGTACTTTGGATCAAACGGGCATCACCGGCGGTATCACCCACGATTTTGGAACGCCAGGGACCTACACCATCCGCATCGAAGGTGATTTTCCGCGCATCTACTTCAACAATCAGGGGGATAAAGCCAAAATCATCTCGGTAGATCAATGGGGCACCCAACGCTGGACGAGTATGGAAAATGCTTTTTGGGGTTGCTTTAACCTGCACGTCAAGGCTCCGGATGCTCCCGACCTTTCAACGCTCAGCTCCACCGCCCGCATGTTTGCTGGGGCTACGGCCTTGAACGAGGACATTTCCTATTGGGATTTATCCAAAGTGAGTAACCTGGAGGCTATGTTCAAGGGAGCTACTGCTTTCAATCAAAACATCAGCTACTGGAACCTCTCCAGTGCTACCCAACTCAGTGCTATGTTGCAAGGCGCCCAGGCTTTTGATCAAAACCTGAGCAACTGGAACCTGGCTGCGGCTACCACGCTGGAACAAATGTTGGACAGCACGCACTTGTCCATCCTGCATTACGATAGTACCCTCATCGCATGGGATCGTAAGGGTTGGAGCAACAAGAACCTGGAAGCCTTGCGCTCACTCCAGTATTGTCAAGCCACCGCGGCCCGCCAGGCATTGCTGGCCAAAGGCTGGACCCTGATTGGTGATACGCCTGGCTGTGCCGATGCACCCTGGGTCACGACCTGGAAAACCTCCAACACCAGTACTGGTTCTTCCAATGCTACCTCCATCACCATTCCGGCTGCTGGCAATGGCTACAATTATGCGGTTGACTGGAACAACGATGGCAAAATGGACCAAACTGGCCTTACTGGCCCAATTACCCACAACTTTGGTAGCCCCGGCACCTACTCCATTGGCATTCAGGGCGAATTTCCGGGTGTTTATTTCTTTGGAAAAGGGGATTGCCAAAAGTTGCTTTCGGTGGATCAATGGGGTGGCATTCCCTGGTTGAGTATGCTAAATGCCTTCCGAGCTTGTTCCAACGTACACATTTTGGCCAAAGATGCTCCCGATTTATCGCGGGTAACTAGCCTGGCCGGGATGTTCACCAAAGCCACGAGCATGAACGAGCCCATCGGCCATTGGGATGTTGCTTCGATCACCCACCTGGATAGCCTGTTTTATGGGGCCTCGCTGTTCAACCAGAACTTGAACGACTGGAATGTCTCCAAAGTCACCCACCTCAACGGCATGTTTACCTGGGCCAGGGCTTTTAATCAGCCACTGGACAAATGGGATGTATCCAGTGTGATCCATATGGATACCCTGTTTTTTGGGGCTACCTCCTTTAATCAGGACATCGGAGCTTGGAATGTGTCTAATGTCCAGTCCATGCTGGGCATGTTTTCCAGAGCTGAATTGTTCAATCAAAACCTCAATGCCTGGGATGTCTCCAAGGTCGTCAACATGTATGGCCTTTTTTCCGGTGCGAAGTCTTTTAACCAAGCCCTCAATCACTGGAATGTTAGCAAGGTCACTGATTTCAGCCTCCTGTTTTCCGGCGCGGTACAATTTAATCAGCCCATTGGTAACTGGGATGTGTCCAATGCAACCAATATGTACGGCATGTTTGCGGTTGCACAGGCGTTTAACCAAAATCTCAATGCCTGGGATGTGTCCAGGGTAAAGGACATGAGTTACCTGTTTTTTTATGACTCTTTGTACAATCAGCCCCTCGACCATTGGAAAACGGACAGTGTGACCAACATGGAATACCTATTTTATGGGGCTACCCACTTCAATCACCCCATTGGGAACTGGAATGTGGGCCAGGTCACTAATATGTCTAACATGTTTGCCGAGGCTTCCGACTTCAACCAATCCTTGGGGCAATGGAATGTGTCCAACGTGACCCTGATGAATAATATGTTTTATGCGGCTCATCAATTCAACCAGCCTATCGGCTCCTGGAATGTGTCCAAGGTGACCGATATGGAATATATGTTTGCCGATGCAACCTTCAACCAGCCCATCGGCCAATGGGATGTTGGTAAGGTGATCCAGATGGCCAGAATGTTTATTGGCGCCAAAGCTTTCAATCAGGAGCTCAATCAATGGAATACTGCACAGGTGAAGGATATGTCAGCGATGTTTGCCTCTGCCACGGCTTTTAATGGGGCAATTGGCAATTGGGATGTATCCAGCGTAGAAAGTATGGGCGGGATGTTCTCAGGGGCTACTTCCTTTAATCAGCCCATTGGGAACTGGAATGTTGGCAATGTATTGAACCTGAGCAATATGTTTGAAAGAGCTACAGCTTTTAATCAGGACTTGAGCAAATGGAAAATAATCAGAGCAACGCGGTTGAATTCCATGTTCTCGGGCGCTGCTGCTTTCAATCAAAACCTGGGCACCTGGGTCTTTGGCAAAACAGCCGACTTTTCAAACCTGCTGACTGGTACCAATCTATCCGTCAACAACTACGACCAAACCCTCATCGGCTGGGAAAGCCAGGGCCAAAGCCAGAAATACCTCGGCTCGGTGGCACCGCTGAAATATTGCAAGGCCGAAGCGGCCCGCGCGGCCCTCATCAGCCGGGGCTGGTTCATCACGGGTGATGCACTGGATTGCTCCGTGCCGACCTCCAACGCCGAGGCCACGGCTTTCAACTTTTTCCCCAACCCCACCTCGGGCATCATCTACGTGGAGGGCTTCCCACAGGGTTTCCTCCAGGTGTTCGACCTCTCGGGCAGATTGCTCCATGCCGCTGCCTTCAATGGTATTTCAGTTGATTTGAGTGCTCTGCCTCCTGGCATGTATTTGCTGCGCTTGCAGGCCAATCAGCTGCGGGCGAGCTGGAAGTTTGTGAAGTTGTAGGAGAATTTGTTACAAGTACCACAAAGAAAAAATGAGCACAAAGGACACAAAGACGCGATTTTGACAAAGCAACGTACCTAGACTCTTTATCTTATTTTGGATGTAAAGCCTCGTCAACGCTTAACTTTGTGCCCTTTGTGCTGCCTTTGGGTTCTTTGTGCTAAAAAAATGTCGCTTTGGTTTTTTGAAAAATTCAGAATGATTCACCTTCCCGTCAAAAAAATGCCCTAGTGCCATACTCAGAAGCAGAATCTGGCACTGTAGAGACGCACGGCCGTGCGTCTCACTTGAGCTGATAAAGAGTGTTCCCGCTAAACGAGCCCATCAAACCCCCAAAAAAGCCCCAATGTGATGGCATAATCATGACCTACCCCTAAAATTTCCCTTCCATTTTCCCCCACAAACCCCTATCTTCACCACATCACCAAACACCCCACAATATGGCCACATCACCCAGTACAAACCACCCTCCAACAACTGTTAGCTATAAAAACCTGAGTCAAGACGCTGAAAAAATTTACGATCTTAATAATTAACAACACTCATTTCATCCTAATATATGTTAGAAGGATTATCTACAGAATTAGTTGGAGCAGCCATTTATGACCTGGGTAGGAGTGCCTTGAATAGCTTCACTCAAAGGGAATGGGTGCAAAGATTCCTCAAGAAATACGATTTGAAGGGAGCACAACACGATTTTGCAGCTCGTTACTTGGAGGCTTTGGTGGAGTTGCACCTGCAACAAAAGCCAACTGAGGTGTTGAGCTTTTTTAGAGAACCTTCCATTAGCCGCACTTTTTACCACTTCTACTACGGGGAGGAAACGATCCGGGGCAACGAAGCTCAGGTACAGCAGGAACTGGCGCATTGGGTGGTAGCCCTAAAAGTAGGGGAAGAGCTTAAAAATGCCCACCTTGACCCGCTGCAAGAGGCTCAAGCATTTTGGCAAATTTTCCGGCAAAAGGTACAGGAAAGCCGTACAGTGAAGGAGGTGGAATTGGAACAACAAGTTCGTAAACTACAGAACTCATTGGATCAGGTAAATCGACAAAATAGCATTCCCAGCCCTAAGTTTCTGACTCCCCTACCCTTTCAGGCTGAAATCTTTCTTGGGCGAGAAAAAGACTTGTATAAAATACATGATAATCTTTTCAATTCGAAGGATAAACTACTCTTGCTCATCAACGGAGAGGGTGGAATTGGTAAAACCTCCCTTGCTTCCAAATATTTTGACACTTATCAGGACAAATACACCTATGTCGCATGGGTTTTTAAGGAAAAGAGTATAGCCGAGTCATTAATGGTATTGGCCATTCCTTTAAAAGTTGAATTTGACGAGAAATGGGATATCCATCAACGCCTTGACGTGTTGATCATGGCCATGGCGAGCCTCCCCAAGCCCTGCTTGCTCGTCATTGACAACGCCAACGACCTTGAGGACTTGCGCCAATTCCTGCCCCATTTGCAGCGTTGCAGCAATTTTCACATCCTCTTTACCACTCGTATCAATTATTTTCCGCAACTGGCCTCCTACAAAATTGAACCACTAACCCAGGATCAGGCTTTACAGGTCTTCAAAGCCCATTACCCGGCCTTTGAGCCCCAGGAAGAAGCACTCTTCTATGAGATTTATGCTTCTGTGCAAGGCAATACCCTCGTACTGGAGCTACTGGCCAAAAACCTCCACAACTTCAACAACAAACTCAAAAAGAACTACCTCCTGGCCGACCTGCGCCGAGATCTGGAACAGGGCCTGCTCCAACTCAGCAAATCCAGCGCCGTAGACATCCGCTACCAGGCTCAGGGTACTGGTCTGCGCCACGAAAAAATCGAAGTGATCATCGCTGCCATGTACGACTTGGTAGACTTGAGTCCTGCCGAAATCCAGATGTTGTCAATCTTTGCGGTATTGCCTGCCGAAAGTATCCCTTTTGAGAGCCTGGAAGCGCTGTCCCTTGGGTTGGATGGCTTGGATTTTACCTTACGCGTGCTAGCTCAAAAAGGTTGGTTGGACTACAACGAGGCAGCAGCGGCGTTTAAATGTAGCCCGGTGATTCAGGAGGTGGTGAGAGTGAAAAATAAAAATTTGTTAGAGGATTGCCGGGGATTGATAGATGGGTTAATTGATAGATTGAAATATGAAGGTGATATTGGCTATTTATTGAATTCCAATTACTCAGAAGCTATACTTTGGGCACGTTGGGCTACTGCGGTAGTTGGTATGCCTTGGAGTGCAGATAATTCAATCGGCATTCTCTGCGAATGTTTGGGATATTATCAGAGAACCACAGGTAATTTGGCTCAGGCTTTGTCTTTTTTTGAAAAGCAAAATCGAATTTGCCAAGAACTAAATATAGTCTATCCAGAAAATGTTGAATTCAAAAACAGCTTGGCTATATCATACTCCAAACTTGGGGAAATTCACGTTGTCTTGGGTGACTTGGATTTGGCTTTGACATTTTTTAAACAGTTCAATAGTTTGGAAAAGCAACTCTTTTCGATTTTTCCAGCAAATGCTGAAATCAAAAATGGTTTGGCTGTATCGTATTGTAAACTTGGGGACATCTATCGAGACCAGAGGGATTTACTCCAGGCCTTGACTTTTTTTGAACAGTATAAAAATTTGAAAGAAGAACTCTACGCTACCTATCCACAAGAAGTTTCCTCCAAATACGGTTTAGCTATTTCATATTCCAGACTTGGGGACACCTACCGAGAACTGGGAGATTTAATATCAGCATTAGCTTTTTTTGAGAAACAAAACAAATTGAATGAAGAACTCTTTACGGCTTACCCACAAAATGTGGCATTTAAAAATGGGTTAGCTGTTTCTTATTCCAAGCTTGGGAGCATTCACCGTGACCAAGGTGACCTGAAAATGGCCTTGACATTTTTTAAACGGTCAAATGATTTGGAAAAAGAACTAACCGATAATTATCCAGAAAATGTTGAATTCAAAAATGGATTAGCCATCTCGTATTCTAAACTAGGACAAATTAACCGCTATCTTGGTAACTTGAATGCAGCACTGACTTGTTTCGAGGAACAAAATCGATTATATCAAGAACTTTCCATAGCCGACTCCCAAAATGCGGCCTTCAAAAAAGGTTTGGCCATTTCTTACGAAAAACTCGGGGAAATACACCGCAACCTAGGCAATTTGATTCAGGCTTTGGCTTTTTTTGAGAAACAAAACAAATTGGCAAAGGAACTCCACGAAGTCTTTCCTCTAAATGTTGAATTCAAACTTAATCTTGGTTGGTCTTATCAATTTCTTGGAGTAGTCAATAATTTACTTGAAAACCAAAAATCAGCCTTGAAATTTTTCAAAAATATGGCACTTATATTCGAAGAGCTTTATGGTTCCTATCCTGAAAATGTTGAAATTAAAAACGGCTTAGCTATTTCTTTCGAAAAACTCGGAGTAACCTACCTTGACCTGGGCAATTTGAACCAAGCTTACTCTTTTTTGGAAAAGTTTAACCACTCAATAAGAGAACTTTATACCGCATGTCCAGAAAATGCATTCTTCAAAAATGGCTTGGCTGTCTCGTACTTGTTATTAGGTGAATTCTTCGAACAAAAAAAAGGAAACCCAGAAAAAGCTTTCGAGCATTATCAATGCTCTCTTGAGTTACTCGAGGAGTTGGCCGCGGCTTTCCCTGATCAATTGAAATTTAAACAGGATTTGGAAAAGGTTAAGGAGAAGTTGAAGCTCAAACCTTAGTATCTGAAGGGGGTATCGTGCTCATTGAGTAGGATCAAAAATATTGGGATAATGTAGGTGGGACCTTAATGTGTGGAGCATTTCACCCCCTCACCTCCTTCCTCAAAGCCTCCAATTCCTCCAACACCCGCTTCAAATCCGCCTTTATCTCTGTCAACTGCTCCTGCAATCCCTGATTCACCGTCTGCGGATCATCAAAAATATCGGCAGGCATCACTCCATATTCCTTTTCCAGCAGGCCAACAATTCTGAGGAATGTCTTTTCCGATTTCCCATTGAGGGCTAAACTTACCGAAGCCTGTGTAATACCCAACTTTTCTGCGAGAACACTCTGATCAACATTCAGCGTCTTTAACACCCCTTTTGCCCGGGTGTACATGTTCAGCGCATTATTTTTTGCCACGAAATTAATATTTTATAAGCTAAATAAGCTTTTATAAATTAAAAATATATCTTTACCCCACCAAACAACCCCAAATCCACCAAACCAGACCAAATCCAATTTCCCATTTCGGCACTCAGGTTCAGCCCTGAATTGCCCTGGAAAACCTTTGAATTGACCTGACGCGCAGCGTCGGGTTGTGGCGGTAGCCATTCGTCGCGCCGTCGCGGTGAATCAAACCCCGAGCAGCGAAGCTGCGAGAAAAACCCAAGCTACCCAACACCCCGAAACTAAATCCCAGCACAGGTACTGAGCCTGTCGAAGTAAGGTTACTGAGCTTGTCGAAGTATTGAGTATGTCGCTCGCGGTAGCCTCAACCTCCTCAACTTTCTCAACCTCCCTCAACCAATTCACAATAAACAAAAATCTACCATCATGGACAACCCAAATCTCCAGCTGCCCGAAAAAAACAACTACGACGAGCAAGCCGCCAGCTTCTCCCGCTCGCGCCATTACCGCCAGCTCCAGCACAAATACCGCGAAGAACCCTACGAAGACGCCTTCCGCCCGCTCTATTACCTGGCCCTCATTTTTGGCTTCCTCGCCAATGCCCTCAGCATCGTCACGGGCTTTGCCTTTGTGTTTGCTTTTGTCTTTGCGCTGGTGGCCCGTCTCCCCTACCCTGCCGGCATTGCCACAGTTTTTGCCCTGGTCATCCTCATTGGCCTGGAGATCCTCCAGCGCTTTCTCGGCAGCCATTACTTTCGCTACTGGCTCCAATACGGCTATCAGGGCCAGTACGCCAGCCGCTTGCACGGCCTGCTCATCGGCATGATCCTGGCTGCTGCCGCCAGCACTTATATCAGCTACAGCGGCGGTTTTAGTTTTACGGAGTACGCCAGCAGCAAACCCACCAAGGCCACCGCTCCCCAAAAGGACCTCACTGCCCTCGATTCTGAATACGATCCGCTCATCAGCGCCGCCGCCCAGGAAGCCGATGCCTACCGCCGTTCCAAACTCTGGCGGGGCCGCCTTTCCGATCGCGATGCGGCCAAGTACAATAGCCTCCTGGCGGAAAAGAACCGCCTGGTGCAACAAAAACTCGACGCGAAAGCTTCAGCCTCTTCCTGGAACGAAACCCAGCTGGCTCAGGTGGACAGTTCCTACACCGCCGCGCTCCAGCTTTGGCAACAAGACATCCAGCGCAAGGGCACCAACCTGGGCCATTTTACCATCTTTTTTATCCTCCTCCTGCACTTCTGCATGTGGTACACCGAGTATTACGATTTTCGCACCGCCATCCAGTATGCCCAGGCTCAGTCCAAAAATCAAACTACTGCTGCCACCAATCCTGCGTCCAAATCCCAGTCCACTCCTACCCTACCCCTTTCCGCGCCCGCGCCTCCTCCTGCCAGCGCTCCCGACCCGCGTCTGGATCGCCTCGAAAACCTCCTGCTTCAAATCCTCCAAGCTCCTACCCAGTCTCCCCCACCCTCTGCTGCGGTGCCTGATGCTGCCCATCCTCCCGTTCCCGAACCTCCGATTCAACCCTCTTCCAATGGCATCCACCAGGCTACGCGCACCATCATCCAGGGCTTCCGTACGCCGGAACTCAGCCCCTCTCCTACCCTTTCCAGCGCCGAGGACGAACTTCCCAGCCCCGACATGTTAGCACATGTTAGAACACCCGACCCCCAATTGCTCGATATTTTTACCATCCTGCACCACGATCGCAACTCCGCTGAACCCAAACGGTACAGCCTCCGCGAGGTCGAAAACTTCATTTCTACCTACGAAGCTCGTCTCAAAGAGGCACAGGAACAAGGCAAAAAAGACGCCGTGATTCGCAATCGCACCCAACGCCTCAACTATTGGCGAGGCCGAAAAGCGGAACTGTTGGAGAAAATCAATGCGCAAAATCCCGAAACTTTGATTGTTTGATGCGGCCTCATCAAACAAAAAACGACTCCTTTAAAATAAAAATATTGCGCTTACTTTGTGCCATCACCTAAAATAGAAGAAGATGCACCCTAAAAAATTGTTGCTGTTCACCACCTCCACTGAAAAGGTAAGTGTTTCGGTTACGTTCAAAGAGGGGACTTTTTGGCTCAGTCAAAAAGCCATAGCGGAGTTGTTTGGGGTCAAGGTGCCAGCCATTAGCAAGCACTTAAAAAATATTTTTGAGACTGGAGAATTAGAAGAGTCATCAACTGTTTCCAAAATGGAAATAGTTCATCAAGAAGGGAAAAGAAAGGTACAGCGAGAGGTTGATTTTTATCGCTTAGAAGCCATTTTAGCCGTAGGCTATCGGGTCAATTCTGCCCAAGCTACCGATTTTCGCAAATGGGCTACGCTGACGCTTAATGAGTTTATTGTCAAGGGGTTTGTCATGGATGATGAGCGCCTGAAACAAGGCAAATACTTTGGCCAGGACTATTATGATGAACTGCTGGAACGCATCCGGGAAATCCGCAGCAGCGAACGACGTTTTTATCAAAAAATCACGGACTTATACGCACTCAGTACCGACTACGATAAAAGCAGTGAACAGACGAAAACGTTTTTTGCAACGGTACAAAATAAGTTACACTGGGCCATTACTGGACAAACCGCAGCAGAAATCATTTATACAGAGGCTGATGCCACGAAGCTTTACATGGGGCTGAAAACCTGGAAAGCTGCACCTGATGGCAAAATCATGAAAAGTGATGTAACGGTAGCCAAGAACTATTTAGCCCACCAGCATGTTGCTGAACTTAACCGTGTGGTATCTGCTTATCTGGATTTAGCAGAAAACAATGCGCAACGAGGCATCGCTTTCAACATGCAGCAATGGGCCAAATTTCTTGATGGTTTTTTGGAACTTTCCAACTATCCAATTTTGACAGACAAGGGAAAAGTATCCATGTTGGAAGCCAAACTGAAAGCGGAACAAGAATATGATAAGTTCAGGGTGATACAAGACCGAGCTTATGAAAGCGATTTTGACAAGGAGGTAAAAAAATTAAACCCATGATCCCCAAATTCCTATTACTTGGTCCTGCCCACCTAGCTCAAGCTGCATAGAATAACTCAACTACGACACCTGCACAACGAGCACGACGATTATGCGCTCAGCGCTGAATAACGACGCGTTGCGTCGCGTTTTGGCGGTAGCCTTTCGTCGTGTTCGTCGTTTCGTCGTGGTGAAATATCGATTCGGCGAAGCCGAATCTCAACGTATTTATAACGTTTTCCAAACACTACTCCTGGTTGAACAGCCGTAAAAAGCCTGACTCGCGGTAGGCTCTAAGACGCGCGACCGTCGAGCTTGACGCCATCGGCGTCAATAAAAGATCAACGAGCGCCCCACGAAGTAGCGAGTAAAATGCCCGACTCAGAGAAAAAACCACACCAAACCCAACCCCCAATCATCTAATTTTACTCATTCATAGCCCCCTAAATTTCGCCGCAGGCGAAATAAAATCCGCGTAAATCCGCGTCATCCGCGTCACCCGCGTTCCTATCCATGTCGCTTTTGCCTTCCCATCCATGTCGCTTTTGCCTCTTCACTCACCCGCTTTCACACCCAAAAACGCCCGCCCAATACCCAAAAACACTCCCAATCGCGGAGCGATTCAATCTTGCATAGCCACAGTCGTCCGCGGTAAAAAGGGTAGGGGAATGTCTCCCAACCGCGACATCGGTTGAACTACACCCATTCCTTTCGTTTGCTTTAATTCTCTTAAATGTCTTTTTATTTATCTCATTAACAAAGATTTAAAATTTTGTAAGTTTATAAGTATAAAATATTTCCTCGCTCTTTTTACCCCGCAACCCCGCTTGTTCTCCTCATTTCCGCTTCTTTATAAGTTTATAAGTATAAAACATTTTACAGCATTCCCCCCCAAATTTGCTGCTCTCTTTTCTTATTTTTTACAATTATAAGTTTATAAGTATAAAATATATAAACCCAAAAATCACCCACTGTTTTTAATATTTTATACTTATAAACTCAAAAAAGTATAAACACTACACCGAACACCCGCTTCTAATTTTGCAGGAATATTTTCACATAAGTTTATAAGTATAAAATCACAAAAGTATTTTACTTTAAGAATTATAAAGTAGAAAAGTAGAAAAGTAGAAAAGTATTTTAATTTAAAAACCCAAAAGTACAAACACTTAAAATCACAAACGTGTAAATTTAAAAACTAAAATAATCTCAAACACAAAAACACAAAAACACAAAAACGTACAACAGTAAAAACGTGAAAACTTTAAAAAGTAATTAATCACATGTGTAAAAAAGATTTTACCCCTAAACGTACATTAGTTAAAAATCACAATCCCAAAAAAGTAATTAATCACCTACGTAAAAACTTTTTTAGTTAAAAACGTACCTACGTATCCACTTATCCAAGATTTTACTATTTTTGTGCTAAAGTTAGCTACGCAAATACTTACCTCCGTTTTTAAGTTTCTGCGTTCTTGCTTTTGTACTTTTTAAAGTTTATACTTATAAAAGTAAAAACCATTTTTCTCGACAACCTTGTGCAATGAAAATAGCAATCACCAACCTGAAGGGTGGGGTAGGCAAAACCACCATTACCCAAAACCTGGCAGTCTGCCTCGCTCACATGGGCTACCGTGTCTGCGTGGTGGATACCGACACCAACCAGAACACCCTGGCCTGGTTCGGTGTCCGCTCTGAAGATCTTCCCAACCTCAACGTGGTGGGCTCCACTGACCCCAAGGCCCTCATCAAAACCGTCGGCAACCTTCACAATGACTACGACATTATCCTCATCGATGGTACGCCCTCGCTCGGCGAAATGACCACCCGCGTCATCCTGGCCAGCGACCTGCTCATCATCCCCATTTTGCCGGGTGCCAACGACTTCCGGGCCATGGAGCATTTCTTCGAGCGTTACAACCTGGCGCAGGAAACCGCCGCCAAGGACATCCCCGCTTACTTCCTGCTCAACCAGTACGCCGAAAATGTGCGCCTCCATACCGAGATCAAGGAGCTCCTCGAACAGTTTGGCCTCCCCATCATGAATACCACCATCCGCAACCGCGTGTCCTACGTGGCCAGCGCAGTGGAAGGTACCGGCGTCTACGAAGGCTCCGACAACAAAGCCAAACTCGAAATGGTGGAACTCACCAACGAAGTCCTCAAAATTGCGGCTGAAGCCGGATTGGTTAATCATGCGTAACCCGAACGCGGGAATAGGGTAGGGGAGTGCCCCCTCCAAAATTCCAGCTCGGCCTTAAATCTTCATCTCCATGGCAAAGTCTAAATCAAGCATCGATAAAAGCAAACTCACCCTGGGCATGGCCAAACCGGTCATCAAAAAAGAATCCGAAGCCCAGGTACCCGCCGCCCAAATTGAAGAGGCGGTGAAACAAATCCACAACCCGGAGCCTGCGGCTAAAGTCGAAACTCCTGCGGCCAGCACCACCACACCGCCCATTACCTCTACCCCAGCTGTAGGTGCCACTCCGCCCGTTGCCAAGCAAGAAAAGCCCAAACCCGCTGCCAAACCCAAAGAGGAAGCGCCCAAATACACGCCCCAGGAGTTCCTTTCCACCCGCGAAGCGAAAAAGCAAGGCCGCCCCACCAGCAAGGTCTCTGATGTGGACTACATCCGCATCTCTATCGACTTGCCCAAGCCGCTGTTTAAATCTATCAAAAAGAAACTCGTGGACATGGAAATGACCATGATGGATTATGTGACGATGCTGATTGAGAAGGAGGAGAAGGGGGAGTATTGAGGCAAATGGCTCAAATTGAACGCAGAGTCGATCAGTTCTGTGTTAGCTGGTACAAGTCTCCAGACTTATACCCACATTTTCGCGTCTCTGACGCACTAGCAACGCGAAAATACTGAGCAAACACACGTCAGAGACGTGTTAATATTGGTACAAGTCAGGAGAGTGTATGTTTGAAAAAGTTTCAGGTAAAGCGACTAAATTAAGGGTTGACAGACCAATTAATTAACCGTAAACCTGAAACCATGGATGAAGTTACATCAAAAGTGACAAAA
>JAIXOO010000506.1 GCA_027486765.1 Saprospiraceae bacterium
AATTTGATCATCGATGAAGGCAACGGCGATTTTCTCCGCCTACAAGGGGAAGCGGTGCTGAACGGGGGAGTCGACAAAAGTGGAAAAATAACCCTCACGGGGTCTTATGAATTGGATGAAGGCGCCTACGAGATGTCCTTCAATTTTCTTCGTCGGCGTTTTGACATCCAAAAAGGTAGTAAAATCACCTGGATTGGGGAACCCACCAATGCCACGGTAGACATCACTGCGGTGTACATCGCCAATACCTCAGCAGTTGAGCTGGTTCAAGATCAGATCAGTGCCGCCAAAACAGACTTGCGTTACCACCAGAAATTGCCTTTTTCGGTATACTTGAATATGGATGGTTCGCTGATGCAACCATTGCTTACTTTCGACATTGTTTTGCCGGAGGCAAATACACTGCGTATCGACAATCAAATTGCCGGTCAGGTGGAAATGCGCCTGAATCAACTAAAAGCTGAGCCTTCAGAGCTCAACAAGCAGGTATTTGCCTTGCTTTTGTTGAACCGGTTCATCTCCGAAAATCCGTTTGAAAGTGCCAACGGAATCATCAATGCAAATACCCTGGCTCGCCAGAGTGTCAGCAAGATGTTGACCGAACAACTGAACAACCTGGCCAGTGGTTTGATCGCTGGAGTAGATCTCAATTTTGACGTCGTTTCTTCTGAGGATTATACTTCGGGCAGTTTACAGAATAAAACCGACCTGAATGTTGGTCTCTCCAAACGCTTGTTGAATGATCGTTTGAACGTATCCATTGGCACCAACGTTGAACTGGAAGGAGGCCGCCAAAGCAATGAAACAGGTACTGGAGGAAGTAGTGCTTCACCCAATCTGAATATCGAATATCTACTTTCTGAGGATGGAACTTACCTCTTGAGGGCCTATCGCCGCAATCAATATGAAGGAGTGATTGATGGTTATGTGGTCGAAACAGGGATTGGCTTTGTACTTTCGGTAGATTACGACCAATTTAAAGAGATTTTTGAGCGCAGAAAGTTAAAGCGCAAAGCGACCAAAGAACGAAAAACAATAGAACAGTACAACAGCCCTCCCGAAAAACCCGCCAATCCACCTACGAACCAGAATGAAGACCTGGATCCTGTTTTCATTGACACTTCCAGAAAGCGTGAAGATGAAGAATAAACTCATTCCCCTCTGGTTCTGTCCTTTCATGGCAATCTTAGTCCTTTTGTTGTCAGGCTGCAGTTCGATCAAATCCGTTCCCAAAAATGACGCCTTGTACACCGGGGCAAGCATAAAAATGACCCCTTCAGCGATATCCTCAAAGCAAAAAAAAGCGCTGCAAAATACGCTGGAAGACCTGGCCAGGCCGAAGCCCAATAGCCGTGCTTTGGGAATACCCTTTAAACTGTGGATGTACAACCTGGGTAGTAAAAAAGGCCTGGGGGCTTGGTTGCGTCGCAAATACGGTGAAGCGCCCGTTTTGCTCAGCGAAGTAAAACTGAGCCGCAATACCGCTATCCTGGACAATTACCTCGAAAACCGGGGCTTTTTTCAGGTGAAAGTGCGGGGAGACACTACCGTGAAGGGCAAAAAAGCCAGCGCAGAATACACGGTGACCACCGGGCCTGAATACAAAATCAAAAGCATCACTTTTCCCTCCGATAGCGGCATCCTTGGGAGTAGCATTCGCGCCACGCAGTCCAAAACACTACTGGTGCCAGGAGCACCCTTTAACCTGGACCTCATCAAAGGCGAAAGGACCCGCATCGACATGGAACTTAAAGAGCAGGGTTTTTACTTCTTCAGTGGGGAATACCTCTTGATCGAAACCGACAGCACCATAGGCAGTTACGAAGTAAACCTCTACCTTCAGGTGAAACCGGAAACGCCAGCTGAAGCGAGGCAAACTTACGAGATCAACAACGTTTACATTTATCCCAATTACAACCTCTCTACCGTCAGCCCGGATACCAATTTGGCCAATGCCGAATTGTATCGGGGTGGTTATTATGTCATCGACTCTTCCAAGCTGTTCCGGCAGCGTGTTTTTGAACAAAGTATGCAATTCCTACCCGGTGATTTGTATAGCCGAAAGGACCACAATACAACCCTCAGTTGGCTGATCAACCTGGGGAGTTTTAAATTTGTGAAAAACCGCTTTGAAGCGGTACTGGACAGCACCAAATTGAACGCATTTTACTACCTGAATCCACTCCCTAAACAATCTTTGCGCGCGGAGCTTACGGGCACTTCAAAAACCAATAACCTCATAGGCTCACAAGTGACGCTAGGGTGGAGGCACCGAAATATTTTTCGCGGCGCCGAACATTTGTCGCTGAACTTATTCGGCAGTACCGAAGTGCAGGTCAGCGGCAATTTTGGGAAATCAAATCCGTATAGGGTAGGAGGGGAGCTTAGCCTCAGTATCCCCCGCTTCGTCGTTCCTTTTTTAGACATTCGGGGCCGCAGTGAGTTTGTGCCCAGAACCAACTTACAATTAGGTTACGAATTGTTAAATAGACAAAATTTGTACACCCTCAACAGTTTTAGCGGCAGCCTGGGGTATACCTGGAAAGAAAACCTGCAAAAGGAACACCAACTCCATCCTTTCACTTTCAACTACGTGAGGCCTCTGGCAATTGCTCAACAGTACCTCGATAGCATCGCGAAAAACCCTTCGCTGTCCAAAATCGTGGAAGAACAATTTATAGTTGGCTCTACCTACAATTACAACTACAATGAACTCGCGGGTTCCAATCGACGGACAGGTATCTATTTCAATGGGCTGTTGGATATCGCGGGGAATATTGCCGGTCTGGTGAATGGTTCCAATTGGAAAAATGGGGAAGTAGGTACGATATTCGGGGTGAAATTCGCCCAATTTGCCAAAGCAGAAGTAGACCTCCGCTACTACAAACGCATCGACCAGCGCAGCCAGTGGGTCAACCGCCTCATCATGGGTTTTGGCTACCCTTATGGCAATAGCCGACAATTGCCCTTTGTAAAACAGTTTTTCGCGGGCGGGAACAACAGCCTCCGGGGCTTCCGCAGCCGAACCGTTGGGCCGGGGCGTTACAGCCCACCCAATCGCGACAATCCAGCCGTACTGTTTTTACCCGATCAGTCGGGCGACATCAAGCTGGAATTCAATTCTGAATACCGTCCCAAGTTGTTCAGCATCGTTGAAGGAGCTTTGTTTATGGATGCTGGAAATGTTTGGTTGTTCAATGAAGACCCCTTAAAACCAGGCGCACAATTCAGTAGCAATTTTTTAAAGGAATTGGCCATCGATGCAGGCTTTGGCCTCCGCCTGGATTTTACCATCTTGTTGCTGCGTCTGGATTTCGCTTTTCCCTTAAAAGTACCTTATCTCGACAAAGTTCCCAACAATAATATGGTGTTTAACCTGGCCATTGGATATCCTTTTTAAAGCTGACTAGGGCTAACTTTTTTCAATAAAGGCATAACAAACCATGTGGCAAATCCCCATGTGTGCATCTTCCACGCGTCCATAGTGGGTTTCGTCTACGGCAATGACAAAATCAGCCAGATCGGCCAATTGACAGGGTCTAGAACTCACCAGTGCGATCACAAAGACCCCATGCTCCTTAGCCCAGGTAGCGGCTTTGACCAAGTTGGGCGAATTTCCACTCACGCTCAAGAGCATCAAGAGGTCGCCAGCTTGGGCGAAATTCATCAATTGCCGCACGTAGATGTCTTCGTAAGCGTAATCATTCCCCAGTGCAGTAATCCAGGAAAGGTGTTCATTGAGCGACATCCCTTTAAAGGGTTTGTCCATTTTGTCGGAAGCCGCTTTGCTCAAGTCGGTGATAAAATGCGAAGCATTGGTGGCACTTCCACCATTGCCGCACACAAACAT
>JAIXOO010000072.1 GCA_027486765.1 Saprospiraceae bacterium
TCACTTTCCATGACATTGTTTATACTTCTTCCCACTGCCACAAGGACAGGGATCGTTGCGCCCAATTTTGGGATCGCGACGAATGGGTGACACTTTTTCGCGTGGTGCACTGGCCGATTCAGCAACTTCGCCGCGGCGGCGTGGCTCCTCGTCGGAGCGGCTGGTTTGGGTACGGGTCGTTTCCAGGGCGCGTTGTTCACGAGCTTGCTCCAGGGTAGTGCCATCGGAAAACACCAGGGTGCCTTTTGACAAATAACCTGTCACCAATTGATTCACTTCCATGAACATGTCCTGAAACAAGTCGTAACCTTTGAGTTTGTACTCCACCAGTGGGTCTTTTTGAGCAAAAGACACGGCTTGTACCGACTCTTTCAGTTCGTCCATGTTGCGCAGGTGTTCCTTCCATTTCTCATCGATGATGGCCAGGGTCACGGTACGCTCGATGTCGCGAAGGATGGTTTTGCCTTTGGATTCTACTGCATCTTGCAAATCAGCGGTGACCACATAAGGGTGTGAACTACCATCCGTGAACGGAATCACGATGCGCTTGTAAATGTGACCCTGATTGTGGTACACATCCTGGATTTGTGGCAACAACAGGTCGATGATCTGATCTGCTTTGTGGTGGTACGCTTCAAAAAACTGGGTATAGAAGGTATTCACCACATCGTTGACGGGTGCATCGCGGAAGAACGCAGCGTCAATTTCTGGATCGATACCCAATTGGCTGATGGCTTCGCGGCGGAAGGTATCAAAATTCCCTCCTTGGCGATGGATCAGCACCAGGTTTTCAATCATGGATTCAAAGCCAGTATTGAGGTCGACCGAGAGCCGCTCCCCGTACAGGGCGTTGTCGCGTTTTTTATAGATGCTTTCCCGTTGTACGTTCATCACGTCGTCGTATTCCAACAAACGTTTACGCACTCCGAAGTGGTTTTCTTCTACTTTTTTCTGCGCCCGTTCAATCGACTTGGTGACCATGCTGTGCTGGATCACGTCGCCTTCTTTGTGGCCCATGCGGTCCATCAAACCAGCGATACGCTCGGATTGGAACAAACGCATGAGGTTGTCTTCCAAGGAAACGTAGAACTGAGAGGTACCTGGGTCTCCCTGGCGTCCGGCACGACCACGCAACTGGCGGTCTACCCGGCGGGATTCGTGGCGTTCGGTACCGATGATGGCCAAACCACCCGCAGCTTTTACCTCTGCCGAAATTTTGATGTCGGTACCCCGACCCGCCATGTTGGTCGCGATGGTTACTTTACCGGGGCGACCCGCTTCGGCTACAATTTCTGCTTCACGCTGGTGTTGCTTGGCGTTGAGCACGTTGTGGTCGATGTTGCGCATGCGCAGCAGGCGGCTCAGTTTTTCGGAAATGTCCACCGAGGTTGTACCGACCAGCACCGGGCGGCCAGCATTACTGAGTTGGACAATTTCGTCGATGACTGCGTCGTATTTTTCTTTGGATGATTTGAACACCAAGTCGTCCATGTCCTTACGGGTCATCGGTCGATTGGTGGGAACAACTGTTACCTCCAATTTGTAGATGTCCCACAATTCTTTAGCTTCGGTTTCGGCAGTACCCGTCATACCGGCCAATTTGTGGTACATGCGGAAGAAGTTCTGGAGCGTAACGGTTGCGTACGTTTGGGTGATTTCGCCCACTTTTACGTTTTCCTTCGCTTCCAGGGCCTGGTGCAAACCATCGGAATACCGACGGCCTTCCATCATCCGCCCCGTTTGTTCATCCACAATTTTCACCTCACCATTCATCACCACGTAGTCTTCATCGGCCTCAAAAATGGTGTAGGCTTTCAACAATTGACTGATGGCGTGCAAACGGCGGGATTTAACGGCAAAATCCTGCGACAATTTGGTTTTGGCTTCTGCTTTTTCCTCTTTGTTCAGTTCAGTATTGCGGTCAATTTCCATCAACTCCGTTGCCAAATCGGGCAGGATATAAAAATTGGGATCAGCGCTACCCTGGGTCAGGTATTCTACCCCCTTATCGGACAATTCAACCTGACGGTTCTTTTCGTCGATGACAAAATACAACTCAGCATCCACCAAATGCATGTGTTTGGATTGCTCCTGCATGTAGTGGTTCTCGGTTTTTTGCAAGTGCACTCTGGCCCCTTCTTCCCCGAGGAATTTGATCAAAGGACGCGACTTGGGCAATGCCCGGTAAGAGCGCAAGAGCGCCATACCCGATTGGCCTTCCTCAACCCCGATTTTACCCTCGGTGTATAACTTTTTCGCTTGAGCCAGGTAATCGGTGGCTAGTTTGCGCTGGATGTTGATCAGGCGTTCTACGGCAGGTTTGAGGTCTACATAGTCTTGGTCTTCAGTGGTGTATCCAACGGGGCCAGAGATAATCAGTGGAGTACGCGCATCGTCGATCAATACGGAGTCTACCTCATCCACGATGGCGTAGTGGTGTTTGGCCTGTACTTTTTCTTCTACGGAGCGCACCATGTTGTCGCGCAGGTAGTCGAAACCAAACTCGTTGTTGGTACCGAAGGTGATGTCACACTGGTAAGCCGCGTTGCGCTCTTCGGAGTGTGGCTGGTATTTATCGATACAATCGACAGTCAAGAAAAGGAATTCGTAAAGCGGCCCTACCCATTCGGAGTCCCGTCGGGCCAGGTAATCGTTGACCGTTACGATGTGTACACCTTGGCCGCCAACACCGTTCAGGTAAGCGGGCAAAGTTGCCACCAGGGTTTTACCCTCCCCCGTGGCCATTTCCGCAATTTTACCCTCGTGAAGCACCATCCCACCTACGAGCTGTACGTCGTAGTGAACCATGTCCCAGGTGATGTCCCCCCCGGCGGCAGTCCACTGGTTTTTCCAGGTGGCCTTTTCGCCTTCGATGCTGATGTAGCGTTTGCCTTTAGCAGCCAGGTTGCGATCGTGGTCGGTAGCCGTGACTTCGAGGGTAGGATTTTCTTTAAAACGACGGGCAGCCTCCCGACAAACGGCAAAGGCCTCGGGTAGTATTTCTTTCAGGACAAGCTCCAATTGTTTGTCCCGATCCTTGACGGCTTCATCTATTTCGTTAAAGAGTTGCTCTTTTTTGATGAGGTCTTCTTCATCGTGGGCTTCATTGCGAAGACTCTGAATTTCTTCATCAATGGCGCTCAGTTGCTGGGCAATATAGGCCCGAAACTCCAAGGTTTTGTTGCGCAACTCGTCATTGCTAATTTGACGGAGCTGCTCTCCAATCTGGTTGATTTGTTCCACAATGGGCGCAAGACTCTTCACATCCCGCTCGTGCTTTGTGCCACCGAGAATCTTGGTTAGTGCTTTTCCAATAGTGCCAAACATGTTGGGTAATTTGTACGTTAGGAGCTTTTCAATGGGGGCTTCATTAGACCCTAAAGAGCTCAAAATTCTCCCAAAGATACGGCGGATTAACGAATGATGGATGGCGAATAATACAAGTTGGTAACATCTGGACTAAAAAAGAAGCCTATTTCCCATGAATCATTTGATGCAATTTTCGCTTTATCTTTAGGGGCGTTTTTTTTATGCCCAATTTTGTACCAAATTTGCATAAAGTTACAACCTAAGCCATTTTGGCAGAAATGCCATTTTTTTATTTACAAGAACGATACCATCATGGAAAGAAGTTTGTTTTCAGCCGTTTTTCTGTTGCTTGGCAGTTTATTGTGCACTTGTACCCGCCAAAATGACACCATTGACATCCGTAATTATTACTTTCCACTCAAAGAATTAGAGGAAGGGATGGTCTACGAATATGCTTTTGTAGGCAATGATTCCATTGCGCCGGATTACTGGTATTACCGCAGTTTGATCCAGGACGGGAAAAAATACCTGACCAGCACGCTGTATCGCCCGGGGGACTTAAGCCCACAAATTCACGCACGGGAGGTGATGGTCAAAAATGGCATGTTGCTGGAAGAAATCACTTTTTACGAAAAAGATACCACTGGTAAGCCAGAACAATTGCTGGTTCCAGTAAAAATTGTGGCAGGGAATATCTACCCTTTTTACGTACACGATCCAGGGGGTATCTTTTTGACCCGCCTGGAATGGACCTGGAAACAGGATACACTGGATAAAACGGTATTGATCAAAAATCGGCGATATGCGGGTATGACCAACATTGAGGTGGAGGGTAAAAAATACGATGCAGTGAAATTTGGAATGAAAGAAGCCATTGAAACCCACAAAAATGGCATCATGGCGCCACCACCTTATCCAGGAGATGAGACCTACGCAAAGGGTATTGGTCGAGTGCATTACCGCAAGTTTGTGGGTGATCTGTCGCTGGAATACAAGCTGGTTAAGCGGTACCCGATGGTGGAGTTGGAGAAGAA
>JAIXOO010000131.1 GCA_027486765.1 Saprospiraceae bacterium
CAGCTGGAGTGGTTGCAGCAGCAACTCCAACAACTGCAAGGCGATATCATTTTGTTTATCCATCATCCGCCATTGTTGGTTGGCACTCCCTTTATGGACAACAACCACTCCTTGAAAGACCGAGATCCACTGCAAGACATCCTTTGTGCTTATCCGGGCAACATCGACATCTTCTGCGGGCATTACCACGTCGAACGCACCGTACGCTGGAAAAACCTTTTGGTACACCTTACCCCCTCCTGTTTTTTCCAGATTGACTCCAACGCCGAGGATTTTAAAGTGGATCATTACCGCATTGCTTTCCGGGAAATTTCTATCCTGCCCGATTTGACCATTAGCTCAGTACATTATCTTTAGAGACAGCCATGGATGATTTACGATTTTTGGATAAACTGGCCGATTTTTTGGACAACCGCTTTCGGATTCCTTTCACCCGTATTCGATTTGGAATGGATGCTGTGATTGGACTCGTTCCTTACGTTGGTGATGTGTTTACCTTTTTGGTTTCGGGCATTTTGGTGGTCGTTTTGGTGCGTAAAGGGGCCAGCGGCATGTTGGGTGTAAAAATGGTGGGCAATATTCTGCTTGATGGGGTAGTAGGTTCAGTACCCTTGTTGGGCGACCTTTTTGACATTCGCTACAAAGCGAACTACCGCAATGTACAATTGATGAAGGAGCACTACGCGCAAGGCAAACACGGTGGCAGCGCCTGGTGGGTCATCTTTTTGATCCTGGGAGCTTTGCTGCTGATGCTTTTTTTGTCCATTTATGTAGTTGGAAAGCTACTGTGGTGGATTTTTTCATAAAAGAAAAAAAATGTATCAAACACCCACTCAAGAAAGGACAATCATCAAATATCGGCATAACTATTTTGAGCCCAAAACAGATTATTTGGCCAGTGAAAAGCCTCTTGAGATACAATTGGCTTATGGCCCACTTGGTCAGCGCCTACAAATGAATTTAGCCGTAACGATGCGCACGCCGGGAGCAGATTTCGATTTGGTGTACGGTTTTTTATTCACGGAGGGATTGATTCAAAGCCGGAAGGATGTCCTACAAATGCGTTATCCAGGTGTACAACTTAGCCCAGAGGCGCAAGAAAACAGCATTTTGGTAGCGCTACATCCGGCCGCACAGTTCGATGCGGCACGATTGCAACGGCATTTTTACACCAGCTCAAGTTGTGGCGTATGTGGCAAGGCCAGTTTAGAAATGGTGCAAAACCAGTCTGCTTTTTTACTACCTGCCCATCAACCAACCATTTCGCCTCAAGCGTTGCTGCGATTACCCGAAGCCTTACTTCTTCAACAATCCCTGTTCAATCATACCGGGGGAATTCACGCGGCTGGATTGTTTTCAAGTAGCGGGGATTTGTTGTATCTGCGGGAAGATGTGGGTCGACACAATGCCGTGGATAAGGTGATTGGGGCAGCGCTGCAAAAACAAACCTTGCCGCTCAGTGATACCATCCTCCTCGTCAGCGGTCGAGCTGGTTTTGAACTGGTGCAAAAAACAGTGATGGCAGGTATCCCTATCATGGCGGCAGTGGGTGCTCCCTCCAGTTTAGCGGTTGAATTGGCCGAGGCGCACAACCTGACTTTGGTCGGTTTTTTGCGCGCTGGTGGCTTCAATATTTATACTGGAGGGGAGCGGATCCAACTTTAAAAATTGAGCAGGTAATTTTGCTGATTGGCCTGTTCCTGGGTATAGGCTACCCCGTCCATTTTTTGATTCAGCTGATCTTGCAAGGTGATTGTTCCTCCGCTATTGCCCAATTGAGCGCCTCTTCCAGACAAACGGATCGTCAGTACACTATGGGCTGCAAGCACGGCATTATCGGCTAGTACCTCTTTTTTTCCTAACTTGTCCACGATCGACCAGCCTTTCAATGGAATGGATTTGGGAGATAAATTGATGATGTATACCGCTTCTTTGCCTACATCGTCGCCAGCAGGATTGACCATGGCAGCGACAATTCTTACAGATGTAGCGCCAACAATTGGTTCTTCATTAGTGGCATTTCCATCCTCATCGGTTTGGAAAGACTGAGATTGGAATGCAGTAAAGAAGGCCAGCCATTTATCCGACGATGGGAAATAAATCAACATGCCGCCATCTTGCCAAATGCCGTTGGTGTAAGCAAATTGGCCAATGCTACCCTGGTTCATGTGGATATCGTGGATACCTCGACCAGGTAAAAATCCAAAGACCTTGTCCTTCTTGGTATTTTCAGGGCCCCAGGGCTCACCAAAAGCATAAATGATGGCCTGATCATCCTCTTTGGCTTTGGTGACAAAAAAATCAAGGTGATCGTTTAAGTCATTGTTTGGCCCGTCCACTTCAAAGGGTAGCGGCACCAATTCTTCCAGGCGAAAAAGGTTGTAACGAATGAAATCCAAGGCCAGTCCATTGGGGGACTGGGGTAATTCGTGGAAGCCTGGCTGCAGGTTAGCCAGCTTGATTTTGTTTACCAGTTCGTGTTGGAAATTGTCCTGCAAAAAGTACTTTACCTCGGAGGGAGCTATTTTGGACTTGACATTAACGGCGATGCGGTAAAACACCCCGTTTGCTCCTTCTACTTTGATCTGGAAATGTGGATTACTACTTACTGCTTTGCGTTTGCCGACAATTTTGCCAACTAAAACGCCGTACTTTTTTAAAGGCATTGGTGTTGAGTTTAGTTTTAAAAAAATGGAGTTTTTACCGTAACGCAGAATAATCTGAATTCAATATAGGCAGGTACAGTTTTTTTATTGTTTTTTCATCCACAAATTGAGTACCCTACCATTGGAAACCCGCAAACCCTGGATCACCCCATTGGCATCCCGCTCAAAACGCAACGTACTCATAAAGGATGGCCCACTAAAGCGATCCTCATCCACATGTTGGATGCTGAATTTGCCATTGTAGCGGTGTACACCAACCAGGCTATTCCCTTCAATCTGAAAAGTATACGTAGTAGCTAGTTCTGGACAATCATACTGCCCGGCGTAGTCCTGCAAGGGGCCAGGAGGGCGGGGTAAACCTTTGGAAGCTGAACGATTCAATACCGCTAAACTTGGAGCAGGCTCGGTAAAACTATCGGCCAACAGGATGTCAGCAATGCGTTCACCAGTAAGCTGGCTATTGAAATTGGCAAAATTACTTTTGACCAAAATAGCCAGGTCTTGTTGTGGGAAATACAACAAGGCCGCCCGGTAACCCGCACTTGCACCCGTATGCTGGATCCGGCGTAGACCGCGATAGGGTAGGGTTTCCAGCCCGAAAGCATAGTTTAAACTATCTCCATTGCTGAGGATCCCACGTTGGAACATTTGTTGAATCGCTTGTTTGCCGCCCACTTTGCCATCGCGGTAATTGTTGCACCAGCGTGCCAGATCGGGTAGGGTAGTGTAGATGCCCCCTGCACCTAAGACCGTACTGTTGTCGTACAACTTGATCCAGACGTTTTGGTCACTCATCATGTAAGAATCGGCGGTATGGGGAAACAACTCACCCTGTACGTCCATCACATAGGTATCGTTCATGCCCAGGGGGCGGAAAATTTCTTCCCGCATCCAGTCTTCGAATTTTTTCCCACTGGCTTTTTGGATGATCTCCGCCAGCAACATATAGGCCGTATTGCAATAACTGTAACGACTGCCCGGGGAAAAATTGAGCTCCCGACTGTGTTGCACCAAATTGAGTGCCTCTTCCTGGCGCACCGCGTCGCCTTGTTTCCATCCGACCAGTTCCAACATGCCATAAATTTCACGCAAACCGCTGGTATGGTGCACCAAATGGCGAATGGTGATGGGTTGGCCAAAATTGGGCACTTCAGGTAGGTATTTTTGGATGTTGTCGTCCAGGTTCAACTGCTGGCGTTGCGCCAAAAGCACGATGGCAAAACAGGTGATTTGTTTGGCCAGGGAGCCGATATCAGATACGGTGTTGGGCGTAAAAGGTAAGCCATGTTCCAGATTGGCTAAGCCATATCCTTTAGAAAACATCAACTGCCCACCTTTCAAGACTCCGACGGCCAGGCCGGGGTTGCTCCCTTTTTGATAAGTGGAAAACAGGGAATCGATTTGAGGAACGTAGGGGGCGATCCAGCGGTGGTGCTGGGCGGAGGCTGGACTACTCCAAAAAATCAGTGCCAATAATAAACAGATGTAATGTTTCATGGTTACCTGGTTACGTAGGGCCAATCACAGCTGCGCCCTACGTAAAGGTAGCATTTTAAGTTTATTCTCAAGTTGGAGCAAACTAGATGAGGAATAAAGACATTTCGAGTTTCTCGGAACATGGAAAATTTTCTATAATCCAACTTTTAACCTTATCGAATTCGATAAGGTTAAAAGCGAGGCCGGGACAAATCGCTTTATCTTATCATCAAGTTAACCAGACTTAGAATCAACGACCAGCGGCAGAGCCGCCAAACGTCTGTAGCATTTAGACCGTGCAAGACTGTTAAGGTGCAGAGCACCGGAACAAAAGGCAATAGTTGCGGTACTACGTACCTCAAAATCTCTCTTCGTTCCTTGAGCTACAGACGTTTTGGCGGCTCTGCCGCTGGTCGTTATGCCTAAGATTACACAATTGCTTGGTAATTAATCAATATTGCTTCAAGCCGCGTTTGCTGAATTTGAGTACATCAAGGCTTGTTTTATAAGCACGAAGAATTATTGCGTGCGGAATGTGGATGGATTTGCGTGGATTCCGCGCGCAATAAATAGAATTTAATCAATTTTCGTCCACTTCACCACTTTCCTTACCCCATTCAACTGCACTTCCAACAAATACCATCCCACCGGCATTTCCTGTACATTCAATGAAGTTTGGTTTTTGCCCGGAACAGCGTCCAAAGCCAGTTGCCGGATTACCGCGCCAGTTGGATGCAAAATCCGCATTGCCGCACGAGAAGCTGTCGTACTGCTGTTTTCAAACTGAATATTCAAATCAACCTGGCTTGGATTGGGATAGAGGTGTACCTGCAACTCAGACTGAGCCGCAGCCCGTTTGAACGGCTCATTCGCCTGCAATTCAGGATCAGCGGGTGCACCCAATGCATTGCTCAGCGTCAGTCGGACAAAATTGCTCGACAAATCGAAACAGTTGTCTGCCAGGGCTGCTGAATCCAGATTGTCTCCGGCTTTGGCCAGTAGCGTGCCGCTGTACGAAAGTCCCCAAACCCGGAATATGCCCGCAGGCAGGGTGTCAAAATTGAGGCTGTCTGCAGGCAGGATGCTGCGAATGGTATTTTGAGCATCCGTTACAAGGAAGCGGTATGGGGGCAATGGAGCGGCGTCTTTGCGTACAAAACGCACCACATCAGCTTTGTTGTCTCCACGGGTAAGGCTCAGTTCCGTCGCGCCATTCGAAGTGCTGATGCTGCCTCCATTGGGCACTTGAACCACTACCGTAATAAAGTTTTCCGACAAGTCGTAACAATCAGTACTCAGTGCAGAATTGAGCAGATCTTGCCCAAACTGAGCCCTGAACTCGCCTGAATGTGCAACGCCCCATATCCGGTAAGTACCCGCAGGTGAACGTTCAAAATCAATCAGAATGGACTCAATGTCGGGGAACAAAACCCGGTTGCGATCGTCGGTAATGACAATGCGGTAATCTTCGCCTACGATGACTTCAGGAGGGAAAACCGGAATGGCATCTGGTAGCCCATCGCCAGGGCATACGTAATAGGTGCTCGCTCCGTCGATGGTACTGATCCGACTGCCTTCTACTTCTCCGCCACGGACAACGCGTACAACATTGTCTGCAAGGTCGTAACAGCTGGTAGCAAGGGTATCCTTCAAATTCAGTTTTTGCCCCAATTTGATCTTGTTCAAACCCGTATAAGAAAGGCCAAAAACCAGGTAACTGCCTTCAGCCTCGCGGCTCAGGTCAATGCGGTCGGTACGGGCAATCTGGCGAACAATGCTGTCCAGCGTCGTCAGAATGTAAACAAATCCAGACCTGGAACGGCTGGTCGTTTTCATCCGCAGCGTCATGCCGTCTTTGCCGGGGCAGAAGCGCAGGTTAGTGGAGTCGTTGATCGCACTGATGCGGCCTCCATCCGGCGTATCCAAAAACACGGAGAGGAAGTTGTCGGAAATGTTGTAACAACCATCCGAAATTGGGGTGTTTTGCAGGATTCTACCCGCGACGAGGGTGAGATTTCCGGAGAAAGATACGCCATACACGCGCAAGGTTTGTAATCCGCGAAGGTCCAGATTCTGGGTGTTGCCAGTGACAATGCTCAGCACCAAATTGCTGGCATTCGTGATGACATAGCGGTAACCAGACTCGGTAGCCCCAGAGTTGTTGCTAAAGGTATAGGGATCAGCAATCCCGTCGTTGGCACAAATGTAAATGGAGTCTCCAACTGCAGTAGTAGAAACACGTGCGCCATCTACAAAGGATTTTTGTACGGCAATGAAGTTGTCACTCAAGTCAAAACAATCATCGGTAATGGCTGAATCGCGTACCGAAGAACCCGTTTTAATGATGATCTTCCCGGTATAAGCCAGGCCATATACTCTGATTTTGGAACCACTCAGTTTTTCAAAATCAATTTTATTGGTATCCGGCAAAACGGAGATGAGTCGGTCCTGGTCATCGGTGATCAGGAGGAGTTTCGGCGCATTGTTGGCGCCTTTGCGGGTGATGGTTCCCACATCCGCAGTGCCGTCGCCGGAGCAGATATTGGTGCCGATGCCGGTCGCTTCAATGCTTCCCGCTTCCGGGGTCACTTTTTCAACCTCCAGGTAATTGCTCGACATCGAAAAACAGGAAGAAGCGAGTTGCGCCTGATCCGCTTTTTGACCTATGGCGGCCAATAAATCACCATTGAATACCAGTGCCCAAATGCGGTAACTGCCAACGGGCAATGAATCCAGGGCAGTTGCACTTTCGCGGGTAATGGCCCGAATGGTATTGCTGGTATCGGTAATCAAATAAGCAATTGCACCTTCCTGATTGCCCTGTAAACGCCATTCGATCGAATCTTTCTGACGATTGCTGGAGCACACAAAGATTTTGGTTCCACCACTCAACAAGCTGAGCTGGCCACCTAGTGGGATTTGACGATTGACGGTAATGGAATTGAAGGAAAGCCCTGAACAATCGTCGGCTAAAACGTCGCTAAAAATATCTTGACCAGCTTTGGCCAACAATTGCCCGCCATAAGCCAATCCCCACACCCGGTAAGTCCCACCGGGGAGGTTACCAAAATTGAAACTGTCCTGCGAAGTTGCTGCGATGATTTTATTGGCATCATTGGTGACGAGGTAGACAAATTTTTCACCCAAACTACCTACCCGCTGGAAGCGCAGGGTTGAACTAGCTCCCGACGAAGGGCATTGCAGGTTATCAGTTCGACCATTGCTCAAGCGCACCAGACCGCCTTGTAGGTTGGTCTTAATGGCCGTAATGGCATTGGATAAATTAAAACAGGCATCAGACAAGGCCGAACGGTTGATGTTTTGGCCCACTGCTGCGGTCAGGGTGCCCGTGTAAGCCATGCTGTAAATGCGCGCAGTGTCACGGGGAATTTCGTCAAAAATCAGGCTGGTTTGCTCGGTAACACGCAAGATGTTGCCCAAAGCGTCGGTAACCAGGTAAACCAATTGGCTGCCCAGAGCATCCCGGCGCGTCCAGTTTAAGGTATCGGGTTTGCCTGCCCGACAAACAAATCTGGGCGAACCACCCGAACTGAAGGCTACTACACCTCCTTTGACTTGTTCTTTGGTGATGGCAATAAAATTATCGGACAAATCAAAACAGGCGTCCGAAGCACTACTGCCCGTAACGACCTCACCGGCTTTGAGCAACAAACTCCCCGAGTAAGAAAGGCCCCAAATGCGGCATTTACCCGGTTGACCCGCGTTGAGGTCAATGCTATTGCCCAACAAAACCAGGAGCAGCCGGTTTTGATCATCCGTCAACAGGTATCGGTAGGTAGAAGTACTGGCGGTACCCGTCGTGCGGAAGGACATTTGATCGGCAGCGGCGTCGATACAAACCAAACGGGAAGTAGCCCCGGTGCTCAAAGACACCTGACCCCCGTCCACTTCATTCCAGCGGAAACGTTGGAAATTGTCACTGAGGTCAAAACACTCATCGCTGCTGATGCTGGCGATGTTGTTGCCTATGGTTGCGCTGAGTTTACCGGTATACGCTACCCCATAAACCCGGAAGTTCATCGGGAAACTTTTCGAGGGACGGAAACTTTGCCCATCACTAATGGCTACAATGCGTTGCAAAGTATCGGTGATGATGAGTGCAAAACGGTCTCCTTTGAAGGCTGGCGTAACTTGTAATGCAATACTTTCAGGTGCGTTTTGACCAAAACAAATCAATGCTGCACTTGGGTTTGCTAGACTTAGTGACCCAGCAACTACGGTGCGTTTGATCACTTGTACAAAATTATCGGACAAGTCCCAGCATTGACCGCTGAGTTCAGTTGATGCCAACCGATCCCCTTCTTTGGCCAATAATTCTCCAGAAAAGCCAAGTCCCCAAATGCGGAAATAGCCCTCTTGTTCGCCCAACATCCGCACCTGATTGCTGGTGGAAATGGAGATGATGCGGTTGAAGGTATCGGTGAGCAGATAGACGTAGTTTTGCACGAGCAGGGTAGAAGTGGTAATCATCAAACTGCTGTCCTTGCTTACTCCGCACAAGACTTTACGGGTACCACCGTCGGCGAATTGAATCCGACCGCCGTCATTGATGGATTTGGTAAACGTGATGAAGTTTTGTGAAAAGTCGAAGCACTGGTCTGAAAACCGTGCGGTACGAATATTGGCACCCGCTGAGAAGGAGATTTTACCCGTATAAGACAGGCCATATACGCGGTATTCACCAGCGGGCAGGTCGCCCAGGTTGTATTGCCCATTGTTGGGGAAAAGACTGATGACGTTGTTTTGGCGATCGGTGATGAGGTAAACGTAGTTGTCGCCCCCGGCACCTGTGCTGGAGATGATTTTGGTTTGTGGCACCCCAGAGGTAAAGCACAACAATTGGGCGGTGCTGCCATCACTAAACTGCAAGGTACCACCATCGGGGTTGCGCTTGCGTATGTTGACTGGATTTGCGGTAATGGAATAACAACTATCCGCAAAAGGAGCTGCAAAGAGTGCATCGCCAACTTTGGCCTGAATGTTGCCGATGTAAGTAGCGCCCCAAACCCGGTTGTATTCGCCCGTTGTATTGCGGAAATTGATACTTGGGTTGGCTGAAAGTGCCAGAATTCGGTTGTTCAGGTCCGTGACAATGAAATGTTGTTTTTCAGTGCCGTTGCTCGTCAAGCCAAAAGTGCGGAATATAGCCGTAGGGTCATTGATACAAACAGTGCTGGTGGTGTCGTTGCCAATCAAACTGATTTGACCTGCGTCCAGGAGGTAAACGGTAGCTCGAATGAAATTTTCGGACAAATCAGAACAAGCCGTGCTGAGTTTTCCCGTGGCGGGCTTGCCTATTTCTGCCGTCAACTTACCAATGTAACTCAAGCCCCAAATGCGGTACTCGCCCGTGGGTAGTCCTTTGAAGTCCACCTTGGCATTGGGCAGGATTTGTAGGATGATGTTTTGAGCGTCGGTCAGCAAGTAGGCGTACAAAGCTGGAGATTCCGTGGTCGTTTTAATGTCCCGGCTAGAGACATCGGGTAAATTGCCGCACACAAAAGTATGGGTAGCTCCATCAGGTAGGGTCACTCGGGCACCATCAGGATTGGTTTTGATCACCGAGAGGTAGTTGTCGGACAAATCAAAACAACTATTGGAAAAAACAAAACTGAGCACATCCTGGCCTACCGAAGGATTTAAACTGCCTCCATAGGACAACCCAAAAACATGGAAAACCCCAAGCGGTAAACTTTTAAGGGAAATACGCGGCTCAGTGAAAACCTCGATGACCTTGTTTTTGGAATCGGCAAGGATGTAGCGGTATACTGGGCTGTCACTGCCTGGCTTCAAGAGTAACACCTCATCCGTTTCTTCATTGGCACAAATGTAATGCGGCGATTCGCTATTGCTGAAAGAGAGTACCCCCCCATCGGGAATAAAGTGGACGACCCGCACAAAATTGTCGGTTAGGCCAAAACAGTAGTTGGCCAAAGAGTCGGTTTTGGCATTCATTCCAGGGCGTGCCAATAGCTGCCCTTTGTAGTACAGAGCCCAAACCCGATAATTGCCGGGGCCGTATTTTTCAAAATCGATATTGGGCACCGGCGAAATGTCCAGGATCTTGTCCTGTTCATCGGTGACCAACAAAACGTAGGGCAAATAAAAAGTGCCCGTTTTAAACACAAGCCGATCGGGCTTGCCGTCACTAGCGCAAGTAAAGGCTTCCGTACCACCACCAGCCAAAGCGATTTTGGTACCGTCACCACAGTTTTCGGGATATTGTGCTGCCAGCCCAGTGGAAACGAAAGAAAGGCAAAACAGCACCCATAAGTAAAAATAATGCTTCATTGGATAGCAATTATGTATTTTCCTTAGTGTAAATCGATGACAATCAGAATGCTACAAGGAGCAATCTGTGAGCAATAGCCGAAGGGGGCATAGATGGGTGTAGATAGCCTCTTAAAGATACTAAAAAATTATATAAGCGCTGGAGAAACGCAGCGTAAATATAGTCTTTTCGCCATAGATGTGTAAGTGAACTGAAGTAAAGTTTAAATAATACCTTGTAAAGGTTAGTATGGGAATAAAAAGGTGTGAAAGACAAAAAGCTTTTATGTTAACACTGCAATTTTAATAACGGTAAAAACGTACCTTTATTGGGGACTAAGAGTTGTCTAAATTATAATTCCAAAGACTGATTCACAGCATTATGTGGAACATTGCCTCTGTTGCGTTTGTATTGATCGAAATGTTCGGACCACATCCTGTGCCAAAGTACCCTCCCACTTTGGCCGGTATCGACGCCAGTCATCGCTACACGATAGAACGACTGGTTCAGGACGTATTTGTAGGGGGCGCATGTCGCAACACCTTCAACATCAAGGGTATTGGTAATGATGGTGGCGTGGGTTATTTTGAGAATGGCCAATCCATTATCGGCATCAATCGCGGGGTGCTTTTGTCGACTGGCCCGATCGAGAACAGCGAAGGCCCCAACGATTCCCGGCGCATCAGTGGGGATTTTAAAGACCTTACCGGTGATCCTGACCTGCAGCAACTGTCCCAGTTGAAAATTCAGGATGCAGTGGGCATTGAATTTGATTTTGTACCGCTTGATTCGGTGGTCACTTTCCGTTACGTTTTTGCATCCGAAGAATATTGCGAGTTTGTTGGTTCCAACTTCAACGACGTTTTTGGCTTCTTCGTAAGTGGCCCAGGCATCAATGGCACGTTTAGTAATCAAGCCATCAATGTAGCGCTGGTGCCGGGGAGTAAGGATTACGTTTCGATCAATACCATCAACCACAACGTCAACCAGAATTACTTCGTCCATAACGAACTCAAAGAGGATGCCGATCGCTGTGGCATTCCCTGGACGAACTCCCCGAACCTGGGCAACATTCAGTACGATGGGTACACCCAGGTGATGACGGCTACGCTCAAACTCAAACCCTGTGAAACCTACCACCTGCGCCTGGTCATTTCCGATGTTAATGATGGACAATTTGATTCTGCCGTTTTTTTGGAAGCCGAGAGCTTTAACATTGGCGGCAGCATCAATTTGGCGGTAGGTGATGGCGTCCAACAAGATACCATTGTAGAGGGCTGTGGGGAAGGCCAATTTATGGTCAGCCGCAAAGACCCCACTCAAACCACCCTGCCCCTGACCATCGGCATCCGGGTTGCCAGTGCCAGCCAAGCCAAATCTGGGGCTGATTTTAAACCCCTACCTTCTTCAGTGACCATCCCCAGCGGGAAAATTTTTACCACCATTAAAATAGAATCCATTCTTGACCAGGCCAATGAGGGATTGGAAGACATCATCCTGGAACTGGATTTTCCTTGTTCCTGCATCAGCGATACCGCTCGATTGTACATTGAAGATCCACCTCCGTTGAATACAGGCTTAAAAACGGTGGAGTCTTGTATCGGGGATACTGTATTGTTACAGATGCAGCCCAGTGGCGGAGTAGCACCCTACCGCATTCGCTGGAGCAATGGGGATACTTTGACGCGGCTCAAAGCCACTGCCAAAATAGACACGATCTACCGGGTTAACCTGAGCGACGCCTGTGGCCGCATCCTCGATGATGAGGTGATTGTGCGTCGGCGCAAACCTCCGGAAGCTCGACTGAACAGTTTGCGGGAAGTTTGTTCCAATGACACCGTTTCCATCCCCATCTATTTCAGTGGGTTTCCTCCTTACACCTTTACTTATGGGCTAAATGGGGTAGCCCAGCAAAAAATCGAAACTTTCGACAATCCGTACACCATCAATACCAACCTGGAAGGGCGGATTGAATTGTTGGACTTTCGGGATGCCCTTTGTGCTGGGAGGGTGAGTGGTCGGGCCGAAATCCGCAACTATCAACTCAAAACCCTGGCTACCTCCCGTCAGGTAAGTTGCTACCAGGCCAATGATGGCTCAGTCCGCGTTGATGTGGCCGGGGGAACCGCGCCCTATCGGTTCAACTGGAATGCGAGTGTCGACAACAGCCCAGTGATTCAAAACCTCGGGGCTGGAAAATACGCTGTAACCATCACTGATGCCAAAGGTTGTTTTACGAACCTGGAGGTAGAAGTCCGCCAACCCCCAGCCCTGGACTCCATCACCTTTGATTGCCAGGAGTTTAGTGGCCCCTTTATCTCTTTTGCGGCTTCTGGTGGAACACCCCCTTATTTGTACAGCATCAATGGTGATCCCTTTCAAAATGAGCAGGTATTTAGCCAACTCAATTCCGGCGATCGTTATGATTTGCGCATCCAGGACGCGGCAGGATGTATGGTGAATCAAAATTTCATCATGCCTTCGCGTTTTGATAAAATGGTGGAATTGGATCCAACGGTGCTTTTGGAATTAGGGCAAGATTATACCTTCAGTCCCAATCTGAATATTCCCGAGAGTTTGATCAAAAGCATCAAATGGCAGCCCGCCACGGGTCTGAGTTGTACTGATTGCCTCAAACCCTTGGTGCGGGCACTCAAAAACGACACCTATACGATCGTAATGGAGGATATTTTTGGCTGCCTGGGTTCTGCTTTTATCAATGTCAAGTTGAATCAACAAATTGACCTATACGTTCCGAATGCTTTTTCGCCCAATGGAGATGGCCTCAATGACCTACTGGTAGTTCATGCCAATCGGGGCCAAATTCAGCGGGTGGTGCGCATTCAGATTTTCAACCGCTGGGGCTTGCTCATCCACGAAGATCAGGACTTTTTGCCCAATGAAGGCCGCCGCGGCTGGGATGGGCGCTACAAAGGAGTAGACATGCTCCCCGGGGTGTATACTTACATTGTGAGTGTGGAACTGGTTGATGGGCAGGTGCAAATGCGTAATGGGGCGGTGACTTTGATGCGGTGATCTAAGGTGCCTCTAAGGTGTCTATGGTTTCTTAGGTGGTTCAAATAAAAACTCTTGCGCGCAAGCGCGAAGAGCATATTTTTTTCACCACCTAAGAAACTACAGACACCTTAGAGGCACCTAAGAAGCGTTATGTTGAAGCTGAGGAAAAATAAAAAGAATCCATGTTGAAGATATTTCTTTCTACCAGTTTGTTGTGCTTTTGGATTTGGGCCTGCCAATCCCAAACTCCTGCCGGTGACTCCCTGAGTTATCTCGCCCTCGGAGATTCATACACCATTGGTACCAGCGTCGAAGTTGCCGAGCGTTTCCCCATGCAACTGGTCAAAGCCTTGCAGCAAAAAGGCATCAAAATTCAAAATCCCAAAATCATCGCCCGCGTGGGTTGGTCCACTGATCAGCTCAGCGCTGCCATGGATCGTGAAAATTTGACGGGTACCAGCTGGGACCTGGTGACCTTGTTGATTGGTGTCAACAACCAGTATCGGGGCGGCTCCCTGGAGCAGTACAGGCTGGAATTTGAAAACCTGCTGAAAAGGGCGATTGAGCTGGCGGGCAAGGATAAACAGAAAGTGATCGTACTCTCCATCCCCGATTATGGGGTAACTCCCTTCGGGCAGCGCTACCAAGCGGGGCGCATCAGTCGAGAGATTGATGAATTTAATGCGGCCAAGAAAAAGATAAGTGAAAAATATGGAGTGGCGTATTGCGACATTACGCCGATTTCGCGGGAGGCACTGAAGGAAAAGGATTTGATTGCGAAAGATCTGTTGCATCCTTCGGGGAAGATGTATGGACGGTGGGTGGATGTTTTGGTGGGGATGCTGCGGTTCTAATCAGCTTTGTTTTTTGCTTAATGACCGACTCAATTGCGTATTCATTTGGCTATTAAAAGTATAGCAACTATTTTAAAACTTACATCGATCACAACGAATTACATGAATCGCAAAGCATTGCCCTCTCTTTGGCCGGGCTTGAGTGTATGGTTGGTGCTTGGGTTGTTTGCCTGTACTAAACCTGTGGATATCGAACTTCCTACGCTGGATGAAGGGATCACTATTTCAGCTTACTTGAATACAACTAAAGGCAAGCAGGAGGTAAGGATACAGCGTCTGGCTCCTTTTACGACTAGGGGGCTCAATTATCCAATTCTGGGCGCCCAGGTATGGATCATCGACAATCAGGGGCTAAGGCAAAATTTCAAACCCGACCCCACTCGGATTGGCTACTACCTACCTGC
>JAIXOO010000045.1 GCA_027486765.1 Saprospiraceae bacterium
CTTCGCCCATGAAATTACAGCAATGTAACTGCGGGTGGCTTGATAAGGGCCAGTGCATGAAGAATGGATAGGGGAGTGCGGTAGAAAAAATCTAACTTGGGCTGAACAGAAGGAGCAAGTGGTGAAAGGCGCAGAGTGAACGCCTGAAAAACGTACACCAGGTCCTTGCCAAGCAAATTTTCCAAACCATTCACAAAATCGTCGTGTCCCTGGCGGTGTACTTCCCGCATTTTGGTCATCAAGAAACACTTCCCGTTACAACTCAGTTCAGGACGGTCCCGGTTGATACACAACTCTTTGGCGATGAAAGTTTGATTGGCCTTGAACCATACCCACACCAATCCCATTCTCCAGCTCGGCCAGAGGATCAGGATCAGGAAAAAGTAGGTGAAAAAGGTTCTCATCGCGTCGTTAATCGCACTTCGTTGCGGGAAATTCTGTTTTTATCGCCGCAAAGCTAAAGTTTATGTTGGAATTTTAACAATGATCTGTCGAAAAAAAGTGAGTGATAAAAGTCAGTGCTTACGGCGCCAATACCTGCTCAAACACCATCGCATAAGCCCCCATCACCCCGGCATTGTCACCCAAAGTTGATACCTTGATCTCACAATCTGAAGCCAATTGCGGCAAACTGTACAAGCTGATGCCCCGGATGATGGAGTAGCGCATGGTCTCAAATACGGGTACAAACCCGCCGCTCAGTACAATCAATTCAGGGTTGAGCAAATCAACCAATACCGCCAGCGAACGCCCCAGTTGTTCACCCATTTGGTGTAAGGTCTCGGTGATTTGTGGCTGGCCACGTTCGACCAGATTCAAGATTTTTTTGTAGGGTAGCTTTTCTCCTGTTTGGGCTGCGTAAGCCGATTCCAGGGCCAGGCCCGAAACGAGGGTTTCCAGGCAGCCTTTTTTCCCACAAGCACAGGCCCGTTTGTTGTCCGCCGCGAAAATATGCCCGAACTCACCTGCAAAACCGGAATGCCCGTTGTGCAACTGCCCATTGGAAATCAAACTCACGGCCAAGCCTCGACTAAGATTGACACAAATGGCATTTTTTTTGGCTCGGGCCAGGCCAAAACTATTTTCACCCCAGGCCAAGAGGTGGGTATCGTTGTCGATGAACACCGGGAAGCCCCATTCCATTTGTAGGTGATTCGCCAATGGCTGTTCCAGGTTTAAGTAAGAGTAGCTGATGCCTTTTTTGTGATCAACTCGGCCAGTGATGCCGATGCCAGCGCCCAGAATTTTTTCAGGTGGGATATTTTGATTGGCTATAATTTGAGGAACGATGTGTTTTAAAAAATCAAGGGCAGCATTTTTGTCGCTGATGTCAAAGGTTTCGGATTCGTATTCGTACACCAGCTCGCGCTGGAGGTTGACTATACCTAGTTTAAAGGCGTTAAAGACCAATTCAATGCCGATGATGTAACCCATGTTGGACACCAGGCGATAGGCAACTGGCCGCCGACCGCCGCTGGATTCTCGTTTGCCCGCTTTGACCAACATTCCGTGGTTTTCAAACGCTTCTACCAACTTGGTTCCCGTAGGTACACTGAGCTTCAAAAACTGGCACAACTCAGGGATACTCAACTCTTGATGGTGAAACAGCAAGTGGATAATTTTCCGTTTTTGGGTGTTTTGTTTTGATTGAGTACCGTATTCAGCCGTTTTTTCCAAAAAAGTCCAAGCCATGGTTTAATTTTTAAACAAGGCTTCAAATTTAGACAAATTCTCGTGCGGCTTGAGCAATTTTACCGAGAACTCTAGTTCCAGAGGGGAAAAAGCTAAGGGGAAATGATGAATGATGAATGATGAGTGATGAATTGGACTTTTGATTCAAACTTATAATTTTGCAGTTCTAATTCATCACTCATCATTTATCACTCATCACTCCATATGCGTTGTTTCATCTTCCTCCTTTGCTGTTTTTCCAGTTTTTTGGTGCAGGCACAAGCGCCCCATGGGGCCATCCGTGGCGTTTGGTTGACTGCTCAAGACAGCGTTTTAGATTCCAAAACAAACATCCAGCAGGTAGTCGCCAATTGTAAAAAAGTAGGCATCAACAACATTTACGTTGCGACCTGGAATCGGGGGCGCACTCTTTATCCCAGTGCCATCATGATGGAACGTTTTGGCGTAGCGATCGACCCACGTTATGGCAAACGGGATCCTTTGAAGGAGTTGATTGAAGCAGCCCATGCTGAGAAAATCAAGGTACATGCCTGGTTTGAATACGGTTTTGCCTGTGCCTATGGCGATTCAGGGGCTTATCTGCTCAAAAAATATCCCTATTACGCCGCCATTGGTTCGGATGGTAAAGCAGTTGAAAAAAATGGCTTCAAATGGATGAATGCCTTTCACCCACTGGTGCAAAATTTTGTCAAAAGTTTGGTGCTAGAGGTAGTGAAAAAATACGACATCGATGGCATTCAAGGTGATGATCGCATGCCTGCCGTCCCTTCGCTGGCAGGTTATGACCCTTATACCGTTGCTGAATACAAAAAACAACACAATCGCCTTGCGCCTCCCGTGAATCATTTGGATAGCAACTGGATCAAATGGCGGGCGAAACGGCTGAACACATTTGGCAAAGACCTATACCAGTCGGTCAAGGCCGCCAAACCCAATGTGTTGGTGAGTATGGCACCGAGCATTTACCCCTCGTCTTTGCAAGAAAACCTTCAGGATTGGCCGACCTGGCTGCGTGAAGGTTACGTGGATTATGTGGTGGTGCAACTCTACCGCGACAAGCTGGACGAATACGAAAAAGTCCTGCGTGAAACGATCCATGTGGTAGGGGCTAAAAAAGATCGCCTTTATGCTGGCGTGTTGATCGGCTTGGAGGATGGGTATCAGGTCAAACCGGAATTGTTGAAGGGTATGCTTGAGCTGAACCAAACATACGACTTGCCCGGGGAGGTATTTTTTTATTATGGCGGAGTATCAAAACAACTATCGATTTTCAAAAAAATCAAGTAAAAATGTGCTGATTTGTTGATGTCGCATCAGCAAATCAGCACATTAACCTTAATAAAGCATCAGCGAACCCGACCCTGCCACTTCAGCGTAATACAGGCGCACCCGAATGATGTATTCCCGGCCCTGAATGAGCCGCAATTGGATTTTTGAATTCAAACCCGTACCACTGTCGTCGTCTCCGGCGAGGAAAATCTCTTCACCAGCAGCTTTTTCAAAAAGCACCATCAAGGTATCCATTCTTCCAAAGGTTTCGATGGTGTACCTGCGGGATACGGTTGGCTTAAAGCGGAAGTTTTTCTGCTCACCCGCTTTGATGTTGAACAACTGCGATACAGAAATTTTGAGCTCAATGTAGTCACTCTTAGTAAGGGGCGGATAGAATTTTTTCATAAATTCCTTGTCCTTACTCGATAGCCCTCCCGGAGGGTTGATGCCATTGCGGTATGCGGCTGGCTCCAGAATCAGGCCCGCCTCAAAGGGGTAATGCATGATGGAGTTTGGATCGTGCGTAGAGCCCTGTACTTCGTTGGAAGGTATTTTCCGAATGATGTTGTAATAGGTAGTTTCCCGATCCCAGCCATTGGGTGGCGCAGCCAGTGCGTCGTAAACGGCCTCTTCATCCCAAATAATGCCTGCATTGGGGTTTTGGTGCTCGTGTGGCGCACCCAGGGTATGCCCAATTTCGTGCAAGGCAGTATCGATGTCGTTGCTGATGTCCCAACCAAAATTCATGGTGCGTTCATTGGGCGAACTGGCAATGTCGATGACGTCTCTGCCCACATAAGACCAGGCACCATCGCCTTTTTTGAAGCCAATTCTGACCTGGGCCTCATTTTTGTCGTTGGTTTCTTCAAATTCCAGGCCAATACCTAAGTCTTTCCAGGTTTTGAAAGCCTGTTTCACGGTATTTTTTTGCGCAGTAGTCCCTTTCCAGGAACTCGGAGAGCCGTCGGTCGGTCCGTTGAAGAAGTAGTACTTTAATTTGGTGCCATTGACCCATTTTTTACTGGTCACCAGGATCATCCGCTCCCGATTGGGACTTACCTCAGGGTCAAATTTTCGCTCCTGGAGGGGGATCATGGAACAGTAGTGGTGCTTGGCAGCGGCGGGTTCTTTGGACTTGATTTCGTCCTTAGGCATGGTGGTGGATTTTTTGGTGTTTGCCATTTATTTAGAGATTTAGTTGTGGTGAAATAGGGTTCACCCTGGGTTTGAAAAGTGAATTGGATTGATTGCAAATGTAGGGGGTTTGGTGGTGGTAGTCAAGGGGCCTTAAAAACAAGGAACGATTATTTAACGGGCTAGAATATCAACTAATTTTGTTTACCCCAAGCATTTTTTTCTTACCTTCGCCCCCGCAAAAAAATATCTCCTCCAATGCTTTCAGTCAGCGATGTGTCCTTGCAGTATGGCAAGCGGGTTTTGTTCAATGAAGTCAACATCAAGTTTACCCGTGGCAATTGCTACGGCGTGATTGGTGCCAATGGTGCGGGCAAGTCCACATTTTTGAAAATTTTGTCGGGCGAAATCAACCCCAACCGCGGTTCGGTCTCTTTGGAGCCCAACTGCCGCATGGCGGTACTCAAACAGAACCACTTCGAGTTTGAGGAATTCACCGTGTTGGACACCGTGTTGATGGGGCACAAGGAGATGTACGCCATTATGGTGGAAAAAAACGCCATCTACATGAATCCCGATGCCACTGAAGCAGAAGGGTTGCGGGCGGCGGATTTGGAAAACCTGTACGGTGAAATGGGCGGCTGGACCGCCGAAAGTGACGCCGCCACCCTGCTGAGCAACCTGGGCGTGAAGGAGGATTTGCACTACCGCCAAATGAAGGACCTCAATGGTTCCGACAAAGTGAAAGTGCTCTTGGCACAATCTCTTTTTGGCGATCCTGACATCCTGCTGCTCGACGAGCCTACCAACGACCTGGACGCCGAAACCATCACCTGGTTGGCCGACTTCCTGGCGGATTTTAAAAATACGGTGATCGTCGTATCCCACGACCGTTACTTCCTGGACATGGTGTGTACCCACGTGGCCGACATCGACTTCCAAAAAATTAACATCTTCACGGGTAACTACTCCTTCTGGTACGAATCAAGCCAATTGATGCTCCAGCAGGCCGCCAACAAGAACAAAAAGATCGAGCAGAAGCGCCAGGAAATGATGGAGTTTATCCAACGATTTAGCGCCAACGCCTCTAAGTCGCGGCAAGCAACCTCGCGCAAAAAAGCCCTGGAAAAACTCAACCTGGAAGAAATGAAACCTTCCAGCCGCAAATATCCCTACATCTACTTCCAAATGGAACGCGAACCGGGGGATCAGCTCCTGGCCGTGCGCGACCTCAAAGCTACCGCTTCAGATGGTAGTTTGTTGTTTTCCAATGTGTCGTTTACGGTCAATCAGGGTGAAAAAATCACCATCATCAGCCGGGAGGCCACGGCCATCACGGCCTTTTATCAGATCCTGGCGGGCAAACAAAAACCTGACGCGGGCACTGTTGAGTTTGGACAAACCATTACAGTGGGTTACTTGCCCAACGAAAACCAAGAGTTTTTTAAAGCAAGCAACGATACGGATTTGATAAACTGGTTGCGCCAATATTCAGAAAACAAAGACGAACAATTCATCCGCAGCTTCCTGGGTCGGATGTTGTTTTCAGGCGAAGAAGTCCACAAAAACTCCAGCGTATTGTCGGGAGGGGAGAAGGTGCGTTGTATGTTGGCCAAAGCGATGCTGGGGCACCCCAACTTCGTATTGATGGACGAACCCACCAACCACCTCGACCTGGAATCCATCACTGCCCTCAACACCGCCATGCAAAACTTCAAGGGCAACCTGATCTTCAGCTCGCATGACCACGCTTTGACGTCTTCGGTAGCCAATCGCATCATCGAAATTACGCCACGTGGTGTGATTGATAGTTTGATGGATTACGATGAGTATTTGGTGTCGGAGAAGATCAAGGCGGATCGGGAGAAGTTGTATAAGTAAAGAACAGAAACAAAACACGGTATCAAAAAGAGCCCAGGCCAATTGGGAAGGTTATTTTGTTACCGAAAATAAGATTGAAACCAGCTATTTCTTAGGTGAATTCCTAGGGTGTTCTAAGGTGTCTAAGGTGGTTCAAATAAAAACTCTTGCGCGCAAGCGCGAAGAGCACACTTTTCTTCACCACCTTAGGCACCTTAGAACACCTTAAGAACGAAAACAATGCTTAGTTTTGGCCAAAACAAACAAAACGAAGCATGGTTTCCTACACACTACATCAAAGCTTGGCGCGCCTTTGCGCCCTGGCTTTTAGCATCGCACTCTTTCTTCCAATTTCCCTTTCCGCCCAATCCATCCCCCTCCCGGAGCACCCGCGCCCCGACTTCGAGCGCCCGGACTGGATCAACCTCAACGGAACCTGGGCCTTTGAATTTGACAAAAACGACCAAGGCCTCACCCAAAAATGGATGAACGGCAGCCGCAAGTCCAGCAAAAGCATCAATGTTCCTTTTCCCTGGGGAGCGCCACTGTCTGGGGTAGGGGATGAGGCCGATATCGCCTGGTACCAGCGCGAGATCAAAGTGCCTGCCGCCTGGAAAGGCAAACGCACTTTCCTCACCATTGGGGCCAGTGATTGGGAAACCACGGTGTACATCGACGGTAAAGAGCTGGGCAAACACACAGGTGGGTATACTCCCTTCTCCTTTGACCTTACGCCCCACCTGAAATACGACAGCCCTCAACGCATCAATATCAGAGTGGATGACAAACGCCGCCAATTCACCCTCTATGGTAAACAAGGCTACGGCAACGCCCGCGGCATCTGGCAAACCACCTACCTCGAAGCCCGCGGCCAAAACTACCTCGATGCCCTGCACTTTTCGCCCGACATCGATAACAATAAAGTAAAGGTTCAAGCTTACCTGCCTGCACCCGCGAGCAGCGACTTGCAACTGGAACTCAAACTGGCTGGCAAAACCAACACGCAGAAAATTGCAGCGGGCAGCTCCAGTATTACCTTTGAAATAGCCATCGAAAATACCCACTTGTGGACTTTGGACGATCCATACCTCTACGATGTGGAAGCCAAACTCAGCGATGGCAAAACCGCGCCGGATGTGCTCAAATCCTACTTCGGCATGCGTAAAATTTCGGTAGTTGACCTACCTGGAACCACCCACCCCTACATCGCGCTCAACAACGAACCCATTTACTTGCAACTCACCCTGGATCAATCTTACCATCCCGAAGGATTTTACACCTTTCCCGATGATGAGTTCATGAAAAACGAAATCCTGCTGGCGCGGGGCATTGGCCTCAATGGCATCCGTACCCACATCAAGGTGGACATTCCCCGCAAGTTGTACTGGGCGGATCGCCTGGGCGTGCTGGTTATGTCGGATTTGCCCAACTCTTGGGGCGAACCCGACGCTGATGCGCGCAAGGAAAGTGAATACACCCTGCGGGAAATGATCAAACGGGACTACAACCACCCCGCCATTTTTTCCTGGATCACCTTCAACGAAACCTGGGGTTTGACGACCAAAGTGGAAGAAAATGGCAAACAGCAGAGCAAATACCTGCCCGAAACCCAAAAATGGGTAGTCTCTGTGTACCAGCTGGCCAAACAACTTGACCCCACCCGCCTCGTCGAAGACAATTCCATCTGCTGCGGGCGTGGCCACACCGAAACCGACATTAACTCCTGGCACGAATACCTGCCTGGCTGGGCCTGGGAGGAGCACCTCAAAAACATCGACGCCAATACTTTTCCCGGCAGCAAAAATCACATGGAGGCAGGTTACACCCAGAGCCGCCAACCCAACATTAACTCTGAATGTGGCAACGTATGGGGCTACGACGGCAGCACGGGCGATGTAGACTGGAGCTGGGACTATCACCGCATGATGAACACCTTCCGCAAATACCCAAAAGTCGCAGGCTGGCTCTATACCGAACACCACGACGTGATCAACGAATGGAACGGCTACTGGAAATTTGACCGGACGAACAAATACACTGGCTTGGAAGAAATGGTGGAAGGCATGTCAATCAAAGACCTGCATTCCATGATCTACATTTCGACGGGCAACGAAATCAGTAAGTCGGTGAAGCCGGGCGAAAGTGTCAAAATCCCGCTCTATGCTTCGTTTTATACCAACCGCAAGGATTTGGGGAGCAATCTTACCTTACAAATCCAGCTTTACGGCTACGACGCCCTGGGGCAGAAAAAAACCTGGATGCGCACCCAGCGGAATGTGCCTTACACGCCCTGGATGCAAAAGCAACTGGATTCCCTGGA
>JAIXOO010000292.1 GCA_027486765.1 Saprospiraceae bacterium
AACCCGAACAATATGAAAAAGATTGCCGTATTCACCTCTGGTGGAGACTCTCCGGGCATGAATGCCTGTATCCGCGCAGTGGTGCGCACCGCCTTACACGAAGGCCTGGGTGCCGCTGGTATTCGCCGTGGGTATCAAGGTTTTATTGATGGCGACATTTACGACATGGACCACCACTCGGTCAGCAACATCATCCAACAAGGTGGAACAATCTTGTATTCGGCGCGTTGTGCTGAATTTCGTACCCCTGAAGGCCGCCGCAAAGCGTATGATAACCTCTCCAAATTTGGCATCGATGGCATCGTTGCCATTGGCGGGGATGGCACCTTCACTGGTGCACATATTTTTATGCAGGAATATCCAGACATCAAGTTTGTAGGTTGCCCAGGTACCATCGACAACGACCTGATGGGTACCGATTACACCATTGGTTACGACACAGCAATCAATACAGCGATGGAAGCGATTGATAAAATTCGCGACACCGCCAGTGCCCACGACCGTTTGTTTTTCATCGAAGTGATGGGCCGTGATGCTGGATTTATTGCCATGTCGGCAGGGATTGCGACGGGTGCCGAGGCGATTTTAGTGCCCGAAACCCATACCGACATTGAAGGTTTGATTGAAAAACTGGAATGGGGTTGGAAAAACAAAAAGAACTCCAGCATTGTAGTCGTAGCGGAAGGTGACGAGGCGGGCGGCGCCAACAAAATTGCCGAAATGGTCAAAGCCCGACTCAATCATTACGAAATCAAGGTTTCCATCCTGGGACACATCCAACGCGGTGGCCGTCCAACCTGTATGGAGCGAGTACGCGCCAGTCGGATGGGTGCAGCTGCCACCAAGGCCCTGATCGACGGAAAATCCAATGTGATGATCGGGATTGTGAACAACGAAATTGTGTATACTCCATTCGGGCAGTGCATCAAACACCAACAAATGGACAACAATCTGGTAGAAATGGTCGACTTGTTGAGCTAGCGTAAATATACAAGCCATGAAGCAGAAGCTGGACAAGCTTTTTAAGCCACACTCGCTAGCCATCATTGGTGAATTCATTGACGTGGAAAAACCTGGCTATCGCCTGGTGCACAACCTCGCACAAGCTGGCTTCAAAGGCCCTATCTACACCATTGCGCCTAGCGGACTTGCGGCGGGTGGCCCTGCTTCCTTCAAAACCATCGCTGAATTACCCACAAAGGTTGACCTTGCCCTGATCACTACCGCGCCCAATCAGTGGGGTGAACTGCTCAATGAATGTGGCAAAGCGGGTGTTGGTAGCATCGCTTTGGTCGATTCCGATCAACTTTACCCTGCGGAAGCCCTACAACAATACCGCCAGCAAGCCCAACAAATTTGTCGCCGCTACCACATGCGTTTGTTGGGGCCTAATAGTATGGGCTTCATTGCGCCTCATCAACGGCTCAATGCCAGTTTTTCTTCCAAAATGCCGCTGCCCGGCAATCTGGCGCTTATTTCCCAGAGTGGTGCGCTACTCAGTTCCATTTTGGACTGGTCGACCGAACAACGGGTCGGCTTCAGCTATGTAGTGGGTCCCGGGCAGATGTCGGACATTGGTTTTGCCGACTTGATCGACTACTTCGGCTCCGATTCGCAGACCTCCTGCATCCTGATCTACATGGAAAGTCTGCAAAATGCCCGGCGTTTTATGAGCGCCGCCCGTGCTTTTGCCCGCCACAAACCGATCATCGTGCTCAAAGCCGGGCGCAGTGAAGAAGGCGTAAAAGCCGCTTTTTCCCATACTGCCACCCTCACGGGCAACGATGCCGCTTTTGATGCCGCATTCCGCCGTGCCGGGGTCATTCGAGTGACTACCATCGCGCAATTGTTCAACCTCGCTCAGGCTCTGGCCATGCAACCCCGCCCGAGGGGTAAAAACCTTGCCATCGTCAGCAACGGCGGCGGCCCCAGCGTATTGGCTACCGACCACCTGATCCACAACCGAGGGCAGTTGGCCACATTGTCGGATCGCAGTATCCAGGCATTGACCGAAATTTTGCCATCCACTCAAGAAATATGCAACCCCGTTGATTTACCCAGCCAGCCCGATCCAGAGCAGTATGCCTTAGCGGTACAGACCTGTTTGCGCGACGAGGGGGTACACGGAGTATTGGCCATTTTTTCCCCCACCAATGAAGCACAAGCGGTGGCCATGGCAGAAGCTCTGGTCAAAGCCAGCCGCAACTGCAACAAGCCCTTGCTCAGCGCCTGGATGGGGGAAGGGGAAGTACGCGCTGCGCGCAAAATTCTGGAAACAGGCCGAATTCCCAATTACCGTTTTCCAGAAAGTGCCGTAGATGCCTTCTTGCGCATCCATCGGTACATGCGGGATTTGGAATTGTTGTACGAAACACCCCCGGCAATCCCTAAGGATTTTGAGCCAGACACAGCCAAGGCCCGGGCCATCATCCAAAACGTACGGCAGCAAAAACGCACGGTATTGCTCGATCACGAAGCCAAAGCACTTCTGGCGACCTACCAAATCCCGGTCAATCGGAGTTTATTTTGCCAAAGCATTGAAGAAGCCGCCGAGGCGGGTGAGCAGTTGGGGTATCCGGTAGCCCTGAA
>JAIXOO010000428.1 GCA_027486765.1 Saprospiraceae bacterium
CTGGTAATCAATACATTTTGGAAAGTCATGAGCCGGGCGATCGTATCATCCTGCAAAACCTCATCCGAATGGTCTTCAAAAAACAGCCCATCCTCCTCTTCATAAACATCCATGCCGAAATACCCAATTTGCCCGTTTTTTAATCCTTGCACCACGTCATTCGTGTTCACCAAAGCGCCTCGGCTGGTATTGATCAACATCACGCCCTTTTTCATCTGCTGGATACTGGTGGCATCGATGATGTACCTGGTATCGTCATTGAGCGGTAAATGGAGGCTGATGATGTCGGAGCGCTGGTAAAGGGATGCACAATCGGTGTATTCTACCTGATATTTTTGCACGATCTCTTCGTTTTCAAACTTGTCATAGGCCAACAGGTGACAACCAAAACCATGCAGAATCCGGGCCATCACCTCCCCGATTTTTCCGGTACCCATGATACCCACGGTTTTTCCGTTCATGTCAAAACCAGTTAGGCCATTCAAGGAAAAATTTTGCTCCATGATCCGTGAATGGGCGCGGATCAATTTCCGGTTCAGCGCCAGGATGAGGGCTACCCCGTGTTCTGCTACCGAAAAAGGCGAATAGGCAGGTACTCTGGCTACCCGGATGGCGAGTTGTTTCGCTTTGTCCAAGTCAACATTGTTGTAGCCCGCCGAACGCAGGGCAATGAAACGAACGCCATTCTTGTGCAACAGTTCAAGTACGGGTGCCGAGGCATCGTCGTTTACAAATAAACTGACCGCCTCAAACCCAACACTCAGGGGGGCTGTTTCCAGCGAAAGCTCTACGTTGAAAAAATGCAGTTCATGACTGCCGTCATTTACCTGCTCGAAATAAGGCTTTTCAAATTGATGGAAACTATAGATGGCTACTTTCATGTTGGAGTGGTTTGGTTATTTGCTCCCAAATGGAGCTGTGGTAAAATAACAAAGTTCATTAGGATTAAATGCACAAGCATTACACATTTAAAGCGTAATTTTACATGATTCACTGATGTCAGCAGCTTTGAAAAATTTTCAGCAACAAACTACCTGTATGAAAGCCTTTTTACTACTCATCACACTTGCTATTTTTACCTTTCCCTGCTTTTCCCAAAGCCAAAAAGCTCCGGCCTATCCCTTGATCACCCACGATCCATACTTCAGCATTTGGTCGACGACCGATCAGCTGAATGCTTCGCCCACCAAACATTGGACCGGGAATGATCACTCCCTGACCGGTTTTTTGAAGGTAGATGGTGAGATCTTTCAATTCATGGGTGCCGATGCACCCAGTTATGATCCAATTTTACCCGCAGGGGATGATGAATCCTACCAGGCCAAATACACTGAAGTGCAGCCCGCTGCCGACTGGATGATCGAGGGCTTTGACGACCGCAATTGGCAATCTGGTGCTGCCCCTTTTGGCAACATCGACGGCATTTCCAAAACGCTTTGGCGCAGCCGAAACATTTGGATGCGCCGAACATTTGACTTGTCCACCACCGAATTGTCCGCCCCCTTGTTGAAGCTCCAGTACGACGACGATGTAAACGTTTACCTCAATGGCGAACTGATTTATACCGCCGGATGCTGTGCTGGCAAGTACCGTTTGCTGCCCATGACGGACAAGATGAAGGCTCTGCTGAAAAAAGGCCGCAACGTATTCGCCATCCATGTGGTCAACACGGGTGGCGGGGCTTTGCTGGATGTGGGCATTGTGCAAAAATCCGCACCTTCTACCGCACAAATCATCAAACTTGCCCAGCAAAAGCAGGTGCAAATCAATGCCACCCAAACGATCTATGATTTCACTTGTGGTAAAGTGGACTTGAAACTCACCTTCACGTCTCCACTCTTACTCGAAGACCTGGATTTGTTGGCCAGGCCAATTTCCTACATTGCTGCCGAAGTCCGGGCCAACGATGGAAAAGCACATCAGGTGCTTTTGAGTTTGGGCACTTCTACCGATCTTGCCACCAATACCAATGCTCAGGAAGTCAGTGCCAGAGCTTATTCTGCTAATGGATTGAAGTTGCTGAAGGCGGGCACGACCGAGCAGGCTATTTTGAAGAAAAAAGGCGATGACCTGCGCATCGATTGGGGTTATGTGTATGTGGCCACTGCAACCGGAAAACAGGTGCATCAGTACATCTCGGACCAGTCCAAACCCTTCCAAGTCAACGCTAGTACCCAAAAAACGGGCAAAAAACTGACCTTGCACACCCTAGTAAATCTGGACGCAGTAAGCAGCAAACCCAAAACCCAGGTGCTGATGCTTGGGTATGACGATCTATTTTCGGTCCAATATTTTGGGCAAAACCTGCGGCCTTGGTGGAATGCCAATGGCAACCAAAACATCGAACAACTGCTCAGCAAAGCCTGGAAGGAATATCCCATAATCTTGAAAAAATGCCTGGCAACGAATCAAACGATTCGGCAAGAGGCCCAAAAAGCTGGTGGCGAGGAATATGCTAGCCTTTGTGAACTGGCCTATCGGCAGAGCATCTCCGCCCACAAATTGGTCAAAAGCCCCAATGGAGAAACCCTGTTTTTGTCCAAAGAAAATTTCAGCAACGGTTCCATCAACACGGTAGATGTTACTTACCCTTCGGCACCACTTTTTTTGGCCTACAACCCTGAATTGCTGAAAGGTATGCTGAACGGGATTTTTTATTACAGCGAAAGTGGCAAATGGACCAAACCCTTTGCCGCACACGATTTAGGCACCTACCCCTTGGCCAATGGGCAAACTTATCCCGAAGACATGCCCGTAGAGGAATGTGGCAACATGATCATCCTCACGGCGGCCATTTGTATGGCGGAAGGCAATACGGATTACGCCAAAAAACATTGGCCTACCCTCACAATTTGGGCCGACTACCTGAGCAAAGAGGGTTTTGACCCCACAACCCAGTTGTGCACCGATGATTTCGCTGGCCATCTGGCCCGAAATGCCAATTTATCTGCCAAAGCCATCGTGGCCATGGAAGCCTATGCCATGCTGGCCAAAAAAATGGGCGACCTGAAGCGCTATGCCCAATTTGACGAGCTCTGCAAAGGTTATGTTGCCAAATGGCAATCGATCGCTGATGACGGTGACCACTACGCCCTCACCTTTGACAAAAAAGGTACCTGGAGTCAGAAGTACAACCTCGTTTGGGACAAGGTTTTGAATTTGAATTATTTCCCGTCCGCTGTTTTTGAAAAAGAAATGAAGTTCTACCTCGGCAAACAAAATGAATACGGACTTCCGCTCGATAGCCGGGCCGCCTATACGAAATCGGATTGGGTGCTGTGGACGGCCACTTTGGCAAGCAAACAGCAAGATTTTGAGGCGCTGATACGGCCAATGGTTCATTTTGCAGCCAACACCAGCTCTCGAGTTCCTTTGAGCGACTGGCACGATACCAAAACTGGAAAAATGACTGGTTTTCAGGCGCGAAGTGTGGTTGGGGGGTATTTTATGAAGGTTTTGGAGGGGAAATTTAAGGGAAGTAAATTCAATAAGGCTATGTAGTGGGTCAAAAATAAATGTTCATTTTTTCTAAGCCATAGGATTAGATAAGACGCTTAAATCGAACCGTTTACTTATCTAATCCTATGGCAAAAGGAACATTTACTTTTTTATCGCCCCTGTACACCGCGTAGCAGTATAAAAATACCCTGCGCGGTGTATTTTTGTTGATTTTCAACGGATAAGATACGCCTGTATTTTACTATTATAAAAATTACAATATCTTTGTTGTATTCATTCCCAAAAATGTACAACAATGAAAAAACTTAAGTTCACCCTACTGCTCAACCTGCTTGGAATAGCCTTATGTGCCCAGGTATTGGATGCGAATTTTACCCCCAAAGTATTACAGGCTGGCGGAGGTACTGCCCTGGCCGTTCAAGCCGACAACAAAGTGCTGGTCATTGCTCATTCCCGTGGATTTGTAGACAACCAGGCCATGAACTTTATGTTTCGTTTGCATGAAAATGGAACCCTCGATCCCAGTTTTCAGTACCCCTCGCAGTTGAGTAGTGGACCGCAAAGCATCAAATTACAACAAGACGGTAAAATATTGATTGGTGGCAATTTTATAAATGCAGCTGGTCAATATGTAGGCGGGGTAATGCGCTTGTTGCCAGACGGAAGCATTGATCCTTCTTTTTCTATCGTAAAAACTGAAAACCAGACGATTGATAAAATAGAAGTATTGCCCAATCAAAAGATTTTTGTGCTGAGTTCGCAATTTCGAGTGAATTTTGCTGCACCAGGCCTCCCATTCACTTATCGGGCTCTTTTATTGGATAAGGATGGTGGATTGTCCCCAAATTATTCCGAGCCAACTCTGAATGGACAAATTACATCCATCGGGGTGCAATCCAATAATGAATTGATTCTTTCAGGGAGCAATATTAAAATTGGCAATCGTACTCAGGGCGTTTTTCGAATGGATTCTACCGGGCTGCTTGATCCGGGTTTCAATCCTCAAATTCCTTCCTCCGTGCATGGTTTTTTAGGCCAAAATATGGTGATTCAACCTAGCGGAACACTTGGCTTTACAGGTGGCACTACGATCGTCCTATTCAATCGGAATGGCGAGTTCCTGCGTAGCCAGACCCTGTTTAATGCCGGGGCCAGACTTTTTCGAGCAAAAGGTAATGTTTTTGTAATGGTTGGTCTAAGTGTTTATGAGATATCTGAAACCGGAGAAGTCAAAAAATCACCCAGTGTCAATACCAATGATGCTGTAATTGACCTGGTCGAACAACAAGATGGTCAGTTGGTAATATTAGGAAATTTTACCAGTATTGGCAATCAATTTCGGGCAGGACTGGCTCGTTTAAACCGCGACGGCTTGAATGCCCTAGTGCTGGATCCCAACTTCAAAACAGGTTTGTACATTCCAGGTATTGTCCGAGATCTTTTGATCCAAAAAGATGGTAAACTCATTGTGGGTGGTCAATTTCACCGGATTAATGAACAAAATGCTTTCCATATTGCTCGCTTATTGCCCGATGGTTCCCTTGACCGTACGTTCAATACTGAAATGGCCAATTTATCGCGCGGCGTCCACAAAATCCGACAACAGGCTGATGGTACTCTGGTTGTTGCCAGTGAGCGTACCTCTGGCCCTGCTAACGGGAAATTGAATGGCCTCGATTTGACCAATCCTGATGGCTACCAAATTAGAACTTTGAATTTTCCATTTTATGACTTGTCAAAAGCGCTTACTTATCTGGATTTAGGTCCAGGTGGTAAAATATATGCTGGGGATAATTCGGTTTACAGCCAGAATGGACGTGCCAATCAGGAATTTGCCCGTTTTAGCCCAAATGGAGTTTTGGAAGCCAATTACAATGAATTGTACCTTGATGGAGTGAAGAGGGTTGAAGGCTTCACGAATGGTAAAAACGACAAACTGTTGCTTTATGGCCAAGGCATCCGTTACGATCAGTCTGATACCACTTGTTTGCTGCAATTGCTGCCAAATGGTGAAAGAGATCCGAATTTTCAGTTGAATTTTGACAAAAGTGCGACAGCCCTTGCCGCACTTTCCCTCGATACCAGCACCAGCATGGTGGGCGGACGCCTTCGCAATAATGCCGGAACCGGCGCATTTTTACTAAAACTGGATACAAATGGCCAAATTATCCAAGCTCCCAAACTTAGCCGCAGCGACGACAATTATGCAGATGTATCAGGGTTGTTTGAACTGCCTGGTGGCCGAATTCTAGTGTCCGGGTCTTTTGACCGTTACAATGATATTCCGGTAAACAATCAGATTGTCATTGATCAAAATGCCCGATTTGTGGCCAACTTTTTGCCACAAATGCCTACTGATCAGGCCAATTATACAAGCCACGCCAACATCGACCAAAACAGCATGTATGTGGGTGGTTTTTTTAAGGCACCCAATGGAGCAATCGGTTTGTTGAAAGTTACCAATTTGCTCACTTCCAGCTCCACTGTTGTAAACAAGGTAAAGAAGGGAAAAATTTTCCCCAACCCCAGCGCAACTGAAACCTTGTATCTAGAACTCGATTCCCAGATTCAAAGCTCCAGTGTCCAGTATCAAATGTTGGAGATGGGCAGTGGAAAAGTGCTGGGATCTGGGCGTGTCGTGAATCCAACTTTACAAAGTTTTGACCTTAAAGCCTTAAAACAAGGAGCTTATGTATTGAGATTGTTGGGTGTAGATTGGGAAGAATCGCATGTTTTTAGCAAAGTAAAATAAACAGAACTGGGCACCCTCTGCTCGACCAGCGCACAATTGACTTGTGCCGGTCGAGCAGTTACCCTGGAATAGGAGCGGGCTTGGGCGTACCTCGGCGAGCGTGCTAATCGGAACCGAGGCGAATTGGTTTAACAAACAAGTAAAAGTCGGGTGATGGAACGATGTGGAGTTGAACAAGGTTCCACTAAATGAATGTGTCTGGGGTTGAATTATTGAGCACGGGTGAATCCTTTGGGTGTTCGGGAACCATGAATGACTTTAGCTTTGCTCTTACAAATCAAGTCATTTTTGAAGAAAAAGCGACCTACATCAGGAGTGATGTAACTGAACAACTGACTTGGGTTGACAATTAGTTTGTTGTAGTCGCTTGTCACTATATTTGCATGGACTTGTCGACTTTGCAATTGACCTAGATCCAGGGAAATGTGGTCGCATCCACTGTTATTGCGGATTTCAACCAGGTCTGCTTTACCCTTTATGGTATGTAGTTTGCCTTGATTGACTTGTTGAATGTACTGATTGTATTCACTTGAACTGGTTGTATCAAATTCAATTGCCTTGCCTGGCTTTAGCAGATTCAAATCTAGGTAGTTGGCGTCAACCGTTAAATCAGCTTCATCCGCCTCAATGTCAATGTGGATACGATGTCCTTTTAATACTCCTTTTTGATGGAAGTGTTTAATCCCAGTATAGATGACAATGCTGTTTAATGATTGATAGCCAATTTTGATGTTAACACTGGGTAATTGATTATCTGGTTGATTTCCTAGCGCTCGTTTTTTGTAAAACTTCTTGCTGAAAATGTGCAGACTTGGGTTTGACGGCTCCATTTCGACCTTCATGTTGTCGAGGTAGCCACTGTCCCCGGTAATTTCTACAAATGGGTGTTTCGTAGGAATTAAAATCACCGAGTCAATAAACTGGGATCTGATATTAAGCCTAGAAAACTGCTCAACTCGCTTTTTTGTATACACGGTTTTTCCAGACAATTGTAATGTGCCCTTACTAAACACCTCGCTGTAAGTATAATCACTTGTAAGGGGGGTGAAATCAAATACAAGGAGCACAGCAGGAAAGGAAACAAAAGCAAACCAGGCGAGCAGGTGTCCCGTTTTTATGGATTTTTTCATGATTTAGCAATTTGATTTTGGTGATACAATTCACTGATGTCGCTCAGAGAAATTTCAAGTAGCTGCATCGTTTTAAATACTTCGGGTAAGGTTTCTTCTATAAATTCACGACGCTTGAGATTCCTGGCTTTTTCAAATGCATTTTCGGCAATGTAATACCCAATACCTCTTTGGTTCTGCAATAGGCCCTCTTGCTCCAGCAGCCCATAGGACCTTACCACCGTATTCGGATTGACTTGAATTTGTGCTGCCAATTCTCGGACCGATAAAGCTCGTTCGCCAGCTTTGGTTTTGCCTTTTAACACATCTTCTACCATTTGGTCGGCAATTTGGAGGTAAATGGCTTTGTGGTCATTCCAGTTCATATTTCGCGCTGTTTAAAGAGGAAATAACCCGAGCATAGCATGATCGGAATGATTCCACTACACCAAAGAAGCGTTGCATAGATGCGTTTGAATTGGAAAAAATAGACAACGCTAAAAAGTTGTGCCTCCATTGCACCAAAAATACTTTGATCACTAGGTGAAGCTGTAAGATATGCAGGCAGTTGAAAAGCCTGGGCAGTCAACCCAGCCAAAACAAATAGCAACAAACAGAATAAGAAGGAAAAAAGGAGATGCACCTTTTTAAAAATCAACGCACCCGGAACGAATAGCACCCCTACAAATAAAGGCACTATCAACGCAACTTGCAACAAAGCATTGATGTCCTCCTGGTATAGAGGGTAGGTCATAAAGCCTTTAACTGCTAAAGCTGCTTGCAAAAAAACGGGGCGAAACACCAAAAAAATCAAAGTAAAGACAACTGGTGCAAAAAGGAAAGGGAAACACAATTTTGCCAGGTATTTTTCAACTGGCTTTGCGGGTAGCTGAAGCAATTGTATTGTTTTGAAGGGAGCGCTCCATTCAGGGAATAGTAAAAAAAGTTGGGTGGCAAAAACAAGGGTCAAGCCTATAACAAAGTGTATTACGAAAAAATCAATGGCAATGGACAACTTCTGAGCAGGATTCATGATCGCTACTATGATCACCATCATATAGATCAGGGCTGATCCAATCAAACTTTTCCATTTTTTTCCCCACTCAATTTTGATCAAGTAGGCAAGGCGGCTGAAGCTATTGCTATACATACACTTTTTCATTTTGAAGGTGAACCAATATTTCCGGCTTTTCCACAATCGCTTTCATCAATAGTTCCAAATCGATTTCTGTTTCAGGGTCTCCGGGCTCCGCGATGTACAAAACCAGATATCCTCCCGGAATGGGTTCGTAATACACGGCATCTTTACCCGGCTCCTCGGTACTGCGCTGGATGCAAAAACGGGCATTGAGCACTTCGGTACTTTGGTGAAACAACAATTTGCCCTGATCAATCACCACCACCTGGTCAAACTGTGCTCCCAATTCCCGCACCTGATGGGTCGAAATGACCACCAGGGTATCTTCAGGCAGGTGGCGAGTCCAAATTCGGCGCAACTGGGATTTAGAAAAAATATCCAAACCATTGCTCGGCTCGTCCAGCAACAGCACCTTGACCTGGGTTGCCAGGGCAAAGGCCAGCATCACCTTTTTCTGTTGCCCAAAAGACAACTCGCTGAGTTTGCCACTCACCTCCAGCTCAAACTCCTTGACAATGGCCTCAAAAAGCCGTTGGTCAAAACGAGGATAAAAGGGTGCCAGTTCGGACAACCAGCGTTGGAGGCTACGCGGGGGCATTTCGATGGTTTCAGGTACAAACAGGACTTGTTGTTGCCAGGAAAGTTGTCGTTTGCGGGGTTCGGAGCCTAATACAGTACAGCTCCCCGCCCAGGGGAAGCGCAAACCCGCCAGCAGGTGCAGCAAGGTCGTTTTGCCCGCCCCATTGGAGCCAAGTAAGCCTACAATCCCAGGCTTGTCGATCTGGACCTGCAGACCCTCGAACAAGGGGCGTTTGGGGTGGTAACGAAAGTGAAGGTTTTGGAGTTGAATCATTGTTGTAGTGTATTAGTTTACTAGTACACTACAAATTTAGAACACTTTTTAGATAAATCAAGTATCGGAGCAAAAAAATGCTAAAAATTTTGCCATAAGCCTTATTTTGCAGGTAGAAGCCCATTTTGAACCTATCTTTTTTGTTCAAAATTCAAACACAAACACCATGCTGAAAAAAATTCTACTTGTTTTGGGAGCCATCCTTGTCCTCATTCAGTTCATTCGCCCCGAGCGCAATACTTCGAATGACCTTACCTACGATGTGCATAAAAAATACCCCGGGCCATATTACATCCAGGGCATTTTAGATAAGGCCTGCAACGATTGCCACAGCAACAAAACCGAATACCCCTGGTACGCGAATGTTCAACCCGTTGCCTGGATGTTGACCAACCACGTCAACGACGGCAAACGGCACCTGAATTTTTCGAATTTCACTTCCATGAGAATTGCCATTCAAAACCACAAATTTGAAGAGGTCATCGAAGTGGTGGATGAAGGTGAAATGCCGCTGCCCTCCTACACCTGGCTGGGGCGGCACCCGGAAGCCAAACTGACCGAAGAGGAAAAAACTGCCCTGATCGACTGGGCCAGAACCAATATGGATTCCATCAAGGCGCAATACCCGGCGGATAGTCTGGTAATGCCTAAGCGCAAATAATTTCGGATTTCGGATGTCGGATGTCGGAATAGCGTTGCTTCTGGCACTTTACGGTGTTCAATTTTTGTTGTTTCATTTAGAATGAAAACTATCGTTGAGCAACGATAAAAACTTTGCACAACGCCCCTCCGACATCCGAAATCGCAAATCCGAAATCGCACAACGCCCCTCCGACATCCGAAATCGCAAATCCGAAATCAGAATGGCCAATCTCAACACTACGCTCAACAAAACCAACACCTACGATGCCATCGTCATCGGCTCAGGCATGAGCGGCGGCTGGGCCGCTAAAGAATTGTGTGAAAAAGGGCTCAAAACCCTGGTGCTCGAAAAAGGCCGCATGGTCAATCACCTCGAAGACTATCCCACCATGAACATGGAAGCCTGGGAATTCGAAAATCGAGGTGCCCTCAGTGCCGAAGACCAGGAAAAATACCACATCCAAACCCGCAGCGGTTTTGTGGGCGAATCCACCAAGCACTTTTTCACCAATGATTTGGAAGATCCCTACATCGAAAAAGAACGTTTCGACTGGATCAGAGGCAACCACGTCGGTGGTCGTTCACTCACCTGGGGCAAACATTGCTACCGCTGGAGCGACCTTGATTTTGAAGCCAATACCAAAGAGGGCATCGCCGTCGATTGGCCAATTCGTTACAAAGACATCGCGCCCTGGTATACCTACGTAGAAAAATTTGTTGGCATCAGTGGTGAAAAACTGGGCCTTGATCACTTGCCCGATGGTTATTTCCTACCCCCAATGGAGCTGAATTGCCTGGAGCAACACTTCAAAAAGGAAGTGGAAAAGAAATTCCGGGGCCGAAACATCACCATTGGCCGGGTCGCCCACCTGACCGAACCGCAGCCCTGGCACCTGGAACTCGGGCGTGGCAAATGCCAAAACCGCAACCGCTGCTCGCGCGGCTGTCCCTTCGGTGCTTATTTCAGCAGCAATTCGGCCACCCTTCCAGCGGCGAATCTTACTGGCAATTTCGCGATTCGCCCCAATTCGGTCGTACACTCCATCATCTACGACGAAAAGACCCAAAAAGCCACCGGCGTACGGGTCGTGGATCACGAGAGCAAAGAAATGATCGAGTTTTACGCCAAAGTCATCTTTTGTTGTGCTTCTACCTTGGCCACCACTCAAATCCTGTTGCACTCTACTTCCAACCGTTTCCCCAAAGGAATGGGCAACGACAGCGGTGAACTCGGCCACAACCTCATGGATCACCACTATCGAACTGGCGCAATGGGCGTATACGAAGGGCTGGAAGACGAGTATTACAAGGGCCGCCGCCCCACGGGCTTGTTTATCCCCCGTTTTACCAACCTGGACGACAAAACGAAAAACCCCAACTTCCTGCGTGGCTACGATTATCAAGGCAATGGTGGCAGCCGGGCCAACTGGGGTCGAGGCACCAACAGCCCCGGAGTCGGTGCTGAGTTTAAAGAATCCCTCTTCAAACCCGGCCCCTGGAACATGGCCCTGATGGGTTTTGGCGAATGCCTGCCCTATCACGAAAATCAGGCCAGCCTGGACGCCGAGAAAAAAGACCAATGGGGTATTCCACTCCTGGTGCTCAATGCCAAAATCCGCGAAAACGAACTCAAAATGCGCGAAGCCATGAAAACCGACGCGGCTGAAATGCTGAGCGCAGCGGGGTTCAAAGACGTGATTACCTTCGATTACGCAGGCGGACTGGGCGTAGGGGTACACGAAATGGGCACGGCACGAATGGGGCGTGATCCCAAAACTTCGGTGCTGAATGGCAACAACCAAATCCACGCCGTATCCAACGTATTCGTCACCGACGGCGCCTGTATGACCTCGGCTTCCTGCGTGAATCCGTCGATTACTTACATGGCGCTGACCGCCCGCGCGGTAGATTTTGCAGTGAGTGAATTGAAAAAAGGGAATCTTTAAAATTGAAACACATGAATCGTCGCGATGTCATCATATCTTCCAGTTGGCTGTTGGGTTATGCTGTTACTTCGGCTAGCCTGAGTACGTTGTTTTTAAGTTGTCAGGCGGAGGCCAAATTGGACTGGCAGCCCATGTTTTTATCCAAAAATCAAGCCGCTACGCTGGCTGAAGTCACCGAAACCATCTTGCCCAAAACAACCACTCCTGGAGCAAAGGAGCTGGGCGTGCCTCAGTTCATTGACAAAATGCTGAAAGAAGTGTTGGGAGAGGGCGATCAAAAGGCTTTTGTGGCAGGCTTGGAGCAAATTGAAGCGGATAGCAAAACACAACACGGCAAAGCATTCGCAGAGTGTAGCCCAGCGGAGCGCAATGCCTTGCTGCTGGCGATGGACAAAGCCGCCGCGACCCAGCCGCCTTCAGTGTGGGGCATCACGTTGGCACCTCCGCAGCCGACCGATTTTTTCCGCAACCTGAAAAGCCTGACCCTCTTTGGATACTATACTTCAGAGGAGGTGTGTACCAAAATTTTGAGTTATGATCCGGTACCAGGGGCTTACATTGCTTGTTTGCCAGTGGCAGAGGTGGGGAATGCTTGGAGTGAGTGAAAATTTGGCTTGTAGAAATTTGATCATCAAACATTTCTCGAAAAAAAATCCAATATTTGAGTACATTAAACTGCAAAACATGATCGCAAAATCTTTCCTTAAAAGTGCTCAATGGGTTGCTGCACTGCTCTGTACTGTGCTTACGCTCAATGGTATACAAGCACAAGTAGGCGTTGGCACCCCGCCCATCAAAGGGGCCAAAGTACATTTCAACGGTTCACGTAAATCCTTGGATAAAAACTGGACCTATTGGAACGGCCCACGCTTGGCCGCAACCTTACCCATCAAGTGGGCCATCGTCAATGACCCCGTAGACAAAGGCACCGCCATGAACAGCAATGATCCTGCTGCTGCGGGAGGAAAATATGGTAGTGCCGACGTTGTTACGAAGCAAGCTTTCCGGGATTTTCGCCTGCACGTAGAATTTTTCATTTCGGAAAAAGGAGGGAACAGTGGCGTTTACCTGCAAAACCGCTACGAAATCCAGGTTCTTGATGGCGATACGACCTCCCACGGCATGGCTGCGGTCATCAATGAAACCAAATCACCTTACTATGCCTACAACGGGGTAGGCAAGTGGAATGCCTACGACATTACCTTCCGCGCAGCCCGATTTACAGACGGGAAACTCAGCGAAAAAGCCTTGGTCACGGTATATTTCAATGGCAAAAAAGTACACACCAACCAACGCATCCAGCAGGTTTGGGGCGGACCCAATTCGGGCATTGATGGTGGCAATGATGGCGGAAAGGGCATAACCGATGTGCCCGGAGGCCTCAAATTACAAGCCGAAGGCCACAACGTCCTTTACCGAAACATCTGGATCAAGACGCTGGATTTGAAAGAGGCAAACACTGATTTTTAAGTGAAAAGTGAAAAGTGAAAAGTGAAAAGCAGGCACCACATTTGGATTTTACCATTTTGTATATTTTTTTCACTTTTCACTTTTCACTTTTCACTTTTCACTTTTCACTCCCTTCATCGCTTTCAAATACCCATAAATCTCCTCAAACTCTCCTCTGGAAAGGCCAACAGCGGGCATTTTTGCGCTGTAACGGTAGGATTGTGGATTGCGCATAAAATTATAGATGTCCTCCTTTTTCCAATATTCCGTAATGCTTTTGGGGTAATTGAATTCTGGTCCCATTACTCCGCCAATTTTATTGATGGAATGGCACTTCATGCAGTGGATTTGAAAGAGTTGAAATCCTTTTTGTGCAGCAGTGCTGTGTAAGGGAAATGCATCAGCAAAATCGTGAAAAAAGGAAGCAATTCGGATTTTAGCCAAGCCATACGGCCAGGCAAAACCAGCTTCTCCTTTGGGTGCATTCCGCCAAACCAAATAATAAGGTTGAAACTTGTTGGCCAGTGAATCGGCCCAATTTTTCCCCAACCCAGCCTGATCCTGGTCTTGCACCGCCAAATAAGCCTCATTACTGAGCACTTTACTCAAGTTCATATTGGGTGCATAACCATCGGTGCAAGTAAAGGTCACCCGCAGGTTGGTGGTATCCTTGATTTTGGCCAGCAGAGGTTTGAGAATTGGCGCTAATGGATACGCTTTGTAGCGCTTTTTTTGCTTAAAAAATTCATCGTGCTCAATGGTGATGAGGGTATCTTTGGGGAATTGCCCGGCAGCAAACAAGTCTTCCAAATCCACCTCAATGGCTTCAAAATCGGCATTGACGAGGAGTTCAGTAGACTTGTCTGGTGCAGAACAAGTAAATAACAAACTGCCACAAAGCAGCCCAAGAAGCAAATTGCGCATGGATTTGGTTTTTAAGAACCTGCACAATTTATAAAAAGATCAGCTATCTTAAGCCTCCAATTTTTTCCAATTGATCCGTTTCCACCACCATTTAAAATTCCATTCCGACATGTTTTCACCAGCCACCATCACTACGATGCGGTTGTCGAGTACCATGTGCATGAAGTTTTGTTGGCGTTCTTCGTCATAACCTTCTACGTATTTGATGCCGTTCCACTCTCCGGTTTTTTGGCGCATGTCGGAGTCTTCCAAATCAAATTCCCCCTCAAAAAAATCACTGAAGCCTCCAGCGATGCCACCAATGGCCCCGCCCAGGACTACAATCGTTACTTTTTGTTTGCCCTTGATGTATTGGGCTTCGGCGTTGGACACCAGGCCCAGGGCATTTTGAAAATTGTACTCGCTGCGTTTGAACCAACCAATGTGATCGGGAAAAATACTTTGCAATACCTTGGCGTCCAATTTTGAGGCAGAGCCGTCTATTTTCAAATCAAAACTCTCATCCAGGTTGAGACCGTTGATTTCGCTCTCCCCATCTTTTGTCGAAATATTGAGGTGAAAACCATCTTTGTCTTTGCCGGATTTTTTGTCGCCCTTACTGGAAGCGTCAATTTTTACATCGCCATCCTTAGTTGAAATGTTGAGATGGAAACCTTCTTCTTCGGCTTCACGGGCAGCTTTTTCCTCTGCGACGTTATTGCTACATGAAAACAAAGGCAGGCCAATCAAAAGGGCGAAATAAACATTTCTTCTTAGTTTCATTAAGTTACAGGTTTAATGAGTGATGTTTAAATACTGGCCAAAACTACCCGAGTGCACCAAGCCATGCTTGAAAATTCGACTAAGCCAGGCAAAATCTATGTCAAGGTTGCATATTGAAGCGACTTCCACTACCTTCACTGCCTGAATTTTACTTGTATGAAAAACATCAGTGTCATCGGAGCAGGAACCATGGGAAATGGCATCGCTCACGTTTTTGCGCAGCACCAGCATCAGGTCACTTTAATCGACGTTTCAGCCGCTGCCCTGGAAAAAGCCCTGGCTACCATCAGCAACAATCTGGATCGGATGGTCAAAAAAGAGAGCATCCAGCCAGCCGACAAAGAGCGAACACTGGCCAATATTCGTACGGTAACCAGCATTGAAGAAGGAGTGGGGAATGCAGATTTGGTGGTAGAAGCAGCTACGGAAAATGTGGCACTCAAACTCAAAATTTTCCAGGAAATAGACAGTTTTGCCCCTGCAAAAGCAATTTTAGCCACCAATACCTCTTCCATTTCGATTACTCAAATTGCGGCAGTGACCAATAGAGCCAGCCAAGTGATCGGCATGCACTTTATGAACCCCGTCCCAGTGATGAAATTGGTAGAAGTCATCCGTGGTTTTGATACCAGCGATGATACCACTCGCATCATCATGGAGCTTTCCCAGTCTTTGGGTAAAATCCCGGTTGAAGTCAACGATTACCCTGGTTTTGTCGCCAACCGCATTTTGATGCCGATGATCAATGAGGCCATTTACACCTTGTATGAAGGGGTAGCTGGAGTTACGGAAATTGATACGGTGATGAAACTGGGTATGGCCCACCCGATGGGGCCGCTGCAACTGGCCGATTTTATTGGGCTAGATGTCTGTTTGTCCATCCTCCGAGTCTTGCAAGATGGTTTTGGTCAACCCAAATACGCACCCTGCCCCTTGTTGGTCAATATGGTCACCGCCGGAAAACTGGGCGCAAAAAGTGGAGAAGGTTTTTATCAATACATCGCTGGTTCAAAAGAACTGATCCCCGCTTCTAAATTTGCAAAATAAGTATGAAGAAAATAGCTCTGGTAACGGGCGCCTCCTCTGGATTGGGCGAGGCTCTGGCCACTTCATTGGCCCAAAAAGGATACATCGTGTACGGCACCAGCCGCAAAGTGGGCGATGAAACCCGTTTCCGCTTGTTAACGATGGACGTTCAAAGTGAGGAAAGTGTCAACGCAGCCGTTCAACAAATCATCGCCGAACAAGGCCACATCGACGTGCTGATCAACAATGCCGGAGTTGGCATTGCCGGGCCATTGGAAGTGATGAGTGTGGAAAGCATCCAACAGGCTTTTGATACCAATGTTTTTGGACTGATTCGAGCCACTCAGGCGGTACTCCCACACATGCGGCAGGCACAATCGGGCAAAATCATCAACATCAGCTCCATCGCATCGGAAGTAGCCCTGCCTTACCGGGCAGTGTACAGCTCAACCAAAGCCGCTGTGGATCGCATTACCGAGGCACTGCGCCTAGAGGTTGGCCGTTTCGGGATACAAGTGAGTGCCATTCAGTGTGGAGACATTCAAACTTCCATCACCGCGCACCGGATCATGGAATACGCAGCGGACAACCCTGCGTACAATAGTGTTTTTGCTAAAGTAGCTCAAAACATGAATGAGGGAGTAAGCAAAGGCTCCACTGCCGAGTACGTAGCTGCTGAAATCATTCAGATTTTGGAGAAGGAAAAAATGGCGAAATTGTATCCGGTGGGGAAGTCGTATCAGAAATTGTCGCTTGCGCTGAAACGGCTTTTGCCGGGAGGTTTATTTGAGAAGGTAATCAAGGGGTATACGCAATCTTGAGCGGCTTCGCCGCATGTTTTTTTGAACCATCTAAGAC
>JAIXOO010000059.1 GCA_027486765.1 Saprospiraceae bacterium
AAAAAAGTAAAATGGTCCCCGGCGATTGGAAATCCTTCAACTACCTCCCCTTTGGCAGACAAACCCCACACCTGATGCCCACCTGAAATGCTACAAATGATCCTGGCATTTTCCTTTTGTCCTGTGGCAGAAATTCTAGCAATCTGCCCGTTGAAAGACTTTTCAAACATCAATTTGAATCCATCCTGCTCATAAGCATGCAAAAACACCTGCGATCCATTCGCCGCCAAATAATCCTTGCGCCCATCCCCTACCAAATCCACAAAACAAAGCTGGGTCGCGCCAGCCAAACCAGCCGTGATCGCCAGCGTAAAAGACGCCCCTTTTTCATTAAACACCTGTGCCTTACCCTGCCCGTCGGCTACCACTAAGCGTTGACCTACTTGATCCCACTGCCATTGGGGAGGGCTTACAAAAGGGCCTTTCAAAGCTTGTACTGGAAAATGTGCTTGGGTGGCGCGATCCAATACATGGAATTTCCCCTCTTCAGTCAGGGCAAGTAGGTAATCCTCCGTTGCGGATTGAAAATAACTCAAAGGTTGCTTGACGGTGCCAATTTTTGGCCCGGGATTCCAACCACTCAAGGACTGTCCATACTTGTCCAGGCCATAGATTCGGCCATCGGCGCTGGTATAAAACAAAAACTGCTCGCGTCCTCCCACACACAAACCGGAGCTGGTGCTGGCACTTAACCTGAACGGAAAGCCTGGCGCTTCCTGCCCATCCGATTGCAAAGCGTGAATGGCTTTTTCAGTAGCAAAATAGACCAGATTTTGACTCAATTCCAGGTGCTGCACAGCCGTCACTGCCCCAACAACGGGTGATTCCAGTTTTTTAGCCCAAAGTACATTCCCTTCCAAGTCTAAGGCAAGGAGGTGTTGTTCATCGGTCTCGATCAGGCATTGGTTCCAGGCTTCGACGGCCCACAGCTGTTTGACCTTCCCTTGGGGCAAATCCAGTTGCCAAAGCTCAGTCGAGGCTTGGTTATTGGATTCAAGGTTGGGTGCGTCTCTAAATGCCCAGCGCTCGCCATTTATTGCTCCTTCCCATTGTAAGGGATCGGGTAGTACCACTTCTAGATTCAGCGTTTGTTTGAGCTGGGCAATCAAGTAACCCAGATCCCGATCAGCACTCAAACGCATCCACAAACCATTTGGAGGCTTGCGCAACTGTTTGGCAATGGTATTGCCTACAATGACCGCATCGATCCAACGCTCCATGAGGTTTTCCGAAGCGCCGATGACCAAAAAGCGGTCGAAAACGACGAGGGTCGCCTGGCGGATATTCACCGCGCTTAGACCTATATCCAGCACGGGTTGAAGGGTATAGGTTTGATAGTTTAGTGCAGCCAATGCACCATAATTTCCTGCGAGTTCATTCAAGGCTTTTTGAGCCAATGTATTCGAGGCAAAGGGCAAAACCAGGGCGGATTGGCTGCTTTTTTCCCGGCCAAAATGGAATAAAAAGGCAGATTCAGTCTTCAATTGGGCCAAAGTAGTCTCGGCACCAAAGTAAGGAACAACACTTCGCGCCGACCCTGGAGCAATGGTCAAAAGGGCTTCCAGGTCTTTTTCATTCATCCCAAGAGGGCTGGCAAATTGCAATTGCCCTTGGATTTGCCCCGCTTGGGGTTGAAGTTCCAAGGTAACATTTTGGCAATGTGCCGCGAGTACATCCCCCTTTAGTCCGTAAAAATCACTTAGCCCCGCATAGTTAAATTGCAACTGATTAGCGGATAATTCAGTGACCCACGGAGCGCGTTTACCTGCTTTAAAACCAAGCGCAGCCTCTTCGACCAAAGCCGCCTCACGCGCTAAATACTTGACCTTTTTGACTTGCGCCAACACCCATTTTTGCCCTTTCGCATCTTGAAAATGTTCAAATTGCACAGCTCCCAATTGAGTACGGGTAGTCCGTTTTAAACCTTTGGTTTTGGTGATTTGAATCTCCAGTTCAGACATGTTGAGGTATAAGATTCCGGTTTGATTTTTGCTCAAAGGCATCAATACCATATTCCACCTAAGATCTGGAAAGGGCAATTCGGCACTTGCTTTTTGAGTGGTAATTACAGCCAAGGCATTTTCAGGTACCAAAGTTTCCAGACTCTGCCGTTGCTCGCAGGCCAATAGAGAAATGGCCAAAAACAGACTGAGTGTTCTAGCATAGAGTCTTTGCAAAATCTGATATTGAATTATCTTTACCACCCGATTAATCTTAAGCCATAATCTATGAGAAATATATTTTTACGCATTGGTAGCCTAATTGGCTTTTTAGCGGTAGCCTTTGGGGCATTTGCCGCTCACGGTCTGCGACCACATTTGAGTCCAAAACATTTTGAGACTTTTGAAACGGCAGTAAGGTATCAATTTTACCACGCTGTAGCTATTTTGCTGGTTGCCATTTTGAGCCATTTTGGTCGCAAGGGTTCACTACGTTTTGCTGGTTGGGCCTTCACGGCTGGAGTGCTGCTGTTTTCGGGCTCTTTGTATGCGTTGAGTACAAGAGATTTGCACAATCTTTCAGTTGGGTGGTTAGGGCCAATTACCCCTCTTGGAGGTGTGTGTTATTTGTTGGGTTGGGGGGCCTTGTTTTATTCTAGTTTCGTTCACTATGACCGCTCTGGGAAAAGCGATAAGGCCGGGGAGTAGGCTGCTACTCACTGAGGCACAGCTTTATTAATGAATCTGAGATTGAGTCTAGGTCTGGAACTCCCCGAAAGTTTGAAACTTTCGGGGAGTAGGCTCAGATCGGTGCTATGGGGCGAAAAAAAAATAAGTGATCATTTTGCCCCACTACTAAAGTGCACAATAGTAAAATCCTAGTTGACGGCTTATTCCTCTTCTTTTTCCAGCAGATCCTGGTTTTTACGGCGGTTGCGCCACCATACGAAGGCCAAGCCGCCGACCAGCACGTAAGGAGTGGCCAACATGTAAAGAATACCCGCATTCAGGCCCTTCCCGGCACTACCACCCCCTTTGAGGTTGCTTTCCACGGCCATCCGGCACATGGGGCACTGGGCATCTACGGCAGTTGCAGCGAAGAAGAATAAAGCTGCGAGGATCAATCCGATTTTGAAATATTTCATCGAGCGCATAGCGTCAATTTTTGTTCAAAAATACGTAATTAATAATAAGGAATCAACATAAAATAGCAGATGGGTCCGGTAATGGCCACGTATAGCCACAGTGGGAATACCCAACGCGCCATTTTGCGGTGGCGCTCAATCTGGTTCGTGTAAGCCCGAATGAAGGTGAACAAAATAAAAGGGAAAATTCCCGCTGCCAGCGTAATGTGGCTAAGGAGCAGCACCAGGTAAAAGGGGCGAATTCCACTCACGGCGGCCTTTTCGGCTTCATTTACGACTCCATCGTGATTGCTATCTCCAAACAACGTTTCCGGTGTTGTGAAGTGGTAAGCCACATATGACAGTAAAAAGAGTACCGACAGCACAATCGCCACATAAATGGCGTTGCGGTGCTGCTGCACTTTTTTCTGCTTGATGAAATACAGGGCTACCAGTAGAACAACAGCCGTTAATGCATTCAAGGTAGCGTGGAAAGGTGGCAAAAAACCTAAATCTACCCCCTCCGGCATGGTGATTTTTACCCTGCGCATCAACCCGACCAGTCCCAAAACCGCTACGGTGATGATCCAGGCGGCTACGTTCAACTTCTTTTCCAATTGCAGATTTGCTTCCATCCTATTTTTCTTTTTCGCGGTTCAAATAAGGGTCGTTCTTCTTATCGCGGTGCATGAGTACGGTAACGTGCTCGGTCAGTCGGCGCAGTTCATTGCCATCGCGGTAATTGTAGTAGCGGCGAATGGTGCCCGCAGTGTCAATGATTGCAGCCATACCGGCTTTGGGGAAGGAATAGGATTGAATCAGTTCGGGGGTACTGCTGGTGATCAATACCTGCTCAGGATCGGCAAGTTTGTTTTTGCGCAAAAAGGCACCCACTTTACCCGAATCCTGTACGGTAGTATGCAGTAAAAAAAGTACGTCGTAACGATCATCGAACTGGGTGTGGAGGCTATTCAGTGCAAAAAGCAAGTCTTTATCCTGCTCCAGTTCCTTGGCATCCAGCTCCTTGGCGATGATCACGTTGTTTTGTAGATCCGTGCTCGACAGGCTATCGCTGTCCAGCAATTTTGGAAGGAAAAAATTCGGCAGTTTGCCGTAGTCTTTTAGTTGGGCGCGCATTTCGACCTGGTACCGTTCTCCTTTTTTGAGGTAGTACCAACTTAGCGCAGGCATTACCACCAACATCAAGAACAGTGCCGTGGTTTGTAGCCGTTTTTTCATTCTGTTCGGTTTTCTTTTATGCTAACGAAACACCAAAGGACTGCAAATGTTTTTTAGCATTGAGTCATACTTTGATCAAAAGAAAAAGAGTACCAAACGGACTTAAACACAAAAGGCGGGTTGTAGCCCGCCTTTTGTATCTGAATGGAAGAGGATTAACCCTTCCAATCCATTTGATACGTATCTGGAGACAACAAACTGCCTTCTTGTGCTGGAGTAATCGGCTGCGCATTGCGTTTTTGGACGTCTTCGCGGCGATTTTTCCAGGCATTTCCTTCCTGAAAAAAGGCGATAATGGCCCAAACTAAGAGCAGCATCGGGAGTATGACACTCATTGCCAAACCCTTTACTTCGTACTTCATGTGCATGAATTCGTACACGATGAAGTAGGCTTTGTACAAGGACAAACCAGCAATGAGCAAACCACAGGTCGCCAAGACAATGATATTCCCGTGAACCCCCTTGATAATGTGGCCTTTGCCAAAAAGCGAGATGACTACCTCAATCAAGGTGACTACTGCCAGAAGGATCAGACCTTTGACAACATTTTTTTTACTTTCTTCGTAAGATAAATGTGACATCTATAAAGCGTTAAATAGGTTCAACCATTGGATGTTAAAGCAGGTAAAATACCAGGAATACGAAGACCCATACCAAGTCCACGAAGTGCCAGTACAACCCAATTTTTTCGACCATTTCATAACCGTTCTTCCGTGCAGCGTAAACCCCACTGGCAACGTTGAGCGCAATGATCAAAAGGAACATTACTCCCGAGAATACGTGGAAGCCGTGGAAACCCGTGATGAAGAAGAAGAGTGCACCGAAAGCTCTCGGGCCAAATTGCTCGGTTTGCGTTTGGCCTTTCAATGGGCCATCAGCATAAACGTATTTGCGGTGGATGAAACCCTGGTCATCCATCATGTAACCAGCCTGCTCACCTTTTTTGTATTCGTGCGCTGTACCATGTCCCGCTTCATGACTTTCGCCATGTCCACCTGCTTCATGGCGGTGAATGAGGTAACTTTCCCCTTCGCGGAAGGTTTCAGCGCTCTTTTTGCCTTCATGATCGAGGTAATAGCCATCGGCAGTATGAGTACCGAAGGTATTGCGGGTCAAAGACATGTTTTCACCACTAATCAGGTTGGTCCATTCCCAGGCTTGGCAACCCAAGAAACCCAAACCACCAAAGATGGTCAGGATCATCCAGATCAATACCCCATTTTTGTTTTCCCGATGTCCTTCCTGTACGGCACGAACCATTGTCACCGAACTAATGATCAGCAAAAAGGACATAAAGGTTACGAAAATCAATGGCGCCGAACCGAAGAAAGCGGAAATGCCGAAAGGGTCGGTAGCAAACACGAAGTCTGGTACAGGCCAGGTAGGGCTGCTGAAACGCAGCGCACCATAAGTAATCAGAAAGCCGGCAAAAGTAAAGGCATCCGATAAGAGGAAGTACCACATCATCAGTTTGCCGTAGCTGGCCTTAAAAGGAGCTTCTCCCCCACCCCAGGCATCGCCTTCGTGATCGTGTTCATGAACGTGGTGTTCAAGTGCGGTATCTGTAGTCGCCATTAGATAGCTTTTTTTCCACGACTAAAGTCATGGGTTATGGTTGTATTATTGCCTCCCATGGATAAATCCAAGGGGTGGCTTACGTTACATTTGTGTCATCAAAAAGAAAAAGATGTAAACCCAGAGCAAATCTACAAAATGCCAGTAGATCATACTCAATTCGAAGCGATGTTTTCGCTTGGGCGTTACTTTTAAGCCCAGGGAAAATGCGTGCAGGGTGCTCAGTAACAGGATAGCCAAGCCTCCAACTACGTGCGCTGCATGCACATACGAAAACACATAAACGAAAGATCCTGAAGGATTGGTAGTCAGTTCTACTCCGATTGCGGAGAGTGCCAACCAGCCTTGGTATTGAGTGTACAAAAAGGACAGCCCCAGTACCAGGCTTACAACCAACCCATATTGGTACACTTTTTCATTGCCTTTCAAAAATGCACGATACGATACATGCAAGGTAAAACTACTCAGCAAGATCAAAACCGTGCTCAGGGTAAAAACTTGGGGTAGGCTGAATTCCAGCCAGTTCCCGGCAGCTTGACGCACCATGAAGGCACTCGTCCAGGCTGCAAACATCATCATGATACTCGCACAAGCAACCAGCAAGGCGAAAGTTTGAGGATGTATTTTATTCCGACCGTAAGCATTGGGGAAGGTTCCTTCCATGGTTTTCCAGATTAAAGTTGATCTAGTAATAACACAACCAAAACAAGCGGAATGTACACAAAAGAAAAGAACATCAAGTGCAGTGCCGATTTGCGATCGTTATTCCGATACAAGCGCCAGCCCAAATAGGCAAAAAAGACGCTTGATACCACAATACAAGTGGTCGCAATCCAACCAGCAACACCCAGGCTCATGGGTAGAAAACCTACCGGAATGAGCACCAACGCGTACAAAAAGGATTGTAATGCAGTGTATTGCTCTTTCTGTCCTTCAGGGCCAGGCAACAATTTGTAACCAGCCTGCTCGTAATCTTCACGTCCCAACCAGGCAATCGACCAAAAGTGGGGAAACTGCCAGAAGAACTGAATGGTAAACAAAGTCAGTCCCAATGCTGAAATATACCCTTCTGCCGCAGCCGCACCAATCAAGGTTGGCAGTGCGCCTGGAACTGCTCCCACTGCAACTGCTATGGGGGAAATTCTTTTCAGCGGGGTGTATAAAAAAGCATAAGAAACCAGTGCAAGGGTACCGAAAAAAGCGGTCCAGGGATTAAACAAAGCCAAAGCAGTGATGCCCAACATACTCATTAATCCTGCCCAAAGCACAGCGTCGGCTACTTTCATACGACCAGTTGCCAAGGGGCGATTGGCCGTGCGTTTCATCAAGCGGTCATAGTCCTTTTCCAGCACCTGATTGAGTACATTCGCTGCTGCTGTGACCAAGAAACCACCTACCGCAAGGATTAGAATACTCAATCCCGAAATTGGCCCAGGTACCGCAATCAAGTAAGCCATCACCGAAGAGAACACCACGGTGAGGGTCAAACGCAATTTTACCAGTAATTTGAAGTCTTCCACCTTTTGCCAAAAAGCAGCCAAAGGTTTGTACACTGCTGTTTTCACCGCCACAGTAATCGAGAAGTATTGGGGAGGAGGACTGGAACGAATCTAATCCTCCTCTCCTATTGAAAATGATCTATTTTTCTACCTCAAACAGCTCATCAGCTGTTGTTCAATCTACATCAATGTTCACCTGATGTTTCACCCTCTTCCATCGGCGTAATCTGGGAGATGAATTCCTTACCATCTTTGCCATAGTCATATGGCCAACGGTGTACAGTAGGAATTTTACCAGCCCAGTTGCCGTGACCTGGCTTGATACCAGTAGTCCACTCCAGCGTAGAAGCACCCCAGGGGTTCAATGTGGTCATCTTTTTGCCCTTCCAAATGCTGTAGAAGAAGTTGACGACAAACAAAACCTGGAAAGCAAAAGTAGCAATGGCTGCGACCGTAATGAACTTGTTCAAGTCATCAAAGTGCGAGAAAGAAGCGAAAGTATCAAAACGATAGTAGCGCCGAGGCACCCCAGCCATACCAATGTAGTGCATTGGCCAGAAAATGGCATAAGCACCAATCATCGTACCCCAGAAGTGAATTTTACCCAACGTTTCGTTCATGAATCGACCGTACATCTTGGGGAACCAGTTGTAGATCCCCGCAAACATCCCGAAGAAAGCAGCAACCCCCATTACAATGTGGAAGTGCGCTACTACGAAGTAGGTATCGTGCTGTTGGATGTCAATGGCAGAGTTGCCCAGGAAGATACCCGTCAAACCACCTGAAATGAACATCGAAACGAACCCGATCGCAAACATACTGGCCGCCGTGAAGCGGAAATTACTGGCGTAGATCGTAGAAATCCAGTTGAATACCTTTACCGCCGAAGGAACAGCGATGATCAGTGTGAACACCACGAAGAAGTTGGAGATAAATGGATTTACCCCCGACATAAACATGTGGTGAGCCCATACGATAAAGGACAGAAACGCAATGGCCAGAATTGACAATACCATTGCTTTGTAGCCAAAGATCGGTTTGCGTGCATGTACCGAAAGTACTTCTGAAACCAAACCCATCGCTGGCAAAATGATGATGTATACTTCCGGGTGTCCCAGGAACCAGAACAAGTGCTGGTACAAAATGGGGCTACCACCTACGTGATCCAGGGCTTGGCCACCAACGTATATTTCACTCAGGTAAAAGCTAGTGCCCATACCGCGGTCAAACATCAGCAGCAAGAAACCGGAAACCAATACCGGGAAGGACAACAGACCGATGATCGCCGTCACGAAGAAGGCCCAAATGGTCAGTGGCATCCGCCACATGGTCATTCCTTTGGTACGCAGGTTGAGTACAGTAGTGATGTAGTTGATCCCACCAAGTAGTACAGATACTACGAAGAAGACCAGACTCAACAACCACAGGGTCATACCAGCGCCAGAGCCCGACGAGGCTTGCGGCAATGCACTCAAAGGTGGATAAGCGGTCCATCCCCCAGAGAATGGGCCTGTACTTACAAACAGTGAGAACATCATGATCATACCGGACATGAAGAAGAACCAGTACGAAAGCATGTTAAGAAATGGCGATGCCATGTCTCGTGCTCCCAGCTGCAATGGAATGAGTAGGTTACTAAACGTACCACTCAAACCAGCGGTCAGTACAAAAAACACCAGGATGGTTCCGTGCATGGTCACCAACGCATAGTAAAAATCTTGCGAAAGCGTACCCATTCCGGTTTCCGCGTTGATGATGATCCATTTACCCAGAAGGGGCTTCAACCAGGCCATACTTTCTTCAGGAAAGCCTAATTGCAAACGGAAAATCAAGGACATGCCCGCTCCAATCAAAGCCCAAATCATCCCCGTAATGAGGAATTGTTTGGCAATGATTTTGTGGTCCATGCTAAACACATAAGTATTGATGAAGTTGGACTGATAACGGTCGCCCTCATGATGATCGTGAAAATGATCATCATAACCCAGCTTTTCTATCAGCTCTTCTTCTTGCGTCATTGGATGGTTTGCTACGTGAGCCATCTGCTGAATGTTTTAAATACGTTTACAATGCCAAATTTTGAATTGAGTCACTTTCCATAACAACTCAATTGAACCCACTTGGTTCAATTTAACATTTATGTTATTGCCCCACGATACGGAACTCCGTACGGCGGTTCTTGGCGCGATTTTCGTCACTATCATTTGCGGCTACAGGTTGAGACTCACCAAAACCTTTAGCACTTAGGCGACTAGCCGCTACACCTTTGCTTTGCAGGTATTTCAACACTGCGTCTGCACGTTTTTGCGACAAGGTCAAGTTTTGGGCATCTTCGCCGGTATCGTCGGTGTGGCCAGCTAGTTGCACTTTCAAGCCAGATTTTTCCTTCATGGCCGCAGCCAGGTTGTCCAGTTCGTAACGAGATACCCCAGTCAGTTTTTCTGAACCAGTTGCAAAGGTTACATAGCTGAATTGTACCGTTTTTTTCGAAGTAATCAAAGCAGTATCCAAAGCTTCGATGAATTCTTCCTTCCGTGCCTCAATTTCAGAGGAGAACAGTTTGTCCTTATTCGGATCTTCATCCTTGAAGCGGATGTTGCTCAGGTAGTAGGACTTTTGCTGCATCGCCCACATTTCATAGGCTTCTGGCTCCACGATTCTAACTGTTTTGCGCATGGCAAAGTGACTATTGCCACACAATTCTGCACAAGCCAGCTCATAGTCAAACACCTCCCATTTTGGTTTGGAGTTTGGATCTTTTGGATCAGATGGTACTTGGTATTCAGGATAATTGCGCAATTGTTCGCGGAATTCCTCGTTGGTTTTTTGTGGCTCAAACACGAAGTAGGTAGGAATACCAGGGATGGCATCCATTTTTACCCGGAAATGAGGCAAATAGAAGTTGTGCAAAACGTCCTTGGAAGTGATGCGCACCCGGATTTTTTTGCCCTTAGGCAATACCAATTCATCGGCATGGAAATCGTCTACGTTCCGCTCATCAGTCCAGTCTTGGCCCAATGGGTTTGCCCCCGAAATGAGTTTGTAGTTTTTAGGCCCCAATACTCCATCTGGACCAGGGTAACGCAAGGCCCAACCGAATTGGAAACCCGTTGCCTCAATCTCCATGTAGTCCTCACCGGGCTGGATGTCGGCCATGATTTCGTTCCAGGCATCCAAACCACGGATTACCAGGAATGCCATAACTATAGCCGGGATGATGGTCCAAACCGCCTCCAATTTATTGTCATGGGAGATGAATTTGGCTTTTCCGTTCCGACGGCCAGAGTATCTCCAAGCGTAATAAAACAGCAGGATTTGAGTGAGCACAAATACGATGCCACAGATCACCAGAGTTACGTTGAACATGGCGTCGATCTTGCCCCCGTGGGCAGATGCGGCCTGCATGGGGCCAAAACCCAGGTAATAGTTTTTGTACACTGCGCCAGTGTAGGCAGTAAGCACCAAAAAAGCGATCATAAAAATGATCATGTAGAGCCCTTGCCTACCATTGACAATCTCCTGCATTTCTTCCTCACCGCGAATTTTGGCAGCCAATTCGGTTACCTTGCCAATTTGAATGGCAATCACAACGATCAGGATGAGACTTAAGAATACGAGCAAAGCAGTCATTATTCTCTAAATTTTAATCGAATTCAAATTTACAACCAAAGATTCAATGATGTGTTTCACCATTGCGATACTTTTCACTTGTTTAGACTTTGTCTAATTAGTGATGTGCAGCATCATGAGCCCCATGTCCATCTTCTGGATAAGGCCAAACCGAGTGGTGCATGGTTTCATCAATGTATGGATCGTTCGCAGGAACCAGCGCAGCTTTTTCCAGTTGCTTGAATACAAAGTAAACAAAACCAGCCAAGAAGCCTAGGAAAATACCCAGTTCCAACAAGCCCGGCATGGAAAAACCAGCGGCAAAACTCAGGAATTTGTGTCCTGCTTCAGCAGCCTCAGCACCATGTCCACCAGCGTGTTCAGCCGCAGCTTCGATTGCGGTCAAGCGGGTACCTGGTTTAATCATCAGGAAGAAATCCAGCCAGTGACCAAACAAAGTCAGGATAGCAGCAATGGCCATTGGGCCGTATTTGCGTTTGTTGTCGTTGCGCAGCAAAATGAAGAATGGCAATACAAAATTGATGATCAAGTTGCCAAAGAACAGTGGACGGTAGTTGTCCAAACGGTGGCGGAAATAAATGGTTTCTTCCCCAACGTTGGCATACCAAATCAACATGTACTGTGAAAACCACATGTAAGTCCAAAAAATACTAATGGCGAACAAAAATTTGCCAATGTCGTGCAAGTGGTTTTCTGTAACGTGTTCGAGGTAACCACGGCCTTTCAGGTACATCAGCATCAGAATGGTAATGGCCATTGCTGAAATGAACCAGCTTGCGCCGCTATACCAAGCGAAGAGCGTAGAGTACCAGTGTGCATCTACCGACATGACCCACTGCCAAATTACGGCTGCACTTGTGAAGCCAAAAATGGGCAGAAAAATCGCTGCGTAGGTGCGCATTTTGCGGTGGTGCCAGTAGTTGTCGGCAATCCCTTGACCATCTGCATCTTCCGCAACAGACAACTGCCGGTTTTTGAAGGCAAAATAATACCAGGTTCCCACAATGATCAGGGTACCGAAGGTATACCAAACGGGATTCAGGAATCCCGATTTGCCTTTCAAAATTGGATCAGTAGCCACGGCGTGGGCATCTGCCCAGTGGTAAAGGTGATGCCAGTGTCCCCACATCCCAATGATGAGAGGGATAAACAACAATAAACCTGGCAATAAAAACAGGGAAAATGCTTCCCAAACCCGTTTCATTCCAGTGTACCACCCTGCCCAAGCAGTGGTGAAAGCAGCTAGGATGAACATGGAAATGCCTGCAATACCGGTGAAAAATACCGTATTGTGGAGATAATTAGACCAGAAGCGTACGTGCATGGGTTCAGAGTCCACAAAGTAGGACAACACCAGACACAACACACCGAGTATCATAAACCCGAGCAGGAAAGTCTTTTGCTTGGCTTCGAAGGTGAATTGGTTCATTGCTCGTCGGTTATTTATTTTTCTTCAAAAGAAGGTGAATCAAATTACTTGCCGCTCTTGGATTTGCTGCCACTACCATCCCCACTTGCTGGAGCAGGAGGGGGTGGAGGAGGAACAGAAGCCAATTTTTTCACTTGCGCCGCTGGTACAGCAAAGCTTGGATTCAAGGTATTCGCCGTAGGGCTATAGGTTGTACCCGGCTTAGCAGTTGCCTGCAAAGAGCGAATGTAGTGAATCACTTGCCATCTTTCCTCGAAGCTCAATTTTTCAGCATAACCACCCATTACGTTTTTGCCGTACATGATGGCATGGTAAAAACGCCCATTGGTAGAAATGTAGAAAGTATCCAGCATAAAGTTGGCCGGAGCAGCAGGGTATGCACCACCTGGATCACCTTTGGCGGGATTGGCATCCCGAATCAGGTAGCCAGCGCCGTCCCCTTTTTCACCGTGGCAAATCCCACAGTATATGTTGTAGAGTTCTTTGCCTTTGGCCAAACCAGCTTCGGTAATTGGAAAAGGGTTGCCGACAATATCTTTGCTGGCACGAATCCGTTCGTCTTCAGTATCGCCATAATGGTAAGGTACTTTACCATTCACGGGTACTGCAATGGCATTGAGTTGATTGCCACCTCTGAGGATGTTCATGATGGAATCATAAGCCTCGGGGCTGGCAAAACTGAAGCCTGCATATCCACGAGGGATGGTGCCTGCGGCAGGATTCAATGGGCCAGACAAAAATTTGCGGTTGATTACACTTGCGCTATCCCAGTTGTTGCGTGAATAGTTGGCGTATGACTGGTATTCAAATCCAACTGAGTGCGCCATATCCGGCATGTATTCCTTGCCAGCGTAATTGCCTCCTGCTGGTGAGCAGGAGTAGAGCAGGCTGACTGCGGCTACCGAATAAAGAATATATTTTAAGTTTTTCATCATTGCTCGATTTTCCTTGGTTCAAACATTGACCGGCTGTCCGGGTTTAAATGTGCTTTTGATCAATTTCTTCTGCACCGGATGTTTCCAAAAAAGTCTTGAACTTGGCTTTTTCGTCATCTGATACATCGGTTACATCAAAGGCCAGACAGAATTTATCGTCGGTAATGCGGTCGTGCAGAGTAGGGTTGATGATACCAGGGCCCATGCCGCAGATGGTGTAAAAAGTAACCACCATACCAATACTGGCAAAAAGTACCGTCAACTCAAAAGTAACCGGAATGAACGCAGGAACCGACCAATATGGTTTGCCACCAAAAATGATGGGCCAGTCGCTGGTAAATACCCAGGTCATACCCAAGAAGGCGGTTAAAGTTCCGATCAAGCCATATACGAAACCAGCCTGATGGAGGCGGCTTTCGGTGAAGCCCATTGCGTCCTCCATGCCGTGAACCGGGAATGGGGTAAACACATCGTAAATGTCCAGGTGTGCAGCACGAGCTTCGCTGACCGCACTAAGAATCTTGGTCTCGTCATCGTACAGACCGAAGAGTACATCTTTATTTGGAGATCTTGTCATTGCACTTCGTTTTTGCTGTCTCGAAATTAGATTAGTGCGCGTCGCCGCCGTTTGCTTTCACTGACTCATGCTTGTGGTCATGCTTCAGTGCATTTTTCATCCCTACGTACTGGTCGCCAGCGTTCTTCAAGATACTCTTGATTTCAGCAATGGCTACTACCGGCGCAACGCGGGTGAAAATCATGAAACAAGTAGAAAACAAGCCCAAGGTACCGACGAAGAGACCAACCTCTACCCAAGTAGCTGAATAGTAGCTCCAGGAAGAAGGTAAATAATCACGCGCCAAGGTAGAGGCAATGATGACGAAACGCTCAAACCACATCCCGATGTTGATGAAGATGGACATTGCAAAGGTCACGGTGATGTTCTTGCGCAGGTTTTTGCTCCAGAAAATTTGTGGAGAAATTACGTTACAAGCCATCATTCCAATGTAAGACCAGAAGTAAGGCCCCATCAAACGGTTGTAGAAAGCAAATTGCTCGTAGATGTATCCAGAATACCAAGAGATGAACAACTCGGTGAGGTAGGCTACCCCAACGATGCTACCTGTTGCCAGGATCACCTTGTTCATACTGTCGATATGCTCTAACGTGATGTAATCTTGCAGGTTCAATACTTTGCGCGTGATGATCATCAGGGTCTGCACCATGGCAAAACCGGAGAAAATCGCACCCGCTACGAAGTAAGGAGGGAAGATGGTGGTGTGCCAACCAGGAATAACTGAAGTGGCAAAGTCAAAAGATACGATGGTGTGTACTGAGAGTACCAGCGGAGTGGACAAACCCGCCAGGATCAGCGACAAACTTTCCCAACGTTGCCAGTGCTTGGCAGAACCCGTCCAGCCAAAAGCCAGGAAATCGTACATTTTGCGACGGAAACCCGAAGCACGGTCGCGTACCGTTGCAAAGTCAGGCACCAAACCGGTGTACCAGAACAGCAAAGAAACCGTGAAATAGGTTGAGATCGCAAAAACGTCCCAAAGCAGCGGCGAGTTGAAGTTAACCCAAAGTGGTCCGCGGGTGTTGGGATAAGGGAAGATGAAGAAACCCAGCCAAAGGCGGCCCATGTGGATGAGCGGGAACTGACCCGCGCAAATTACCGCGAAGATGGTCATCGCTTCCGCTGCACGGTTTACCCCTGTCCGCCATTTCTGACGGAAAAGCAACAAGATGGCAGAAATCAAAGTACCCGCGTGACCGATACCGACCCACCAAACGAAGTTGGTAATGTCCCAACCCCAGTTGATTGTCCGGTTCAGGTTCCAGGAACCGATCCCGACCCAAATGGTCCAGGTTACACAAAATACATAAACTGCGAGACCCGTTACGGCAAGAATGAAGGCAATCATCCAGGCAACGGAAGGCGTACGTTCAGTAGGCCCACAGATGTCCTCCGTGATTTGGTGGTACGTTTTAGCACCTGTAATCAGGGGTTCCCGTATTGGAGAAATGTGTCCACTCATGATTTTATTGTTAGTGCCACGGCTAGCCGTGGTTATAAAAGCCCTAGGTTAATAATGTAGGTTTATACAGCTTCGTTCCGGTTGACAACCTTAGCCTGGTAGTTTACTGAAGATTGTACGTTGATTTCCTCGAGTGCGAGGTAGTTCAACGGATGCTCCATCCGCTTGCTTACTTCGGCAGTTTTGTCATTGCGGTCACCAAAGACGATGGCACCAGTAGGACAAGCCGTTTGGCAAGCAGTTTTAACATCATTTTGATTCAGTTTGCGCCCTTCACGCTTGGCAGTCAGTTTACCTTCCTGGATGCGTTGTACGCAGAAACTACATTTTTCGATCACCCCACGAGAGCGTACCGTTACGTCTGGGTTCAACACCATGCGCATCAGGTTGTCAGCAGTGTAAGGCAGTTCTTCACCGTTGATGTGGTTCTCGTTGATCGGGAAAATATCGGCAGTGGTATAATCCAACCAGTTGAAGCGACGTACTTTATAAGGACAGTTGTTGGCGCAGTAACGGGTACCAATACAACGGTTGTACGACATTTGGTTCAAACCTTCGGAACTGTGGTTGGTGGCGTTTACTGGACAAACGTTTTCGCAAGGAGCGTTGTCGCAGTGCTGGCACATCATCGGTTGATAAACCACGTTTGGCGTTTCGTAATCGCCAAAGAAGTAACGGTCGATGCGCAACCAGCTCATTTCGTGGTGGCGGGATACTTCAAACTTACCTACAACCGGTACGTTGTTTTCCGCCACACAAGCTACCTGACAAGCACCACAACCGATACAGGCACTCAGGTCAACGTGCATTGCCCACCATTGTGACTGGCTGTAGCGATCAGCTACAAATTTGTCGAATGGATAGAGGGTTTGATCGTTGAGGTGTTGAGCCTCGGCGCGTTTCTCCTTGATTTTCTCAGCCAGTTCCGGCAATTCTTTGATGTTGCTCTTGTAGATGATCGAACGATCCACAATACCGCCCTGGTAACCAGCACCAAGGGTCATGGAAGTGTGTTCGTCCAGGTTCAAATCTTTGCCATCGCCGGCTTTGATCTGTTTGCCATCTTTATCTTTGCCCGTCATACCCATACCATGGTGGTATTGTACACAAGCAAAGTCTTTGTCTTTTCCGATTGATTCAGATACTTTGGCGCTTACCGCGTAGTACTGTGTGTTGCCATCCGAATCGATGCTCATCATTGGATAAACATTGACCCCTACTTTGTCCCCGATGGCACGGCCTTGATAACCAGTGCATTCGCGACCATAGCCGATGGCCAAACCAACGGTATCCCACATTTGACCGAACTGGCGTACCGCGCTAGTGGTTACTTTTTGTCCTTTGGCTTCAACTTCTACGAAATCGGCTGAGCCGTACATTTCGCGTTGGTTGAGGTCATTCAGGGCTTTGAAGCGAATGCCACCTTCGTACTTAACTGGCACAGCCAGGTTGTTGCCCCATACGGTACGGGCAACTGGATCGGGCATTTCTTGCAACCAAGGGTTATTGGCGTATTTGCCATCACCTAGGTTAACTGTTTCGAAGAAGGAAAGTTCCAAACCATCAGCAGCAGGTTTGCGCACTTTGGCAGCCGCAGCAGCTACATCACCACCGAAACCGAACTCAGGAACCACTGCAGAAGGTACCTCAAAGATACCATCGTGCAAAGTGCTATCCCAGAAGCTTTGGAAGGTCGCAAAGCGGCTTTGCTTGGTGAAGACGTTTGCTTCCCAGAAAGCCACCAGGTAATCGTACATCGGCTGCTCGGAATCCTTGTTCAACTTGTCGCTTTTTGCCCAAGTCAATAAGGTCTCTTCAACCTGACGAGTTTTGAACAAAGGAGCAATTGTAGGTTGGATCAAGCTGTAGTGGCCTTGCTTGGGTTCCGCATCACCCCAACTTTCGAGGTAGTGATTGGTAGGCACTACATAATCACAAAGCAGCACAGTTTCACTAGGTGCAATCGAAAAAGAAACTTTCAGTTTCACTTTAGCGATCGCATCGCGGAATTTATCACTGTTGGGCAGGTCATAGGCTGGATTGACTCCGTCGAAGAAGAAAACAGCGTCGACTTGGCCAGCGGCCATATCTCTGACCAGTTTTTGAACATTTTTATCCTGCCCCTGGCGTTGGTTGGAAGCGTTGGCAAAAGTGATGGTATTGCCATAGGAGTCCAACATCGCGTTGATGGAGTTCACCAGGATTTGTTCGCCAGTGTTGTTCGAACCAGAAACAACCAGGGCTTTGCCTTTGGAAGCTACCAGATCCTTCGCAACAGCTTTGAACTTCGCTGCGGTTTCCGTAGGTAAAGATGGTCCAGAAACTTTGGCACCACCAGTCAGGGCAGCAACTTCGTTGTGCAGGGCAACAACGGCAGCTCCTTGATGAGAAGGTTTTACCAAAATCCGGTTATCGGCATTGGAGCCGGTCAAACTCAAGTGTGCTTCCACTTGGTAGTGGCGCGACATCTTGGTTTGTTTTACGTCGGTGATTTTGCGGTTTTGAATGTATTGGGTTGCAAATTCAACTGGAGAAACCCAGCTGCCCAAAAAGTCGCACTCAAAACCAACAATGACTTCAGCTTTATCGAAGCTGTATGCAGGTACTACCGCCTGACCAAAACACTGCTCGTTGGCTTGCAACAGGGCTGAGCTGGAAGCTGGGTCGTAGATGACTACTTCGGTATTGGCGTAGGCTGCCTGGAAATCGGCAATTGCCTGCTTGGTCATTGGGCTCAGGATGGTAGGCGCCACAATGCGGATACGGCTACCACTGGTCAGTTTTTTCGCAATTTCCTTGTCGATCTCCGCCAGCGATGGGCCTTTGCCAAATCTGGCGTCCGCACGATCTACTTTGCCACCTTTAATGCGGTAAGGGCCATCGAAACGGTTGGAGTCGTACAAACTCAACACACTGGCCTGAGCACGTGCGCTGGTTCCCCCTTTGGTAACACTGGAAAGGCTATTGCCCTCTACTTTGATGGGGCGACCTTCGCGGGTCTTCACCAAAATGGCGCAATAGTCACCTCCATTTACAAAGGAAGAGGCATAATAGGTAGCTACCCCTGGTACAATTTCGTCAGGTTTGACGACGTAGGGGATCGCTTTTTTGATTGGAATATCACAGCTGGCAGCAATGGTTGCTGCACCAAGGCCAAAACCGAGGTACTTGAGGAAGTCGCGGCGATTGGCGTTCAGGTCCATGGTTTTATCGTCAGCCAATTGCTCAGATAATGGCCGCTCGTAAAACTCCTGATTGGTGATCTCGTTGTAAATCGGATCGTTGGCAATTTGATCTGTACCGATCCAGATTTCTTTATTTTGATTTTTCATCTGAGTTGAGATGCGTCTGGTTATCCAAAGACCCGCTGGGCGGGCGATATCTCGCACCCACGAATAAATCCGTGGGCGGGGGTGGAATATGCCCTCCCACGGTTAAAACCGTGGGGTGGAGCCGGGTTATACCCTCCCACGGTTAAAACCGTGGGGTGGGTTAATAATGGCATTTTTGGCATTCCAAACCGCCAATGTCTTCAACGGTTACTTTTTTGCGCTTGCCTTCTTGAAGCTCCTTGTGGAATTTCTCGTAGTAGCTGTTGTAGTATCCGTTGTCGGCAAATTTGACCTCCGTTTGGCGGTGGCAGTTGATACACCAGCCCATCGACAGTGGCGCATGTTGCTGCAACACATCCATTTCTTCCACTTTACCGTGGCAGGTTTGGCAGACTACCTGACCTACCGCAACGTGTTGTGCGTGGTTGAAATATACATGGTCTGGCAAGTTGTGGATGCGCACCCACTCAATTGGACCTTGAATTTTTTTATCGCCCGTTTTGGCATCAGTCAATGACTCTTTGATGGCATCCCACTGCAAACCACCTTCTTTGATGGCCGCATCAGGAGTTTTGCCAGCCTGGATTGCATTGTCCTCAATCCATGCAGTAAAGGTACTCTTGATCTCGTCCTCGGAGAGGTTCTCGTAATTTTCGATGTACTTGTCTGATTTGGGATCGTAACCAATCGAAGCGAAAATTTTGGTTAACTCCGCAGTACCATATTTGGAACCTACCTTGATGGCACGGTGGCAATTCATACAGGTATTCGCTGCAGGAATGGAGGAGTGTTTGCTCCGCCGTGCGCTATCGTGGCAGTAGTTGCAATCAATTTTGTGTAGACCAGCGTGGGTGGTGTGCGAAAATTTGATCGGCTGATCGGGCTGGTAACCTTGTTGGCGCCCCAGTGAGATTGCCTGATTCACCGTAGTGTATCCACCCAAAACAACAGCTGCAAACAAGGCAAAAGCAATGACGCTTTTGCTGAGCAGGATTTGCTTCAAGGATTGGCGTTCAGCTGCCTGGCCTTCTTTTACCGCCAACATGTAATTGAGGTTGGACAGGATCCGCGCGAGAACAACCGCAAAGATGCCCAGGATACCTGCCAGCAGAATGTACAACATGGTGTTGTTCTTCGGCTCAGGAGTTCCTCCGGCGACAGCGCCACCCGCAGCGGCAGCGGCGGCTGGATCACAAGAGCCATCGTACATACACTGGATATACGCCAGAATGTTCTCGATGTCCTGATCACTCAAACCGTTGAAGCTGTTCATTACGGTTGGTTGCCATTTTGCCCACAGTTCTTTGCCCCGTGGATGGGTGTTGATCATGGATTGAGAATTGCGAATCCATTTGTACAAATCGGTGCGTGGGTAGGCAGCCCAACGCGTTTCAACATCACCTAGAGCAGGACCGGTAAGGTCGCTCTTCATGTTCTTGTTGTGACAAGAGGCACAATTGTTCTGGAAAAGGGTTTTCCCCGCCTTGTCATCGCCCTTTGCCACACCCTGGCCGTACATTGCCATGGTACTGAACAATAGAGATGCAATGAGCAGTACTCGGCTAGTCAGAGACTTAAATATCATCGTACTTGCGTTTTATAACCTAGTATAACAAGATTGTATAAACTGTCATTTTTCAGTCAGCGCAAAGATATAATTAGCTATATCTTTTTAACAAACTTTTAAGGAAAGACGTAGTTATTTAGATCAACTCTAAATAAATCTGACTTTCTTACATTTAAACCGATACTTCAGCTTTAATGGCTGGGTATGGGTCGTAGTCGCTGAGCAAAAAATCACTGTATTGAAAATCAAAGATTTCATTCACAACGGGGTTCAATTTCATTTTTGGGAGGGGGCGTGGTTCGCGCGAAACTTGGAGTTGGGCTTGCTCAAGGTGATTGAGGTACAAATGGGCATCGCCAAAAGAATGAATAAATTCACCTGGCTGCAGGCCACATACTTGTGCCATCATCAAAGTAAGCAAGGCATAGGAAGCAATATTGAAAGGAACGCCGAGAAATACATCGGCAGAACGTTGATACAACTGACAAGAGAGTTTACCATCTGCCACATAAAACTGAAATAGGGCATGACAGGGGGGTAAACCCGATTTGACCATCACTGGAATGTCTTTAGGATTCCAGGCCGATACCAGCAAACGCCGCGAATCAGGGTTGCGCCGGATGTCGTTTACTACTTGTACAATTTGATCCACACCTTCAAAGTTGCGCCATTGTTGACCGTAAACCGGCCCGAGGTTTCCCCATTGAGCCGCAAAGTCATTGTCAGTTTTGATGCGCTCCACGAATGCGCCTAGCTTGTCTTTCCAAGCTGGGCTGTATTTTTCACCTGCCAATTCGGGATGCTGGTTTTGCAACCAAAACTGAAAGGGCCATTCATTCCAGATGCCTACTCCATTTTGCACGAGGTATTGGATGTTGGTATCCCCTTTGAGGAACCACAACAACTCGTGGATGATGGATTTGACATGTACTTTTTTCGTGGTGATAAGTGGGAATCCATGATTGAGGTCAAACCTCATTTGATAACCAAAAACACTGATGGTGCCTGTGCCCGTACGGTCATGCTTGCGTACTCCATTTTCCAGGATGTGCTGAAGCAGTGTATGGTACTGCTGCATATCGGTGCTTTTGTTTATTCTTGTTTGGACGGCGAAAGGTAAAAAGGATTAATGAAAAAACTGTCATGCTTTTGCAGGAATTTGCGGCATTGCAATGATTTTTTTCAATATGATTACGGATTTTTACCATTGCTTGCCCCCTTTTGCGCTGATTCTGTAATTATTGGGAATACCGCTTGTGCAAAAACTCTTCCTGCTTATTTTTGTTGCTTGCACAGAACTTAAACAAAAATTCAATGAGTTACTCCAGCCTGCGCGCTTGTGTGAATGATCTGGAAAAACATGGCCAGCTACTCCGCATCAAAAAAGAAGTGGATCCCAATCTGGAAATGGCCGAAATCCACCGCCGCATTTTTGATGAAGGTGGTCCGGCAATTTTATTTGAAAAAGTAAAAGGCAGCCCTTTCCAAGCCGTGAGTAATATATATGGTACCTACGACAGAACGGACTTCATATTTCGGCATACGCTGGAAAAGGTCAAACGGGTGATTGAACTCAAAGCCGATCCGGCTAATTTTTTCAAAAATCCTGGCCGCTATCTGGGTGCCCCTTTTACGGCCTTGAGCGCCTTGCCCATGCGCAGCATCGGCAAGGCGCCAGTGCAATGGGGCGAAACCACGATTGATCAGTTGCCTTTGATCAAATCCTGGCCGATGGATGGTGGGGCTTTTGTGACCATGCCACAGGTATTTAGTTTGCCTCCAGGTTCCAAAAACATCATGCAATCCAATTTGGGTATGTACCGCATCCAACTGGACGGCAATGACTACGTCACCAACAAAGAGATCGGCCTGCATTATCAGTTGCACCGAGGAATTGGGGTACACCACACTTTATACAATGAGACCGAAGAAGATTTTAAGTGCTCCATTTTTATCGGTGGGCCACCTTCACATGCTTTTTCAGCGATTATGCCTTTGCCGGAAGGCTTATCTGAACTGACTTTTGCGGGTATGCTGGCCGGTCGGCGTTTCCGTTATACCTGGCAGGATGGTTATGTGCTGTCCAGTGATGCGGATTTTGTGATCACCGGAACGATCCGCAAGGGTGAAAAAAAACCGGAAGGGCCATTTGGCGACCACCTGGGGTATTACAGTTTGACCCACGATTTCCCGGTAATGGATGTGCATAAAGTGTATTACCGGAAAAATCCACTCTGGCATTTTAGTGTAGTTGGTCGCCCGCCGATGGAGGACAGCAGTTTTGGCTACCTGATCCATAAAATTGTCAAACTGCTTACCCCTCAGGAATTCCCGGGAATCAAACAGATTCACGCCGTGGATGCAGCGGGGGTACACCCCTTGTTGTTGGCCATCGGGCAAGAGCGTTACATGCCTTTTCGCGAACGGGTACCGGAGGAGATTTTGACCCAGGCCAACCACATTTTGGGCTCGGGGCAAACCAGTTTGGCCAAATTCCTGGTCATTGCGGCTGCCGATGATGACCCGAATTTGGATTGCCATGATATTGCAGCTTTTTTCCACCATGTACTGGAACGCATTGATTGGACGCGAGACCTGCATTTTTACACCAAAACTACCATTGACACGCTGGATTACTCAGGTTCGGGCTGGAATGCGGGGTCAAAAGTCGTGATGGCTTGCCGGGGGGAAAAGCGCCGGGAATTGGCCACTACCCTACCCTCTTCGGCCTTTAATTTGCCAACTGGATTTAGCGGGGCTCAGGTTGCTTTGCCGGGGGTATTGGCGATTAGTGGGCCAACTTTTAGCAGCCATGAAGCGTATGCAGATGTTCAGGTGCTGGCCGAAGCTTTAAAGGGGCAGGCTGGGCTGGAAGGATTTCCATTGATTGTCTTGTGTGACGATCCGCAGTTCTTAGCGGCTACTTTGAATAATTTCGTGTGGGTTACGTTCACTCGTGCCAATCCTTCGCACGATGTACATGGTGTGGATGCTTTTGTGGAGCACAAACATTGGGGTTGCCGGGGGCCGTTGATTGTGGATGCGCGGAAGAAGCCGCATCATGCGCCGGAGTTGGTTGCGCCGGAGTATGGGTGGGAGTTAGGGGATTGGATGTGAGTGGCTTAGGATTGACGTTTATTAAACTTTCGAAGTTTAGTAAACGTCAATCCCTCAAACATTCATCGCTCGGTATATTTTTGAACTTCTTCTGCTGAAAGACTGAGGGCTTCGGCAATGAGTGTGATGCTCAGTCCTGCTTGGAGGAGTTTTTGGGCAGCATTCCGGATTTTCTGTTCTGCCGCAAAAGCTTTCTGTTTTTCCAGTTCAATTTTTTGCTCCACTATTTCGAACTTCTGCGCGGCCACCTCGGCTTTTTGCTCCGCTACTTCAGCCTTCTGTTGCGCCATTTCGGCTTTCTGCTCGGCACTGGCAATTTTTTGTTTAGCTTCATCAATATTCTCCTGGGTCCATTTGGTTTGTAGCTGGAGTTCTTTGAGTTTGCGTTGTTCTTTAGCTAGATAGGCCCAATTTTTTTGGAATTCTCCGAGTGAATGTTTTTTGAATTCCCGCAACTCGTGGTAAGATAAAAACGGATCACCATCTGGCTCAAAGATGTTCAAAGTCACTTCATTCCATTCAAATTTTACTTTCAAACGAGGGCTTACCCATTCACGCATATCGGCGTATTTAACCAATTGCTCTCCGAAACGGACATAAATTTGAAAAATATTGCGCTGAGGATCGTAAGTGTAATACTCTTGGATGCCGTGCTTTTGGTAGAAAGCCAGTTTGTTCTCCATCTCTTTTTTGCGATTGCCTGGAGAGATGATTTCAAAAACCACTTGTGGGGCCACATTATCTTCCACAAACTGAATATAGGAACCCCGATGACCTTTGGGACGGCCAAAAGCGACCATTACATCGGGGGCGACATTGATTTCGGGATGGCCTTCTACTGGATACCACAACAAATCTGCGGCAACAAAGACATCCTGTATTTCATCATAACAAGCCTCTAAACCAAACTTGAGCAATACGATCCACTCTAGTTGCAAAGTGTTATCCGCCATAGGTTTTCCATCGCTATCCGGATAAATTTTCCGCAATTCGTCTGCTGAAGGCGTTTTCATGAAAAAGCTTTTTCCGGCAAGTTAATTGTAATTTTATTTTACGGCAACAACAAAAATAAATTTTATTTTTAAAAAATAAAAACTTTTTATTTCAAATAAACATAAAAAAAAACTCCTGCCCACACACATGTGAACAGGAGTTTTTTTCATCTATCCTATCTCAGTCTAGAACACCTCCGCTGGAGCATCTTTCTCCAACTTCGATTCCAGCTTGATTTCTTTTTTCTCTAGTTTTTGGCCAACTTCCTCCTGCTTGGCAGCGTACTGCTCGCCGAGGATTGGCGCAATGGCCAAACCAACCAGACAGGTCAATTTGATAAGGATGTTCATGGATGGGCCGGAAGTATCTTTGAAAGGGTCACCCACTGTGTCACCGATAACGGCAGCTTTGTGTGGCTCAGAACCTTTGTAATACATTTGACCATCGATTTCCACTCCTTTTTCAAAGGACTTCTTGGCGTTGTCCCAGGCACCACCAGCGTTGGACTGGAAGATGGCCCACATCACACCAGATACCGTTACACCAGCCATGTAGCCACCCAATGCTTCTGGTCCCAGCAAGAAACCAACGACAATCGGAGTAACAATGGTGATCAAACCAGGAATGGTCATCTCGCGAATGGCAGCCTTGGTAGAGATGTCTACACAACGGCCATAATCAGGCTTGCCCGTTCCTTCCATGATACCTGGAATTTCGCGGAACTGGCGGCGTACTTCCTGCACCATCGACATGGCTGCACGACCTACCGCACGCATCGCAAACGCAGAGAATACCACCGGGATCATGCCACCGACAAACAAGGCGGCAAGAACATCCGCTTTGAAGATGTTGATCCCGTCAATTTTGGTGAAGGTCACATAAGCGGCAAACAAACCCAAGGCAGTCAAAGCCGCAGAAGCAATCGCAAAACCTTTACCAATGGCCGCAGTAGTGTTGCCTACTGCATCCAGAATATCGGTGCGCTCGCGTACTTCTTTGGGCAATTCGCTCATTTCGGCGATGCCACCAGCGTTGTCGGCAATCGGCCCGAAAGCGTCAATTGCCAACTGCATGGCTGTAGTGGCCATCATACCAGAAGCGGCAAGTGCTACGCCGTAGAAACCAGCCAAAGAATAGGTAACAAAAATTGCTACCGCAAAAAGAATAACCGGCATTGCCGTAGAAAGCATACCCTGCGCCAAACCTTCGATGATGTTGGTAGCGGGGCCAGTGGAAGAACGCTGAATGATGTCATTCACCGGCTTTTTGCCCATGGCAGTATAGTACTCAGTAATCAGCGAGATCAAGCCACCTACGACCAGACCGACCAATACTGCAAAAAACACGTTGATGGAAGGTACAGATCTGATGCCTTCGCCGAAATAGTTGATGTTCAAATCGGTAGGCAACATCCAGGTGATTACTGGGTAACAAACCACACCAGTCAGGATGATTGAGCCCCAGTTGCCCCGGTTGAGTGCATTTTGAACGGTTTGAGCAGAGGCATTGCCTTCACCTACCCGCACCAACAAACTGCCCAGAAAGGAGAATATAATCCCCAAACCAGCGATAAACATCGGCAATAAGATTGGGCCGATGCCACCAAATGCGTCCGCCAGTACATTGGGGTTGTCGCCAATGAGGTAGTTGCCCAATACCATCGCTGCCAATACAGTGGCGACATATGAGCCAAAAAGGTCGGCACCCATACCCGCTACGTCGCCTACGTTGTCACCCACGTTGTCGGCAATAGTAGCTGGGTTGCGAGGGTCATCTTCAGGGATACCTGCCTCTACTTTACCTACGAGGTCGGCGCCTACGTCAGCAGCTTTGGTATAAATACCACCACCAACCCGGGCAAACAAGGCAATGGATTCCGCACCCAGCGAAAAACCTGCCAACACTTCCAGGACACGCTCCATGCTGATCACCGTATCCACGCTGTCGCCCATGGTTCCTCCCATAAAGAAGTTGTAGAAAAAGATAAAGAAGGCGCTCAAACCCAATACAGCCAAGCCTGCTACACCCATTCCCATTACCGTACCTCCGGCAAAGGAAACTTTGAGGGCTTGTGCCAAACTGGTTTTTGCGGCCTGAGTGGTGCGTACGTTGGCTTTGGTCGCAATGCGCATACCAAAGAAACCAGCGAGGGCCGAAAAGCTTGCGCCAAAGATAAAGGCGACAAAAATCAACCAATGGGAGTTCTCAACCATTTGGGATTGGATCACCAGTAATACACTGGCAATGACGGCAAAAATAGCCAAGCGGCTATATTCAGCTTTCAAAAAAGCCATTGCTCCATCGGCAATTGCAGCCGAAATTTCCTGCATTTTATCTCCACCAGCATCTTGCTTGGTTACCCAAGAGGATAAATAAGCCATATACAGCAAAGCCAAAATACCAAAACCTGGTAGTAGGTACACTAAGGATTCCATAGAAGTGTGCGATACTTTTGCGTGTTAAAATGTAAAACACTTAGCCGTTTAGAGCAGTTAAATGCTTACGATAATTTCAGAATCGCGCAAAGGTAGACTGAAAATTGTAACTTTTATAGTAGTGGTGGGGAATTATTGAGGTGGGGGGAGATGTTCAGGTATGGAGAGGCTGGTTAAGTTCCTCCTTTTTGAATGTTATCCCCCGCCACTTTCAAAAAATCACCTTTTATTCTACTATAGAGTTCTCCCCTCTTTTGCAAACTCTCGGTGTAAGCCTTCCATTAAATCAGTATGCGTAATTGCTCGACTTTCAGACAAAGCTTTTAGTGCCGACATTTGTAAAATATTGACAATCGCCGCGCCACTTATTTCGTATTGCTGCGCCAGTTGGTCAATGTTCAAGTCCGGCGCCAAGGCTGGGTGAATCGGAAGAGCGTTATTCCACAACAATTTGCGCTCTCTTGCATCTGGCATCGCAAAACTAACCACCCCTTGAAACCGACGCATAAAGGCTTGGTCAAGGTTGCTTTTAAAGTTGGTTGCCAAAATGACCAGACCATCGTGGTCTTCCACTTTTTGCAACAAATAGGAAACTTCCTGATTGGCGAAGCGATCGTGCGAAGATTGGACATTGGTTCGTTTGCCAAACAAGGCATCTGCTTCATCAAAAAACAAAATCCAATTTTTGTGGGTCGCCTTATCAAAGATGTATTGTAAGTTTTTTTCCGTTTCGCCAATGTATTTGGACACGATCATGGAGAGGTCGATTCGGTAAACGTCCAGGTCAAACAATTTGCCTAACAAGGCAGCAGTAAGGGTTTTGCCCGTCCCTGGAGGCCCATGAAACAAGGCCCGAAAGCCTGGTTTGGTGCGTCTACCCAACTTGGGATCAGCATCCAGATTGGCGTGATGATCCAACCAATATTTGATCATCGATAATTCCCGGTGGGTAGCTGGCGCTAAAATGAGATCATCCCAGTCCATATCCGTAGTGAGCAAAGCCGCCGGAAATTGACCACTATAGGCTGGTTTCCAGCGGTTTCCGGTGATGAACTCGGTTACTTTTTCAGGAGTTAGTATCAAGCGGGCGCTCATTTCAGGTTCTTGATCTTTGCTACCATCAAAACTCACCAAACCTGTGGCAAAAGGCAAACATTCCTGACTATTGAACCAATGCATCAATTGGAAGCGATGATCAAGGTTCATCCCGGCCAGCACAAAAAGTACGGTCTCCCCGGTAGGCATAATGCCCCGGTAGTTTTGCCCGCGGACCCCTCCAAACTCAGGAAAATCTCCTCCTTTGGGTAGGTGGTTTTTGATCAAATCACTGAACAAGTCCGGATGGGTATGGGGGGCTAAGGCCAATAAAAGGAGGATGAATTCCTCTACGTTGAGTTTGTGGTCAATCACGTAGCGGGCAAAAACGGAATCATCATTGTTAAAGCTAAATTCAGGTTGAACAAATTCATTGGTTTTTCCAAAATGATGATCAAGTCGGGCCTGGACTACCTTTTGCAAAAAAACTATTGATTTTACCAGCGCTGAAAAGCCCTCAATAGACATCTGGTTTTCAACTCCCAACTCAATATTACCAGTTTGGCTATCTGTCGGCTGTTGATTCTCCTTGTTTTCTCCAAATAAACGACCAATAATACTCCGAGAATTCATTCGCATTCTTTCTTATGGTTATAAATAAAATTCAAGGTGTTGGGCAACTGCTTGGTACAGAACCTGGATTGCTGACTCTTCGAGTAGCTAACAAATCTGAACGTTTTTGAAGAAGTTCTTGTCGTTGATTTGCATATTGTGTTTGCTTAGTAGGAATTAAACAGTAATAGTTCCTCAAAGCCCCGTCAACAATATTAAATCTGGTGCTGATGTTCATCCTACCGGTACCTTCAAATTCATCGGCCATTGCATTCTGGTAAAAAGCCAAAAATTCCCGCTCAAATCTATTTCCCGATCCAATCATTCCACTGCGATACTGATTGATGTGTTCAATCTCATGCCTGACTTGAAGGACTCTTCTAGCAAAAAAAGCAACACCACTTAGAAAATCAGTACCTACGCAAATATCGCCTTGTGCTGCGGTGCCTGAACCAACCCTTTGTGTTTCAAGTCCATTCAGGCCAGCGTGATAATAAATCTTCCTTACTTTCGATACCTGAGAAGGCATGTATGTACAAATGATGGCATTCACTAATTGAATAGCTCGGTCTTCATTGGCCACTCTTTGATCTTGTGCTGCAGTAATTATGGCCTGCGCCCTTGAGTCAAGAGTATTTGCTTGTGCTTGTGGTCTGCGGCCAATATCACGAGCCCCCTCGGCACAAGCCCCGATAGGTCGATTTGGTGCACTTGCTTCAAAACAAACTCTCTGTACCTGTTCTTCACTATACCCTTGTTGCACCACATGGGTCAGCTCGTGTGCCAGCAGCCGTTTGCCATCCTGGCTTTCAGGATTGTACTTCCCTTGGTTGAAGTAAATGTCATTGCCGTGGGTGAAAGCCTGAGCACTGATTTGTTCGCTCAACTGCTCGGCCTGGCTATCGGTGTGGATGCGTACCCCGCTGAAATCCTGGCCAAATGCACTGGACATTTCGTTGAGGGTGCTTTTGCTTAGTCCGCTGCCTTGGCCTTTGCTATGGTTCAGGTTGGAGGCAAAGCCGGAGGGGGCAGTTCCGCCCCCATTGCCCGAAGTTTGAGCCTGTACTTTTTCTTCCTCGGGTTTGCGTTTGACTTCTTCTTCTTTTTTTTGGACGGCTGGTTCTTCTTCCGGTTTGCGCTGCACCTCTTCTTGTTCTTTCCGCTGGGGTTCTTCGGGTTTACTCATTTTTTGCACCGGCTTTTCCTCTTCAAGCTGCGCCATTTTTTGGACTTCTTCGGGTTGACTTGCCTTTTGAATGTCTTCTTTGCCTTGGCGCTGGGCAACCTTTGGCGCTGGAGTGGCGATACTTTGTGCCGGTGGTCCACTATTGACTACCTGTTCGGCCATCGCATCGGCTTGTTTTTCATATACATCGCCGGGTTGGTTCACCTGGAGTTTGGGCTGTACTTTTCCGCTGGCTGGACCAAAAAAAGTGGTATTGTTGGTTTCGGTACTCGATTCAGGGTTGGCGTTTTGGAAAAAAGCGGGCCGGCTGGTGTTCCCCTTGGGGCCACGGCGCTTGCGGCGCAATTGTCGTTGCTTGGCCATTAGCGGTTGTTTTGTGGGTTGGCGAATAGTTTGCTCAGTTCATTCGGTAACGGGTACAGCGTAGAGAGTTGCAGGTCGCGGCGCATGGAAAGTAGCAATTCTTCATACGTTTTTTGAGAGGCTTGCGGGCCTTCATTGGCCGCTTGATCCAGTAGCTGGTTCAGGTTGCGAAGCACTTCGGTGGAGGCGACTAGGGCCATGCTGCTTTTGAGTTCGTCGGCTTGAAGTTGTAAGGTAGCGATTTGGTCGGCGTCTTGCAGGTTTTTTAAGGACTGCCAGATGACGATGAAGTTTTCGTAGAGGTCGAGGCGGCGGCGAGTGATTTGGGTGAATGCACGACTGCGGCCATTGCTGCGGATGGCGGCGGCGAGAATCAGGGTGGAGGCAATTGCAATGAGGCCAATGATGAGCAGGGTTGCTTGTTGGAGTGGGGGTAGGACCTGCGCTTGGTGGGTGAGCAGTTGGTAGCCTTGGAAGGTAGCCCAGAGGAGGGTGGCTGCAATAATTATTACAATCAATAACCCATAAATTATTTTCATCTGAATTGAAATTAAGTGCTGGAATCTAATCAAGCATCTGATGGACGTTTGTTTTAAGAAGCGACGGATATCAATTGCCTCCTTATGAAATGTCAAATAGTTTGACTATTAAGTTACATATGAGCTTTGAGTGGAATCTATTTCATTGCCCACATCTACATTTTGTTTAGTGGCTTGTTTTTCTCCAATAACATACCAGTTAGCTTCAAGTCGAGTTGGAACAAATCTTTCATTACGTACAATTTCCGCCTTCGTAGCTCTTCCTTGCTTGACAAAAGCACTTTCAAGTTCCTTGTTAATGTTTCGACCATAAACCGCTCTGACTTCAAAATGAACCGATTTACCTTGGTGAATCAATTGATATACAGGGTTTTCAACTTGAGCTTCATACCTCGTGTTGGTACCCTGTTCAATTGGAGTTAAATTTTCCCATATTGCACCCGATCCATGCATCAAGTGATTCAATAAATGACCTCGAACATAATAAGACCTTCCTCCTTGAAGAGATTTTCTTTGTCTAAGCACATTCCAAGCTTCACTCATAGTATTTGGTTTGCTTCCAGATGGGCCCAATTTTGTTAATCGTTCTACAACTACAGAGACTCCAAAACCTCCCCTTAATCCTCCAAAACTAGGCGGAGAAGAAACTTGCAACCCAGTATTATGGAATAATTTACTACTCACCTGAGCTAATTCTTCTAATTTTTTTGTAAACTCTGGGCTTTGAGTTTTTAATTCTCCATCTGTTTTCATTCGTAATCTTTCACGTTTCATCTGATCTATTTCTTTTGCCAATTCCCTTGCACGGTCTCTTGCAGCTACTTGAGCTTGGTTGCTTGGGTCAATTTTTATACTATTTACAAACTTAATAAAGGTTTGGGGGGTGCTAGCTATCATTAGGTCTGCATTTTGATCAGTTGCTTTAAAATAGATAGAGTGGCTTCGGCCATCATCAGCTTTAAACTCCTTCTTAAATCCCAACCACCCCAATACCTTAGCAGCCCCCTGCTTACCCTTCTCCGCTACCCACTCCTTAGTCTTCGCTACACCAGCCTTAGCACCTTTCACCGCTTTATCCACACCCAGCTTCTTCGAAAACGCGACTGCCTTGTCCAGGAACCATTTGATTGCCCGATTTACAGGATTTTTAACCGCGTTAAAGATTTGAGTCACTTTACTGCTGATTTTATCCAGATCAATGCCAACCAAAGCTGCCAAAAATTTTAATCCGATCAGTAAAATATCTGCCAATGCTGTTTCAATTCTTTTAGAAGC